>PMKN01000072.1 GCA_003158675.1 Chloroflexota bacterium | reverse complement strand
CCGATGTTCTCGGCGTAGGTGGTTACACCGGTGCCGCCGCCGGAGCCCGCGACCATCGTCGCAAGGCCGTCGGCGAAGAACGCGCGTCCGATGTACGGATCCAGGTTCTTGCCGGTCATCGTGGCGACGGCCTTGACGTGTCCGAGGTTCTCGGCCACCAGGACGATCGCGACAGGAACAATCAACGTGATCGCATGGGTGTCGAACTTCGGTGCGGTCAGGGCGGGCCAGCCGAGCAGGGGCGCGCTGGTGATCGCGTTGAAGTCGATGTGGGTCCCGCCGAGGTTCAGGACGTTGGACAGCAGCCAGAATAGGACGTAGCCGAAGATGCCGCCGATGAGGATCGGAAGGCGCCGGAACACGCCGGGGGCGTATACGGCTACGAGAGCGACCGCGAGGGCGGTCAGCAGACCGATCAGGATCCCGAAGTTGCTCGGGTGAGCTGCGTCGGACCCGATCATGTAGTTGATGGCAGCCGGGGCCAGGTTCAGGCCGATGACCGCCACGACCGCACCGGTGACGACCGGCGGCATCAGGAACTCGACCCACCGGTAGCCGACCGCCATGACGACTAGGCCGATGGCGGCGTAGACAGCGCCGCAGGCGATGATGCCGCCCAGGGCGACAGGAATGTTGTGACCCCCTCCGATCGCTTCCGCCGAAAGGACAACGGCGATGAACGAGAAGCTNNCGGGTTGAAGCCCATGATGACCGGGGCGAGCACCGTCGCCCCGAACATGGCGAAGATGTGCTGGACCCCAAGTGCCACCGATTGGGCGGCCGGCGGCCGCTCGTCCGGGGCGATGATCCCTTCGCGCTTGACGGTCCACTGGAACATGCCTCGGACGTACCCGATGGCGGCGGCCATGAGCGAACCTCCTCCGACCCTGTCTGCTGTCTCCCGGCGTGGCGGACCCGTCTGACGGGGCCCGGATGTCGGACAAGAGTCGCAAATGAAACGGGTCCGCGTGGGTCCGATGCGCAACCTTGTGTGGGCAGACGGTGGGCAACTCGGGAGTCTCGTCCCCTGTCCGCGTTCATACCGCGATGCGGCGGACGAACTCTGGCGGAGTGGCGCGGCTCGACCGGATAAGATGGCGCCACATGACCGTTCCGCCGGCCCCTAAAGGCAAAGCTTCGGCGGCGCACGCCCGCCCGCCCGCGCCAGCCAGCTCGCCCGCGCCCGCCGGTCGGCGTGCGCACGTCAGCCCGCCCACGCCCGCCGGCTCGCCCGCGCCCGCCGGCTCGGCCGCCGGCCTCACCTCGACCGCGGCGGCCCAGCGGCTTCGCCAGGACGGCCCCAACGCTCTGGGTGGCGAAGGCCGTCGCGGGCCTCTGGCCGTCCTCATCGGTCAGTTCGCCAGCCCACTCGTCCTGATCCTGGTCGCGGCGAGCCTGGTCAGCCTGGCCGTCGGCGACAAGGTGGAAGCGGGCATCATCCTGACCATCGTGATCATGAGCGCGCTCCTCGGCTTCGTCCAGGAAGCCCGCTCAGAGGCCGCGGTCGCGGCGCTTCAGGCTCGCCTTGCGGTGCGCGCCACGGTGGTCAGGGACGGCAAGGAGCAGGAAGTGCCGATTCGCGATGTCGTCGTCGGCGACGTCGTGACCCTGGGGGCCGGCGACATCGTTCCCGCGGACGCGCGCCTGCTCGAGGCGAATCACCTCTTCGTGGACGAGTCGTCGTTGACCGGCGAGTCGGCGGCGGCACTCAAGAACCCCCTGCCGGGCAATCTGGATCCAGCGAAAGACAAGGACCGGGCCGGGCTGGCCTTCTTCGGCACGAGCGTCGTCAGCGGCAACGGCAAGGCCCTGGTGACCGCCACGGGCGCGCGGACAAGCTACGGCACGATCGCCCACCGGCTTGCCGAACGCGCGCCCGAGACCGATTTCCAGCACGGCATCCGCGCTTTCAGCCTCCTGATAGGCCGCGTCACCATCATCCTGGTGGTCGGGGTGTTCGCAATGAACATCTACCGGCAGCGGCCACTCTTCGACGCGCTGCTGTTCGCCATCGCCCTGGCGGTGGGTCTGACGCCCGAATTGCTGCCCGCCATCGTTACCCTCAACCTCACCCGCGGCGCTCGGGCCCTGACCGCCCACGGTGTCCTGGTCAAGCGGTTACCGGCGATCCAGAACCTGGGTAGCATCACCGTCCTGTGCACGGACAAAACCGGAACCCTGACCCTTGGCAAGCTGGAGCTCGTGAAGGCCGTCGGCATCGACAAGGACGACGACGAAGAAGCGACCCAAGCACTCGACTACGCGTACCTGAACAGCCACTTCCAGGGGAGCTTCCAGAATCCCCTGGACACTGCGATCCTGGCGGCCGCGAAGCCACCAGCCGACCTGGACAAGTACCGCAAGCTGGCCGAGCTGCCATACGACTTCAATCGGCGGATGCTGAGCGTGGTCGTTCGACGCGGCGACGATCCGCCACTCCTGGTTACCAAGGGCGCGCCCGAATCGGTCATGTCGAGCTGCAGCCATGTTCGCGAGGACGACAACCCTAAGGCTCCGGGCGGGATGTCCGCGCGTCCGGTCGATGGCGAAGGCGCCCGGCTGGCCGCCCTCGTCAACGACGCCTCGACCGACGGCTTCAGGTTGGTCGCGGTGGCCTCGCGCGAGCTCTCGGCCAAGGAGGCAGCGGGCCTGGCGAACCCGGATGCGGCCGCGCTCGAGCGCGACCTCACCTTCGAGGGCGTGATCTTGTTCAGCGATCCGCCCAAACCGGACGTCGGTGCCGCGATTACGTCGCTCGCGAACCAGGGGATTGGCCTCAAGATCATCACGGGCGACAACGACCTAGTGGCCCGCCACGTCGCGGGGCTGGTAGGGCTGGCGGTGGACGGCGTGCTCACCGGCGACCAGATGCGCAAGCTGACCCACCCGGCGCTGGTGGCCCGGGCGTCACGGACCACGATCTTCGCCCGCGTCGATCCCGACCAGAAGCTGCAGGTCATCCGCGCCTTACGCGAGTCGGGCAATGTTGTGGGCTACATGGGCGACGGTATCAACGACGCTCCGGCACTGCACGTGGCCGACGTGGGTATCAGCGTCGACAACGCCACGGACGTGGCTCGTTCGGCCGCCGACATCATTCTGCTCGAGCCGAGCCTGGCGGCGATCAGCCAGGGGGTGACCGAGGGCCGGCGCACTTTCGCGAACACCCTCAAGTACATCCGGATGGGGACCAGCTCCAACTTCGGAAACATGATCAGCATGGCCGGAGCCGCGCTCCTGCTGCCGTATCTGCCCATGCTCCCGAGCCAGATCCTGCTGAACAACCTCATCTACGACGCCTCGCAGACGGCCCTCCCATCGGACAACGTGGACGCGGACGTGGAGGCCGAGCCGGCTCGCTGGGACGTCCATGCCATTGAGCGCTTCATGATCGTGTTCGGGCCTATCTCCTCGATCTTCGACTACATCACCTTTGGCGCGCTGCTCCTGATGCTGGGCACCAGCGACAAGAACCAGGGCGCGTTCCAGGCAGGCTGGTTCGTCGAATCGCTCTTCACCCAGATTCTGGTGGTACTGGTGATACGAACCCGCATGACGCCGTTCTGGCGGAGCCGGCCCAGCAGGCAGCTCGGGGCGGCGATCGTTGCCGCGCTGGCGGTAGCGGTGATCGTCGCGCTGAGCCCGCTCGGGTCTGTGCTGCTCTCGTTCGGGGCGCTGCCGTGGCAGTTCTTGCCGCTGCTGGTCGTGCTGGTGGTTGCCTACCTGACGCTCATCGAAGTCGCCAAGCGCATCTTCGACCGGCGCGAGGCCAGGCGGCCGGATGTCGTTGCCCGAAGCCGCACCTTCGCCGCCCTCGCCGCGTCCGCGAAGCCCAAGTAACTTCGCCGCGACCACCTACCCGGGCAGGGGCCCGGTCCTGGCCGGCATGGCGAGGTGGGGAACGCGTTTCGTGCCATCTCTAGGTGTTCACCCTCGATCGGCTTCAGGCGCTGACAAGGCTGCCGACACCCTTGGCGGAGGGGCCGACACACTAGCAAGGAGCTACGGGTGGACGGCTTGTCATCTGTACGGTTGGACCTGACCTCGATTGGCTCGGCCCAACTCACTTCCCCTCTGTCCAGGCCCACGCGCAGCCATCCGGCCATGGATGCGGCTGCAACGGCGTTGGGCATGAGCGCGAGCGACCTGCGCACTGCGTTGCAGAGCGGCCAGAGCCTCGCATCAATCGCTTCTTCGAAAGGTGTCAGCGAAGACACGCTGGTGGCGGCAATGGCGACCGCGATTCAGCAGGCCAACCCTGGGATCTCCGCCGATCAGGCGAGCAAGGTCGCGACAGCCATCGCGACTCGTACGCCTCCGGCCGATCTTCCGGCCACCCAGGCCGCCACTGGAACCGCCGCGGCCGGCGGTCATCATCATCACCACGGTCACCATGCAATGTCCACTGCAATGGATGCCGCGGCACAACTGCTCGGCACGACCGCGAGCGATCTCGCCACGTCGCTGCAGAGCGGCAAGAGCCTCGCTTCGATCGCGTCGTCGAAGGGCGTGGGCCAGGACGATCTGGTCAAGGCCATCTCGAGCGCGCTCCAAAAGGCGGATTCGAGCCTCTCCTCCGACCGGGCGACTCAGCTCGCGACGGCACTGGCAACCGGGACGCCACCCAGCGGCCAGGGCCAGCCCTGGGCTGCCGGGACAGACGGCACCGCGAGCACGTTCAACGTCACTGCCTGACCAAGGCTCGAACGTGGAAACAGCCGGCCGCGGAGGGGGAGAGCGACCGGCTGTTTCTTGTTGGCGGCCGGGCTGGACCCCCGGCTCGGCCACTCTTACATTCCGCCAGCCTATTCTGAGCAAATGCTGAAGATGGCGGGATTCGAGGGGATTCCCTGAACTTGGCACGGGATCTACAGGTCGAGCCCTCCGCCTTGGACTCTCTCCGCAGGAGTCTGGGACGTTGGGCAGTAGCCCGGCGCGCCGACGCGACCTTCGCCCGTGGGCTGGTGCGGAAGCCCAATGGAGCGGTGGTGCCCTGGCTCGATATGTTGCCCTGCATCGACTCCACCGCCGGGGACCGCCGAGCGCCGTCGTTCAACTAGTGGCACACCGGGCCGATAATAGACAGATGAGAGATGCCCGCGGCTCGGGACTTGGCTATCACGATCTTTTTGAGCGGGCCAGCCGGGCGGCCACCGACGAGGAGTGCGAGCAGATTGTCGGTGAGATCGAGCTGCTGCTCCGGTCCGCCGTGGACCCGGGGGATCGCGGTCGCCTGCTGATGTGTCGGGCGCGCGTGCGATCCAACCAGTGGCGCACGGCGGAGGTGTACCAGGACACGCGCGAAGCAATGCGGCTGTTCGAACGGGCCGGCGAGGGCGATCTGGTCGTCGACGCCGCGAGCTGGGCTTCCGCACACGCGTCGAGGATGGGCGAGATTTCGGTCGCCTCCGAGCTGGCGACGAGGAGCCTCGTGGCGCTGGAGGTGGTCGAAGACGATCGTCTTCGGATGGAGATCCACAACCGGCTTGGGATCTTCTGCGGCTCGTTTCTCGACTACGACCGGGCCATCGAGCAGTTCGAGGCCTCGCTCGCCGTGGCCGAGCGTATCGGCGATCGCGAGAAGATATCCAGGCAGCTGCACAACATCGCCGATACGCTACTGGTGGCGGCTCGAGAGCGACGACTCGCGAACATGCAAACCGGCGGCGAGGAACTGACGCGCGCCGAGACTGTCGTTCGCCGGCTGCTCGCTCAAGCGACGGACGCGTTCATTCGGCGGGGTGCCAGCCACCGTCTGATCGCCGAAGTCATGTGCGAACAGGGCCGCGCCGAGGAAGCGCTCGAGGTGCTCGATCGGTTCCGCGATCAGGTCAGCGGCATCGAACCTGCGGCCCAGCGGGCGGCGGTGGCCTGGATCGAGGCGCGGTGCCTGCGCCTCGCCGGCCGGCCCGAGAAGGCGTTGGCCGAAGCCCAGCGAGCCGTTGCGATCGCTCAATTCAGCGCCGACGACCACGAGCTGATGGTCGCGCTAGAGGAGCTCGCAGCCTGCCAGGAGGCAGCCGGCGACGGCCCCGCTGCCCTCGCGACCGCGCGTGAGGTCAAGGCGACCATGTGGACGATTCACGCACGGCAGGCAAGGCAACTCGTGCAGGAGGTCTGGGGACGGGCCGACTTCATCCGGGACCAGGCGACGCTCCAGTCCCAGGCAGCAGAAGCCAGCCGCAGAGCCGGCGAAGATGCGGTGGCCGGGCTGGGCAACCGCCAGATCCTCGAACGGTTCCTCAGGAACGAAGCGCCTGGGCAGCAGCAGCTGGCGTTGATCCTTCTCGACATCGACGACTTCAAGGAGATCAACCGGACCTTCGGTCACCGTATCGGCGATGACGTTGTGCGACGAATCGGCCGCCTGCTCCGCAATGACATGCAGCCCCATAGCGTGGCCGTGCGCTACGACGGCGACGAGTTCGTGCTCGGCTTGCTCGGCGCGGACCTGCCGACCGCGGCTGATCTAGCGGAACGAT
Source organism: Chloroflexota bacterium (assembly GCA_003158675.1). Classification (GTDB taxonomy): domain Bacteria; phylum Chloroflexota; class Limnocylindria; order Limnocylindrales; family CSP1-4; genus Fen-1039. The sequence continues at coordinate 59,387 of PMKN01000072.1, read as the reverse complement.
TACGGCGCACGATCGAAGAGCTGGACTGGGACCTGCTTTCGCTCGGACTCCGAATCACCGCCAGTCTTGGTTTGGCCTGTGGCTCGCGCCGCGACTCGACGGCGCTCTTCTCCGCCGCGGATGCAGCGCTGGTCGCTGCCAAGAGCGAAGGCGGAAACACCGTCGTCGCCGCGCCCGATCTCGACCGATCCGCGTAGAACGCCGATCGCCATCCAATAGCGGCGGCCCCACGCCGGCTCCAACGTACCTGTCGCGCCGGTTCGCGCCGACCGAACTGGGGCCGTCTATGGAACGCGGTCGAGCCCTTGCAACAGCGGCGGCACCCGCCGGGTTAACAGTGTGTGGGACTCTACCGCTATGCGAGGTAACTACGTGACGCCAACCACATGGTAGGGGCGGAGGCACTCCGCACCGGCTCCGATGCCGCGTCGCTCGACGAGGCATTTCGGTTGCACCAGCCCCGGCTGGTCCGGCGGCTCGCGCTGATCGTGGGCGACGCGGAGGAGGCCAAGGACCTCGCGCAACGGACATTCGTGCGCGCGGCAGAACGATGGCCTCTGCCGCCAGAACAGGATGTAGCCAGCTGGCTCTCCGTCGTCGGACTGCGGCTGGCTCTGAACGAACGCCGGCGGCGCAAGGTATGGGGCTTCGTCTCCGTCAAAGAGACCGATGCGACGTGGGCGCTCGATGTCGACCCCGACCTCTGGCGCGCCCTCGCCACTTTGGACAGGCGGACCCGCGCCGCACTCGTTCTGACTGTTCTGGACGGCTACACGCAGGATGAAGTCGCGGGCGCACTCGGTGTCGCGCGCGGAACAGTGGCCAGCTGGCTCTCGCGGGCGCGTGACCGGCTGCAGCCGATCCTGGAGGAGAACTCCAATGACTGACAATTACGAATCTCGACTGCGGGCGCGGCTTGGCGCCCTTGAAAGGGCGGTCCCGCTTTCGAGCGAGGCGGCCCGGACCAGCCAGACGATCCTCGGGCGGGCCAGGGTTCGATCGGCCGCGACAGCCAAAGTCCTCGCGGGCATCCGCGTTACCGGCGCTCGACCATCCCGCGGGACCGCCGGCTCACTTATTGCCGAACGCCGCCGGACGGGCCTGGCGGTTGCTTTCACGGCTGTGTTCGCCGTTGTGGCGGCGGGCGGCCTTCTCGGAGTCCGCGCACTCTCACCGGCGGCCGTCAGCGAGTCGCCTTCGGCGGGCAACCCCGTCTCCACCGGCAACACCGCTTCCGCTATCGATAGTGGCGGCACTTTCGCTGCTACGGGCTCGTTGCTCGAGGCTCAGATGTGGCCTTCGGCGACCACACTCGAGGATGGCCGCGTGCTCGTCACCGGCGGCCTGGTCGACACCTCCAGCGACGTCAACGCGCCCAACCCCGTTCCTGTGGCGCCGGAAATCTACGACCCCGCGACGGGCAAGTTCAGCAAGACGGGGGCTATGGTCCAGCCGCGCTTCTGGTCTACGGCGACTCTGCTTGCCGACGGCCGCGTCCTGATCGTGGGGGGCCGCACTCAAACCGAGACTATGCTGAACGCGGAGCTGTATGACCCTAAAACGGGCACCTTCAGCGAGGCGGGGTCGACCGCAGTACCGAGGGTCGGTCCCACCGCAACGCTGCTGGCCGATGGGCGTGTACTGATCGCCGGAGGCGATCCCCCCGACCCGGCGGGACGGACTGCCGAGGTGTACGACCCCCGGACGGAGAAGTTCAGCGTGACTGGGTCCATGGTCCTCGACCGACACGCTCACTCGGCGACTCTCCTGGAGGACGGCCGCGTACTGCTGGTCGGCGGATACAAGCTCGCGCCTGATGGGAGTCTCCCGGAGGGGGCGCTCAACACCACCTCCGCGGAGCTCTACGACCCGACGTCCGGCACGTTCAGCGCAACCGGCTCGCTGGCGGCCGCCATGTTCCAGCCGAAGGCCACGCGACTGCCAGACGGACGCGTACTCGTGGAAGGCGATCCGAACGGCTACACGGCGGAGGTCTACGACCCTTCGTCCGGCAAGTTCGCCGCTGCCGGCTTCATTGGCAGCGCGTACTCTCTGGACGCTGTCCTGCCTGATGGCCTTGTGCTCCTGGCAGGGGGTTACGAAGTGTCGCACGGCGCTCTCGCGTCGGCGCTCCTGTATAACCCTGAGACGGGCACATTCAGCCCAACCGGCTCGATGATCACAAGTCGCAACGACGCCGGAGTGGCGCGGCTCGCCGACGGCCGTGTGCTCGTCCTAGGTGGAAACTCCGACAGCGTGGACGGGGACAAGTTGGTGGGTTCTATAACCGACACGGCCGAGATCTACACCGAGCCGGGCGTAATACCCACCGCGACTCCCGCGCCGACCAGCACGCAGCCTTGACGTCCGGCGACGGGGTGTCCTGGAAGCTCCAGTCGTCGTCCGCTCAGTCTGGGTGGCTGCAGGATGGGCTCCTGAGCCCGGTTGGCGACCCATAGGGCTTGGCGAGCACGCTCAACGCGAGGAACCTTGTCGTCCCTCAGCAGCCGGAATCGGAAGCTGATTCGTCGTTGCCTTCGTCGTCGGGGTCGGCTATGCGGTGCTGTCGATGGCGCGCCACGCGCAGTGTCGATCAGCCACGGCATCGAAGGTGGTCGAGGCCGTGTCCGTCAAGCACTCGGCCACGACCCTGATGGTCAGTAGCGGCGGCGCCTCCGGCGGCATAGTCCAGGTGGCCACTTTGATGAGGGCATGTGAGCGGGGGCTGGTTCGATCGCCCAGATCCAGCTGAGCGCCCCCGATGAACTCCTCCCACTCAGGGCTTGGTCCGTCCCAAAGGTGGGACTCCCTGGCTCGGATCCGCACCCCGTAGGCGGCGGCCTGGCCCAGGTTCCAGACGTGGACCCAGACGTCGATCGGCTGGTTCCTCATGGGAGCGTAGTCGCTCGGCTGTTGGGCCATGAAGTCGCGGGCTTCCTCCCGGCCGAAGATCGTGCCGATGGGCGAGAGTGAAGCCGGTACCACGATGATGTCGGGGCTGCCCGAGTTCCAGCCGCCCATGGCGGCCTGCGTGACCGGGCGCGCGCCGCAGTCGCCGGGGTAGGCCCGAACGAGCAGGAACGGGACGAACGATTTGGACCGGATCGGGGACCCGTGCGGTTCGTCCGGGTTGTCCGGGTTGTCCGGGTTGTCCGAATGGCCACTCCTGCCGAGGAGTTTCTCTCTATCGTTCTCCAGCTTGGCCTTGATGTCCTTGGCCGCCTGCAGAATCGCGGCGACGTCCGGGGTCGATTGGTCGCCCGGCGTGAATGGAGCCGCGGGAGCGAAGGGCGGCCGAATGGGTCCCACCGGTCCGATGGGCTTCGGCACGATCGGCTTGGGCCCGATCGGCTCGACGGGTCCCTTTGGTCCGGGCAGAGTTGGGTCAGGCATCGATCAACCTTCCGGTGGGTGACATCTTCCGGTGGGTGACATGCCCACGTCCTTGATCTCGTCGTCCGAGACCCAGAGATCGACGCCGTCCGGGCCGAGCGGCATCGGCGGGTCCCCGGGCAGGTACTGATGGGCGAGCCGTTTCAGCGGGTCATAGGCAGAGGCATGGTGGACGTTATCGCCCCCGCCGTAGCCCTCGGGCACGGTGAACGGCTCCTGGTAGCCGTACCACTCGCGGGGCGTGTCCGCGCTCTGCGACCCGAGCAGGTTGGGCATGTCCGGCACGCATTGCCACTGGTCGGTCGATTCCAGCGCGACTCGAGCTGGGTCATCGCCCTGGTAGTTCGGGGGCGGGACGCTCGCCCCGTGGCGCAGGTAATCCCAGCACTGGTAGGCGTAGCCGCGGTCGGCGTCCAGGTTGAAGTCCGGCACGACGTGGTCGGCGTCGTTGGACTTGTAAACCGGGTTGTCCGGGGGACCCGACCAGCGACCGGTCAGCTGGCCGATCAGGTACGTCCCGTAGTCAATAGGGTCGCCGAGGTGAGAGCTCGGCTTGGCGAGCAGACTCTTGGAAACGTCTTCCGTCTGCTGAGGCGTCGTCGCTGCCTCGTAGGCTTTGCGGGCGACTTTGCTGCCGGGCAGGCCGCCCATCAGCACCTCGGCGGCCTGGCCTTGCCGGTAAGGTCCGGCGTGCGTCCGGGGCGCCTCCCAGCCGACCCGCATCCCGGCCATGTTGTGGTCCGGATACCGCCACGGGGCCACGTACTCGCTCGACACGATGGCCCCGTCAGCGGGAGCCGTATCGAGCCACGGAGGCTCCTGGTCCCTGACAACAGCGCGTGGATAGGCTCTGTCCAGGCTGTAGCCTCTGTCGGTCGCACCGCTCGGGTCCAGTCCGGAGAGCTCGCTGGAGCCGACATCGGACGCGAAGCCGGTTGGGTCGTCCAGGTCGGCGCGGAGCTGCAGCAGCGGCCCCTTCTCCGACTGCCCCAGCTGGACGAGCCCGAGAGAGATCTCGTCGTTGCCGGGAGTGAGGAACCCCTCGAGCACAAGCAGGCTGCGGCAGCGCATGTAGAGATCCCAGGCCGGCAGGACCATGGTGTAGTACAGGAACTCGCGCGTGGGCCAGGTGGCCAGGCTCGTGAGCAGGCTCGGCACGACTGTTGCGAGCCAGATAGACAGCTCGGCCAGCCAGATCGGGAAAGCGAGGAGGGCGAGAAGAATGTCCAGCAGAGTCTTCTCGGGGCTCTGAGAAGGATCCGCACCCCCGCTGTCGTCGAAGACGCCCGGCAGCTGAGGGAGCGGGTTGTCGGTGACGAGCTGTGGCGCCTGGGGTGGCATAGGCGAGACACCCGAGCTCGTGACGTACTTCACATAGTCGAAGACCACCTGGTACATGTTCTGCATGGCCTGGAGGCTCGGACGGCCGTCGCCGTTGCACGAGTACTCCGGGTCCCAACGCAGGATCTCGGGCCCGGCGTAGTTGCCGTTCTGGTCGCAATACACCTCGGTCATTGTCTTGAGTAGCAGTTCGCAGATGTGGTTGGGGAAGGGCTCGGTATCGTGGTCGAAGACGGCCTTGCGCTGCGAGTTGTCCCCGGAGGTCATGCCCGTAGGGTAGGTCGGGTACTTCTGCTGCCCCGACAGCGAGGGGCCCGGGAAGTAGTCGTACAGGGCGGCGTCGTTCGGGTCCGCTGAGGCGTTCGGATCGCCGAAGGCCAGTGCGAAGTGCATCGCGGCCGTCGTGAGCGAGCCATAGTTGGTCGCGTCCGGATGCTGGATCTGATAGACCCGGGCGTCCATGTGGTTCTCGATGACGTGATGACGCTGCCAATGGGTTCGATACGGTCCGCCGCACTTGGCGTTGGTAAAAGGATGGCCGGCGACATCCGTGGCGCAGTGGCTGATCCAGCCCAGGGCGAAGGCCTGCTGCTTGGGGACGCGGCTGGGCTCGGTGGCCGGTTTGTCGGCATCGGCCAGGAGCGCGTTCTTGTAGAGCGCCCGAGCGAACTGATAGGTCTTGCGGTAGTGGAACATGTCCGACCAATAGAAGGCGCTGTCTGCGTAGCCGGTCTGTGTGCCGCTGCTGAAAAGGCCGAAGACGTCCACCGCCTGACCCAGGAGCCCCAGCGCGAGATCGTTGAGCGCGGAGTTGACCGAGTTCAGCGCCTCGGAGCACTCGGACAGCATGCCTCCCGTCACGGCGTTGGCCAGGGTCGTCTGCTCGTCGAGCACCGGCGACATCCACTGGTCCCAGGCGGAGATGAAGTTCTTGTCCATGACCTTCCAGGTCTTCAGGACCCAGTCGACCACCGCCAACAGCCCCTTGCCGATGTCGCCCTTGAAATCGGGCAAGAGGAAGAAGAGGTCCGGTCCGAAGGCGCCGGCCGCGAGGTAGTTGCTGTACTGGTGAGCGGCATCGCAGAGCGCCTCGGCTTCGGCCTGGCTGAGGGGAGATCCGGCCGGCACGCCAGCCTTTAGCTTCTCCATCATCTCTGCCGCCGCCCGAATATGGACGTAGTAGCTGGGCATCAGCGCTCTCCGCGACTTCAGGACTCGATCTGGGAGGCGACGTGGTCGCACATCTCCCAGACTTGGAGGTACTGCTCCGCCGAACCGAAGAGGCTGCTCAAAGAGTCCTGATCCATACCCACGTTGCGCAGGTCCTGGATCAGGTCCGGCAGCATCCCGTAGTGGGCCATGCCGTCGAGATTAATGTCGAACTCGCGATGGCCGGCCGTCGACCGCTGAAGCCGAACGTTGCCCTCGGCCGTCGAGTTCCACTGACCCAGGATCTGGCCGAGCTGAGTGGCGAGTGTCTGGGCTTGGCCGGTGGGGGTGGGGTGGGGCTGGCCGGCCGCAATGGCGCCGGCCACCCAGTAGTCCGTCTGCGGCGTAGTCGAGCTGCCCCTGAGCCCGGCCAGCATCTGGAGTACCTTCGGGTCCATGACGCTGATCAGGCTGGCGAACTGAGCCTGGCCCATGGTCTTGGCCAGGGCGGCCAGCGCGACCGCCTGCCACATGGCCGGACCGTCGCCGGGCACGGGGCCGGTGGCGTGGGGGCCGGTTCCGTAGTCGTTGTAGAGCCCGTCGTCGGCGAAGCGATCGGCGCGCCAGCGGGTCAAGTCGGTCTGGTAGCGAACCCAGCAGCGTTGCGCCTCTGCGTCGTGGCGACGCTCGGCGGTGATCTGGCGCTGCCAGTCCAGGTCTCCTGCGCCGACTTCGGCCTTGAGGGCACCGGCCGATCGAGGGCCGAAGCGCGGCCCGAGACACGCGAGCAGGGCATTCCAGTCCGTTCCGAAAGCGACCGGAGTCCCGGCCAGCCGCTGCCTGACGTACGCATAGCCCTGAGCGAAGGTCTTGACCGTGCCCGGGCAATCGTTGGCGACCAGGCAGGGGTTTCGGTTGGGCGCCTGCCAGGCGTCGGGGATGCGCATGTCGCCGAGGGCGGTGCCGTGGCCGAGCATCCCACCCGTCTCGAGGATGTAGCCGAGCTGGGTCTCGGACTTGCTGCCCTCCGACGGCCAGTACTCTTCATTGCGGCGGTGGCCGTTCTGTGGTGGGTGGGATGGGCCGAGCGGCCTCGGTGAGAGGGTTCTTGCGCCGTTGTGAGCCGAGATGAGCGGATAGGCGTGGTCAGTCCCGAGGGTGGTCACGATGCTATGCGCGGCCTCCGAGCACCTCTCGGACATGTGATCGATGTCGAGGACCATGCCCAGCCGCATCGCCTCGCGGATGGCCACCTCGCCGGCCACGGTCATCGATCGTGTGTTGCGACTTCCGGTGATGGTCGTGGGGATGGTGATGCCGATGCCGCCGGCCGCCTGGACGATGGGACCGAAGAGCTCCGACTCCAGGGTCACCGGCAAGTAGATCTGTTCATCGTCCGACCGTCCCGCGACGACGCCACTCTCCGCCGAGGGGAAGTGGCCGGTGCGGTTGAACGTGTTCACAAGGAACATCGCATCGTAGAGGGCCATGCCACCGAAGTCGTTGTCGCTCAGGTGGACCAGATTGATCTGGACGATCCCGAGCGTGCGCAGGTACTCGAAGTAGGGCCGGATGGCCTGTGAGATGGCAGCCCGGTTCGCGTCCGAGCCATCTTCGGTGAAGTCGTTGCTGGCCGCGTTCATCGAGTTGGCTGGATCGAAGTGCATCCAGCCGTTGACCGAATCGGTCTCCAGCCCGAGGACGAAGGCCAGCTTGTTCTGCTCGATCAGGCTGCGGGCGTCATGGGCCGTTTTGGCCAGCCCGCACCAGCTCGAGTTGTGCGTCACGAACTCATGCAGCATCTGGACCTGGGGTTCGACGATGTCGCGGTCGCGCTGCGGCGACGTGGTCAGGCAGTTCAGGGCGGCGATTAGCTCGTTGTGGACGACGAGGGCGACCATCAGCCGCAGGCCGCCGTCGTAGGCACGCCGAATCCAGTCCTGGTGGGTCTTGATGTGGACCAGGTCGTCGAAGACGGGCCAGGATCCGAACTCGAGCTGTTCGCTTGCCGCCGGGGTGCCGGTGGTCCAGCCGGTTGTGGTCAGGGAGCCGTCGTTGCCTCCGTTGCCCTTGGCCAAAGCGACCGGGTGCAGCGGGTTGGAGTGGCCGGATCCGTGGGCCTGCAGGCACGAGCCCAGATCCTCGACCGGCCCATGCATGTGGCCGGCCATCAGGCCGCCGAAGGCGGCCTGAGCCATGGGGTGGCAATGGAGATCGGCAAAGCCCCAGACCGGAACGTGGAAGGCTGCGGGTTGATCGTCTTGCAATCGAATCAACGCGGTCGACAAGCGCCTGTGCGTCGTGCTGGTGCCGAGGATGCGCAGCCGAACCTTAGCCTGGACCCGCGTGAGTGGCGCCAGGCCCGCGCCCAGGTCCCACACGTGCTGGCTCAGAACGTCCGAGCCGGTCGGATTGGCCTTCATCACCGCCACAAAGCCGTCGGGGTCCGGCCGGTCCAATGGCGCGTAGAAGGGCTTTCGGGCGATCTTGGCAGGGATTCGGAGCTCGACGGCCACGTCGGTGGTGCCGCTGCCGCCGAGCAAGAAGACCAGGTAGCGACGCCCGATTGTGAAGATGTGGGACTCGAGGGCGATGGCCGACGTGCTCGACGCGCGGATGAGCTTATGGCCGCTCGGGACTCCAATTGGGTAGTCCACGTGCCAGTAGTCGCCGCCAAGGGGCACGACGGGCTGGTCGTCGATGAGGACGTGGTCGGCGCGGATTGGCGCGGCTATCGGCCGCCAAGTCTGCGGTCCGCCGGCGAGTACGCGCCAGCCCACTAGACCCTTGTCGAAATCCCCGATCCAGATAGCGCCAGCCATCTCGCCCCCCGCGCTACGCCGAAGTCAGGCAGAACATAGCACCTCGTTACAACTCCGGTCCAGTTGTGGAGACTTTTCCCGCGCTAGTGCGGCGGATGGATTGGCGAGTTGGAGCGGGAGACAGGGTTCGAACCCGCGACTGTCTGCTTGGGAAATCCTGCGCTAGTGTGCGTTGTAGCGTGAGCGTGGATTGGCGAGCCTGGGTGGCTCTGCTAGGGTGTCGTGACAGAGCGCGGCGGCGCCCTCTACGCGGCAGCTACATGTCCCCCTTTTCGATCGCGCGTACGCGAACCTCGTACTCAGTGGGTGAGATCTCACCGGCAGCCATTCGACGCTTGAGTTCCACGATGCCGGGATCCTCGGCGGGAGGGATGGCCCGTCGCAGCGCAAAGACGATCACGCCCACGACGAGCAGAGTTATCACGAGTATCGAGAGTAAGGTCCCGGCGACTATCGCCAGCGCCAGATCGGAACCGGAGTTCATGCGCACGCTCCGCTGGTCCAGGTGGCGGGCACGCCGTCAAGGTGCGCCCTGGCCATTGTGTTCAGGCCACGCATGCAGTCAACTCGCAGCCCCCTGACCTAAGCCGGGTCGGGCAGGAGAGCAGGTCCGGCCCCGCCGCGGGCGAAACATCGAGACCGCCCAGTCATCGGCGGTCTTGAGCGTGAATTCGACTTTGGAGCGGGAGACGGGATTCGAACCCGCGACATTCTGCTTGGGAAGTGTGGGCGTCCGAAACGGCGTCTCCCAAGCGTGGATTCGGGACCGAAAGTTGTCCAGCTAGAGTGTCGGAACGAGCGCAGAACGCGGAATGCACATCGCGCTCAGGTCAAGTCTGTGTCGCGCCGCCCGGGTCCGCCCGCGTCAGGCGCCAGTTCCGCGGCCACGGGCGCCATCTCCCCCGACGCTCTCGCGATGGCGTTCCTCCCGCCGCGCTTGGCGGCGTGGAGCGCCTCATCGGCAGCGGAGAACACTCGCCTCCAGTGCGGACGTGGGCCGGATGCGACGCCCACGCTGGCAGTGACCCGAAGCCCAGGCGCAAGTACGCTCCAATCGAGCTCCTCGATGCTGGACCGCAGTTCTTCGGCGAAGCCCGCGGCCGCATCCAGGTCCATGCCGAGCACTGCAATCACGAACTCGTCGCCGCCGTAACGGACGGCCACCTGTCGGATCCGCACTTCATCTCGGAGAAGGCGACCGATTCTCCGCAGAACGTCATCGCCGACGCCGTGGCCGAAGGTGTCGTTGATGTCTTCGAAGTGGTCTAAGTCGATCATGATCAGGGCCAGGTGATCCTGGCCGGGTGCCTCGTTGGCAATGAAACGGTCGAGGATTCGGCGATTGCCGATCCCGGTCAGCGCGTCCTCGCCGGCCCTCCGGGCGGCTTCCGCCGCCTGGGTCTGGAGCGTCGCCTGATCTTGGATGAAGTCAGCCCGCTCCCAGACCTCCTGCACGAGCTGCCTCGTCTCCCGCTGATGGATCGTCCAGATCCGGGCGTTGACCTCGCGCGCCGTTGCCAGGGCGCCATCGCTGTCTCCGGCCGCCTCCTGAGCAGCGGCAAGCTCCTCGAGCGCCTCCATCCACGCCTGGTCGTCGTCGCTGTCTTGGGCGAGTGATACCGCTCGATGCGCCTCGGTCAAAGCTCTTTCGGCCTGGCCGCCCAGCCGCAGGCAGCGCGCCGTGACCCAGGCGATCGCCGCCCGCTGGGCCGCGATCGCCAGACCAGAAGACTGGTCGCGGTACTGGTCGAGAACGGCCAGCGCTTCTTGTGGGCGGCCGAGTTCACACAGGACCTCGGCCCGCAGCCGGTAGGTCCCGGTACGGCGGATGAAATCGTCAGTGGCTCGGTCAAACAACTCCTCGATGGCGGAATTGGCTCGGAGCAACTCGGTGCTGTCGCCTTGCACGTCGGCGAAATGCCGCTGCCGGTGAATGAGCAGCAGACAGTCGGCGATGTTGGCCAGCTGCCTCGAGATCTTCTCCACGTCGCCGAGTCGTTTCGCGGCGGCCAGAGAAGCGTCCAGCTGCTCGAGCGCCCGATCATAGTCAAGGAACGAGACGCAGAAGATCCCGAGCCGGTTGAAGATCTCGATCCGCAGAGCGTCGTCCTCAACCGATTCGAGCGCCAGCAAGCTCCGCGTCGCCAGGTCGGAAGCAACCGAGAGCTCGCCCATCCGCGACGCGTGCGCCGCCGCCCAGCTGGCCGCGTCTACGACGAGGGCGCCCTCGCCGGCCTTCTCGAACTGCCGCATTGCGGCGCGCGCATCCTCGTAGACCTCGGCGGTGCGCCATTGATTCGATCGAACGCGTGCCCGGCACATGAGCAGCCGGCCTCGGTCCGCGGGATCGGTCGCTGATCGAAGAAGCTGCTCGATCTCAGCGAGACATCGACTGCGTTCCTCGGCTGTCGCGGCGCGGCGCGCCCGTTCGAAGAGAGCGGCGTATGGAACGCCGGAACTGCTAGCCTCAGCCATCTCGATAGGAATCGGCGTGTTGCGATCCCCCAAAGCGAACTGTCACGGAAATGTCGGCGGCAGTCAACGGCCGTTCGGCTCAGTGGCCTCCTCGACGACCGGAGCGATGACGGCGGCCACGGGAGCCAGCGTCGGCCTTCGGGCCCGAGAGCGAGAGCCCGGAGAATCGTCGAGCCCCTCAGCTAGAGGGGCTCTTAACAAGGGATTTTGCGATTTGGAGCGGGAGACGGGGTTCGAACCCGCGACATTCAGCTTGGGAAGCTGACACTCTGCCAACTGAGTTACTCCCGCTCNNATAGCAGATCGCGCGTGAGGGGCGGAAGGCCGCTGGCCCGACTGGTTCGTGCCTCCTGGCGACGAAGTCCCCTATGCCACCAGCGCCAATGGGGAGAACGCGCGTAGCGTCCGAACCTACCTCACCTGCGGTTGTCTCTGCGACAGAACGTGCTCGGTCACCGGGAGGTTGGTACGGGCAACGGGAAGGATGAGCGTGCCGAGCGAGGCACGCGAACAGGCCAATTGTCCAGGGCCGAGTGCCGAACCGAGTGGAGGTGGAGATCACGAGGGAGCGTCGTGCTCAGATCAACCGGAACGTGGCAGTTGCCGATGTCTCCTTCGCGGCCTTCCTGGACCCGCTCGTTACCGACCGGCGCCGGCGAGTAGTGCTAGTCTTCCGGCTCTGGACCACCGCCGACATGTGCTGGCGGCTTTCACCACGGGCGCGCTGCTGACTTTTCAAGAGGAGATCGTAAGGTGAGCGAAGGTTTCTTCAGCAAGGTCCCAGGTCGGATCCCATTTGGGGGCTTAGGCTCGACGGACCCGCTTGCCTTCAAGGTCTATCAGCCCGATCGGATAGTCCTGGGCAAGCGCATGGAGGACCATCTCCGTCCGGGCGTGTGCTTCTGGCACTCGTTCGCCTGGGATGGTAGGGACATGTTCGGCCTCGGAACTCTGGACCGGCCCTGGCTCAACGACGCTCTCGACCCGATGGCAGCCGCGCGCCAAAAGATGGCCGCCGCGTTCGAGTTCTTTGCCAAGCTCGGGACGCCCTATTACTGCTTCCACGACCGCGATGTCGCGCCGGAGGGTGCCAGCTTCGCCGAGTTCCGCTCCAACCTCGACGCCCTGGCCGACGACGCCCTGGGCTACCAGGAGCGCACGGGCGTCAAGCTGCTTTGGGGCACGGCCAACCTGTTCAGCCACCCGCGCTATCAGGCCGGGGCGGCGACGAATCCGGACCCGGCGTCCTTCGCCTACGCCGCCGCACAGGTCAAGCACATGATGGATGTCACTCTGCGCTTGGGCGGCGAGAACTACGTACTGTGGGGCGGTCGTGAGGGTTACGACACGCTTCTCAACACCGACCTCAAGCGAGAGGGCGCTCAGTTCGCCCGATTCCTGCACCTCGTCGCCGAGCACAAGGCCCGGATCGGCTTCAAGGGCCAGCTCCTAATCGAGCCAAAGCCCATGGAACCGACCAAGCACCAGTACGACTACGACTCGGCCACCGTGCTCGGTTTCCTGGCGCGGAACGGTCTCGAGGGAGAATTCCGGCTCAACATCGAGGCCAACCATGCCACCCTCGCGGGCCACAGCTTCCACCACGAAGTAGCGACAGCCATTGCAAGCGGAGCCATGGGCAGCATCGACGCCAACCGCGGCGACCCCCAGAACGGCTGGGACACCGACCAGTTCCCGAACTCGGTCGAGGACCTGGCGCTGCCCCTGTACGAAATCCTGCGGGCGGGCGGGATCGCGCCCGGCGGCTTCAACTTCGACGCCAAGCTGCGTCGCCAAAGCAGCGACCGGACCGACCTGTTCTACGCCCACATTGGCGGTCTCGACACAATTGCCCAGGCATTGCTGGTTGCGGCAGACCTCGTAGAGCGCGGTGAACTCGCGGCCAACAAGGATGCCCGCTACGCCGGATGGGACAGTGAGTTCGGGAAGACGATCCTTGGCGGGTCGCTGAGCCTCGTGGATCTCGAGGCGCGCGTGGCGTCAGGCGAAATCAATCCGAGTCCAGTCTCGGGCGGTCAGGAGCGGCTCGAGAACCTCGTCAACCGGAGCATCTGGGCCGTCGACACTGCACCAGAAGCCTGAAGGGTGGCGTCGAGCCCGGAATTACCGACGCCCACGGGCCTGCGGGTTCCGTCCTAGCCTGGGCACCCTAGGCGGTCGGTTGGTATGCGTCGCCCGATACCAGAACTTGATTCCGTCCGCTGCTCTTGGCTTGATAGAGAGCTCTGTCCGCAGCCGCGAGTAGATCGGCCTCGGTATCGCCCGCGGCTGCGAGCGTCACCCCGAAGCTGATCGTGACGGGAATGTCTCCGGCAGCCGTGCGTATCGGGCTGTTCGCGACCGACGTCCGCAAACGCTCATATAGCATGCTCGGGCCGTCGATTCGGCGGTGCTCGGTGGCTACGACGAACTCATCGCCGCCATGACGACCCAGGACATCGTGGCCGCGCAGGTTGCTCTCAATGAGACGCACCAGCCCGCACAGCACCTCGTCGCCGGTCTGGTGGCCATGGGTGTCGTTGATCTGCTTGAAATGATCGACGTCGCAGATTCCAACAGCCAGAACGTTCTCGTAGCGCCGCTTCCGCGAGAGTTCGCGGGCCAGGGCGCTCGCGAACGCCCGGCGATTCAGGACGCCGGTCAGCGGGTCGTGCATGGCCTCGTGGGCGAGCGCCTCCCTGGCCTCGTTCAGCCTCGCTTGCAGCTCGACCAAGCGTCGGCCCACGTCAACTCGGGCCAGGAGCTCGCCGGCATCGAAGGGCTTGGCCAGGTAGTCGTCTGCGCCGGCCTCCAGACCGGTCACGATGTCGGCCTTCTGGTCGAGCGAGGTCAGAAGAATGATGTAAGGAGGCTGATTCGATTCGATGGTGCGCGCACGGCGGCACACGTCCACCCCGGCGAGCCCGGGCATGACCCAGTCGAGGATGGCGAGTTTCGGTGCGTCGGGTCGCTTCATTGCGTCCCAGGCCGCGAGGCCGTCGACGGTCTCTACCACCTCGTGACCGTGCTTCCTAAGCACGCCTGTGAGAAGCAGGCGTGACGTGACGTCATCGTCGGCGATCAGGATCCTCACCGGGATATCCCCCAGTCGGCGTGGTCAGGGACAGCCGCCACGATGTTCACGACGGCTTGCTCGAACCCAGTTTCTTCTCGTCGGCAAAGACTTGCATCGCCTCTCTGAGCCTCGCGAATCGGGCATCGAGCTCAGGTAGCTGGGCCGCGACCTCCGCGAGTTCGCCGGCCCCGGCGGCCTTCTCCATCTCGAAGGCGACTGCGCGCACCGACTCGCCGCCCACGTTGGCCGAAGCGCCCTTGATGGTATGGGCCTGACGGACCGTGCCCTCGACGTCGCTCGCCGCGAGGCAGCTCCGGAGGGCGTCGATCTGGCGGGGCATGTCCTCGATGAAACCGACGGCCACTGCCCGCGCGAGATCCTCGTCGTCCATCAAACGGGCCAGCATGCCGGGCCGGTCGAACACCGGCGTCTCGAGCTCCGATTCACCGCGCGGCCCAGCCGTCTGCGGTACTGCTGCGGCTGGCTGGGCGAACCCATTCGTCGGTCGAGCCGCGCTCTCACCGGGTAGCCATCTCTCCAGCGCGTCGGCCAATGCCTGGGGCGAGACCGGCTTGGTGACGTAGTCGTTCATCCCCGCCGCCAGGCACCTCTCCCTGTCGCCCTCCATGGCATGGGCCGTCATGGCGACGATGGGGATGCTGTGGTTGCGCACCGCCGACTGCGGATCCCGTATACGCGCCGTCGCCTCGAGGCCGTCCATTTTCGGCATCTGAACGTCCATGAGCACGAGGTCGTAGGCGATTGACTCGAGGGCCGCGATGGCCTCGGCGCCATTGGCCACGGCATCGGCCTGCAGGCCCAGCTTCCGCAGGATGCCGAGCGCCACCTGCTGGTTGGTGGCGTTGTCCTCGGCAAGCAGAATACGGAGCGCGCTCCGACGCATCTCGCGGATGGCGTGACGCGTCACGATTGGTCTCACGGGCTGGGCTGCCGCCGCACCGGCCACGACGGCCGCGAGGCAGTCGAAGAGGTCTGACTGCCGCGCGGGCTTCACGAGGTAGCCGGCAAACCCGAGCTCCTCCATCTCCCGGGCGTCGCCCCTCTGTCCGATTGATGTCATGAGTACGAGGATCGTTTGAGCCAGGCCCTCGTCCGACTTGATGGCTCGGGCGAGGCTCTCCCCGTCCATGCCAGGCATTTGCATGTCCAGGATCACCGCCGCGTAGGGGTCGCCCGCGTCCTTGGCTCGAGCCAATGCCAGCAGCGCCTCGGGTCCATTGGAGGTCTCTCCGCAGCGCATACCCCAGGAGTTCAGCTGGGCCGTCAAGATCTCCCGATTAGTGGGGCTGTCGTCCACTATCAGGATATGGACCCCCCGAATCGCGGTCGGCGGCGGGACGTTTCGGGCCTTGCCCAGCGACTTGCCGAATTGCGCCGTAAACCAGAACTCCGAGCCGCGGCCCTCCTCGCTCACGATGCCGATCTTGCCGTCCATCAACTCCGCGAGTTGCTTTGAGATCGCCAGCCCCAGACCGGTGCCGCCGTACTTGCGAGTCGTCGAAGCGTCCGCTTGGGTGAACTTCTGGAACATGAGTTCTTGTTTGTCGGGCGCGACGCCGATGCCCGTGTCCTTGACCGAGAACCTCAGCACGACCGCGGTGTCTGTCTCCGACTCGACGCTGGCCCGCACCGAGATCTCCCCCCGGTCGGTGAACTTGACAGCGTTGCCGGCGAGATTAAGGAGCACCTGGCGGAGGCGTCCCGGGTCGCCGGACAGGTTGGCCGGTACGTCAGGTGCCGCAGCGCAGATGAATTCGAGGCCCTTGTCCTGGGCGCGCAGCGCCATAAGGGCGGCAAAATCGTCGAGCAGGACGCGCACGTCGAAGTCCAGCGTTTCGAGTTTGAGCTTGCCGGCTTCGATCTTCGAGAAGTCGAGGATGTCGTTGAGCAATGCCAGAAGGGACTCGCCGCTCGTGCGCACAGTCTCCGCATAGCGGCGCTGGTCCTCGTCGAGTGCCGTGTCGAGCAGTAGGCCGGTCATTCCGATCACCCCGTTCATTGGGGTGCGGATTTCGTGGCTCATGTTTGCCAGGAACTCGCTCTTGGCCTGGTTAGCCGACTCGGCCCGGACGGTCGCTTCTGCCAGCGCTCGGTTCGTCTGTTCGAGCTCCGCCTCCGCCTGCTTGCGCGCGGTCACATCGCTCAGCATGTTCAGCATGGCCGGTCTCCCGTTCCACGGGATCACCGCCGCGGACAGGTAGACCCATGTGGTCTTGCCTCCCCCTCCGATCATCCGGAAATCGTATCCGTCGCCTACGTGCTCGCCGGCGATCCGCTTGGCGTAGCTATCACCGACCAGTTGCCTGTCTTCGGAGAAGATGAAGTCGAGGAGAGGCTTGCCTTCGAGCTCGGCCGCGGGTACGCCCAGAAGGGAGGCCATTCTCGGGTTGGCAAACACGAAGGCGCCGTCCTGGACGATGCAGATCGCTTCGTTGGCCTTCTCGACCAGGGTGCGGTACTTCTCCTCGCTCTCGCGCAGGGCCTCTTCGGCCCGTTTGCGTTCGGTGATATCCCTCGAGATGCCCAGCGTTCCGAGGATCCTTCCATTCGCGTCCGTCCGGGCCACCTTCGTCGTCGAAACCCACATCGCGGCGCCGTCAAGGCGGGTCTCCTTCTCCTCCAGGCCCACCATCGGCAGGCCCGTTCTCATGATCTCGCGCTCGTCCTCCCGCGCAGGCACAGCGCTCTCATCCGCAAAGAAATCGAAGTCTGTCTTGCCGACTGCCAGCGAAGGATCGCTCAGGCCACAAAGCCCGGCCTGGGCCTTGCTGATCATCAGGAAACGCCCGTCGGCATCCTTGAAGTAGACATGGTCAGGGGTGTTGTCCATCAGCGCCTTCAGCAGCGACCGTTCCTCGGCCAGGTCCGCGTCCGTCCGCTGCTCGGCAGTCATCTCGGAAACGAGGATCGAAGCGCCCGCCGGCGCACCGTCGTCGTCGCGAATGAGGTCGGCGCTCGTTTCAATCGCAATGACGTCGCCGTTCTTGCGCAGACCTCGGTACTGAACCGGGCCCTTGAGCTCGCCGGCGAGCACGCGGGCGATGTTGTCGGCGGCGCGGGGCCGTTCCTCCCGCGCGACGAAGTCAGTGACAGGGCGGCCGACCAGCTCCTCGGGGCGTTCCCAGCCGAACATGGAGACCAAGGCCGAGGAAACGATCAGGACGTTGCCTTCCAGATCCGCCACGACCACCGGCACCATGTTCCAGGCCCGGAGCTCTAGGTCGAAGGCAGAGTCCTCGGCGCCGCGGCCCATCAGCTCCATCCTCGCGTTGCGCTGGCCCCGGGGCTCGATCTACGGCTAGAGTCGTTCATCGATGCTCCGTTGTGCGAGGGCGATCGTCCAATGCGGCACGTTGTCAGGCACGCCGCCCAGCGCGCCCGCGTCCAGTCTACGCGTGAGGCAATTCGCCGCAACCAACCATCTGGGGACCCGATGGGGTCCTTCGGTTCCGCTGCGGGTCGACGATGTCTCGCCGACGCGCCAATCCACGCTGCGGACCCCGGCCCTAAGGTCCGATCGGCCGCCAGTTGGCGAGGGAAGCGTTGCTGCCGGACTCAGGCCTCGAACCGTTCAGGTCGGCCCGCTGACAGCCTTGAACATGCCGTTCGACACGGCACCACCCGCGGATGTCGGCAAGCCGAGCCAGGCCGCTCTCGACATAGCCGAACATTTGCACCAGAAACAGAAGGGCTCCTGACGGAGCTGGGCCGCGGACTCTAGTTGTCTGACGTGAGCCAAGACTCGAAAGTACGCCTGCCCAGCTGGCCTGACGGCGGTCGATACTAGCGGCAGGGCGCGACTCGACGTAAGGCCGCCCCCGACTACCAGGTGGCGTGGTGATCCGCAAGTTCGCGCCTCTTCTGGCCCCTCTGCTCGCCCTGGCGGCGTTGCTGACCATCGGGGGCGCGGGGCCGGTTCTGGCGGACGCGCGGCCCGCCATCGTCAGCGTCACGCTCGACGCCGACAACCATGCTGTCGTGACGTGGAGCAAGGAGAGCTGGCAGGGGTCCACCGCCATCAAGTGGAGCACGGGCGACGGGACCGTCGCGGCGCCGTATGCGAACTGGGACGCGCATTACGGCCTCCCGCTCGTGGATTGTGGTGGCCAGCCGCTCGCAGGGAACCCGTACGGTGGTAACTCGACCAAAGGCCAGTGGGATTATGGGCAGCACTGCAAGGGCCAGGATGTCTCCGACAGTGCCACAGCCGCCACGACATGGGACGAGCTGCTCCCCGGCGTCTACTACCTCCAGGTCACCGTGGCCGGCGAGGACCATCAAACGGGGCGAGCCTGCAGCTACCTGAACAAGGGCCTACCCACCGAGTGCCTGACGCCGCACTACTCCAACGTCTACCGGCTTACAGTCCGGCCGGAGCCCAGCTACTCACCACCCGCGTCGCCGGGATTGACCGCCCGGCCGGGCTCGAGCGGCGAGCCGAGCCCCGGGAAATCGCAGGTTCTGAACGGCCCTGGTCGCTTTGCGACCGACGGGGGCGGGCAGGTAGACGTGGGGGCCGGAGGGCAGGTCGTCTCGAACCCGCCCTACAACCTCGACGTCGGATTTGGGCAGATGCACCTCCAGGAGGATCTGGTCAGCTTCCACTGCCCACCGTGGACGCAGCCCTATTCGGCGCAGACGACGCTCGCGGACTGGATCGGGGTGCGATGTCGCACCGTGACCACTCCACAGGCCGGCGCTCTCGTGATGGGCACGGACTTCACCGTCTCGGTCTCGGCGCAGGCGACCACCTTCTGGGTTTACGCGGGGCAGATCGAGGTCTCCGACCTGTTCCACCGTGGCGCGGTCCTGCTCGGGCCCGGCCAGACCACCACCGTGCTCGCGGGCGGGATCCCGACCAAACCGGTCGCCTTTGCCACGAGCGATCCTTCTCTACGGTGGTGGAATACGGGGCCCAGTGACGCTGAGGTCGCGGCGATTGTCCTCGTGGGCGTCTGCCTCTTCTTCCTCGTCTACTTCATGCCCGCCATTGTGGTCCTGATCCGCCGTCCCGAGCGCTGGCGGCTGATCGGGCTGGTTGACCTCCTCGCCGCCTGGACCGTCGTCGGCTGGGTCGTAGCCATGGTCCTCGCCGTCACTTCGCCCCGCCCCGGGGTCACCTCCAGCTGGCCGATGGCGCTTTCCCCCGACGGACGGTGGTGGTGGGATGGGTACTCCTGGCGACCCATGCCCCCACAGCCGCCGGCTGCGGGGCCGCCAGTCGGCGGGTCCTGAGATAGGGCCAACGGCTTCGAAAAGGAGCCGCTGGGGAACCCGGTCAAACGGCTTCTTGTGGCACGTCGAACTCGTGATGGGCTCCGCCGAGGAAGGCCTTGACGGCACCATCTCGGTCGCTCGTCGACCAGCCCAACTCCGAGCCCATTAGCTCGGCTACGCGCCCCGCGACGGCGGCTCCGCGATCGCGCTGCTCCTGAGCCAGCCTGGTCCTGCGGGCAAGGAAGTCGTCCACCGACAGAGCGCTTTCCTGGCGAACGGACCAGACGACCTCGACTTCGAGCGGCCCTGCCTCGGGTCCCAGCGGGCGGAGCAAGCCGAGGTCTCGCCCGAGGGCGACGACATCCGAGGCCTCGGTGCCGTAGCGGGCGACGAGATGATCTGCCCGATCACGGTCGAGCCCGGAATCGGCGGCGATGCGCCCACCGAGAGCCTCGAGCTCCGCGGGGGCGGCCGCGCCGACGATCGGGGTCTCGGCGGTCCTGGATGGTCGCGCCTTTGCCGTGGCAGACCCGAGAGCGGCGTTGACGGTCTGGAGCGCCATCAGGCGGTAGGTTGTGAACTTGCCGCCGCTGATCCGCACCAGTCCATTCGGCTCAGTTCGGATGCGGTGTTCACGGGACGCTTTCACCGTCGAACCTGGCGTCCCACCAGGATCGGTCGCCAGCGGCCGGAGGCCTACGAACGCCCCGATCACGTCGTTCCGGGCGAGACCCACGTCCAGAGTGCCATTGACGTTCTCGAGAATCTCGTCGATCTCCGCCAGCGTGGGTGCGGGCCGATCCGGAGGAGTGTCGGCCTCGTGATCCGTAGTGCCGATGACCCAGTTGTCGGGCCAGGGGACCAGGAAGCAGACGCGGTGCGGTATCCGCAAAGTCAGGCCGTAACGGCTCGGAATTCGGTCACGAGGCACCACCAGGTGGACGCCGCGGCTCGGCTGCGTCAGCCGACGAGCTTTCGCCGGGAACGGTCCATCGGCGCGGCCGGTCCATACGCCGGTTGCGTCGATCACCGCCGCCGCGCGGACTTCGAACTCCGAGCCCGTGAGTCCGTCTCGGACGGCACAACCTACAAGGCGCCCGCCAGCCTCGATGCCACGCAGCGCCCGGACCCTGGTCAGCGCCAGGGCGCCCTTACTCCGAGCCGTTCGGACGACGCTCACGACATACCGGGCATCGTCCTCCTGCCCATCGTGATAGAGAAACGCTCCGCGCAGGCCCTTCCGATGTAGCGCGGGGACAGCGGCCAGCGATTCGTCGACCGACAGATGCCGATGGAAGCCGCCGTCGGCGGAAGCTCCGAGAAGGTCGTACATGGTCAGCCCGGCACCGTAGAAGGGGCGCGCCCAAGAACCGCCGTATATCGGGAACAGGAAGGGTTCGAGGCGAACCAGGTGGGGCGCCAGCTTCAACAGCAGCGAGCGCTCGCGCAGCGCCTCGCGGACGAGGCCTATCTGGAACTGCTCGAGGTATCGCAGCCCGCCGTGAATGAGGCGCGAGGAGCGGCTGCTCGTCCCCACGGCGAAGTCGTCGCACTCGATCAGGGCGGCCTGAAGCCCTCGGCTCGCGGCATCGAGCAGGATCCCGCAGCCGGTGATCCCGCCTCCCACCACAAGTACGTCCCAACGATTCCTCGCGAGGGCTTCGAGATCCTGCTTGCGCGCCTCGAGAACGGCCGGGGGCTGGCTATCGGCCGAGGTAGTCACCGTAGTCAACGAGGATCTCCCTTCTGCCATTTCCGGCAGCGACGCCCAATCGGTCCAGGGAACGAGAGTGGCGGGAGGCGTCAGGCTCTTGTCCGTCCTCCGTACAGTCTGCGGCCCGGATCGTTCGCGCGCAGGTAGGCGCGCGCCTGTCGCTCGACCCGGCGACGTGATAGATTGCCCAAAGCAGTCATTCCGTCACGAATGACAATTCTGGCGAGCCATCTCGCCGCCGGGGAGGTTCCAGCGTGGTCCGCCGATCATGCGCGCTCATCGTTGTTGCACTCATGCTCGCGTTTGGTACCGTCGTCGCCGGTCCGGCGCCCGCTTACGGGGCCCTGCCTCTGACCGCCGCGATGAACTTCGCCGCCCCCACTGTTCCGCTCGGCTGGATCACCCCGCTCATTTTCACGCTGACCAACCTCAGCGGCTCGCCGCTCACGAGTGTCGATCTCCTCGATACGCTGCCAGCCGGCCTGGTTGTGGCGACGCCCAACGGCCTTTCGGGGGCCTGCGGCGGCAGTACCATTACCGCCACGGCAGGCGCAGGTTCGATCAGTTTCGCGAATGCCACGCTGCCCTCCGGCTCGTGCACGTTTTCGGTCGACGTCCAAGGGACCACGGCCGGCGGGAAAATGAACGTGATGGTCGCCTCCGACCTTGACGGACCCGCCGCCACTGCCATCGCGACTATCACCGTCCTCGCCCCTGTGACCGCCGCGATGAACTTCGCCGCCCCCACGGTTCCGCTCGGCTGGATCACCCCGCTGACGTTCACGCTGACCAACCCCAGCGCTGTCTGGATGCTCACCGGCGTCGCTTTCCTCGATACGCTGCCAGCCGGCCTGGTGGTGGCGACGCCCAACGGCCTGACTGGCTCCTGCGGCGCAGGCACCATCACCGCCACGGCAGGCGCAGGTTCGATCACCCTTGCGGGTGCCACACTCGCCGCGGCCGGCTCGTGCACGTTCGCGGTGAACGTCACCGGGACCACGGCCGGCGTGAAGAACAACTCGATAATGGTCTCCTCCACCCAGGGCGGAACCAGTGACCCGGCCACCGCGAGCATCACCGTCGTCGCCCCTGTAGCCGCCACGATGGTCTTCGGTGCGCCCTCGGTTCAGGTCGGCGGGACCACCTCGCTGACGTTCACGCTGACCAACTCCAACACCGACGATGCGCTCAGTGGCGTCGCCTTCACCGATACGCTGCCGGCCGGCCTGGTCGTGGCGACGCCCAACGGCCTGACTGGCTCCTGCGGCGCAGGCACCATCACCGCCACGGCAGGCTCCGGTTCGATCGGCCTCGCGGGTGCCACAATCGCCGAGGCTGGCTCGTGCACGTTCGCGGTGAACGTCACCGGGACCACGGCCGGCGTGAAGAACAACTCGATAATGGTCTCCTCCACCCAGGGCGGAACCAGTGACCCGGCCAACGCGAGCCTCACCGTCGGCGTGCCGCCGACGATCACCGCTGCCTGGAGTGCGCCCTCGATGAACGTGGGTCAGGCAGTTGCGCTCACCCTCACTCTGGCAAACTCCACGGCCACCGCGTTCACCGGCGTCGGGGTCAGCGTCACGCTGCCGGCCGGCCTGAGCGTTTCGAGCGGTACGACGGCCGCTTGCGGCGGAGCGGTCACTCGCACCGCGCCGAGCGGGATCGTGCTCTCGGGTGGGTCCATCGCTCCGAACGCGTCGTGCGGGGTCCTGGCCATGATCACCGGCAACGTGGCGGGCAGCTACACGGTCACCAGCAGCCCGGTGTCATCGAATGAGGGCGGCCCGAGCGGGACCGCCTCGGCGTCCATCAATGTGGATGCCTACCCGACAATCGCCGCCGCGTTCAACCCGAATCCCATCGCCGTCGGCGCCACCGCTCAGCTCACCTTCACGATCACCAATCCCGCGGGCAACCCCGACACGCTGCGGTTCATCGGCCTGACCGATACCCTGCCGGCAGGACTGACAGTGGCCAGCGCCGCGGCGGTGACGACATGCAGCGTCGGTAGTCTCACTCTCACCGCACCCGGCACCATCGTCCTCTCGGCTGCCTCGGTTGCCGTTGGCACGCCGTGCGTGTTCTCGGTGCCCGTCATCGCGGTCGCGGCCGGCAGCTACACCAACACGGTGAGCGCGACAGTGGTTGGCTTCGGCTTCACCGGCAACACCGCGACCGCCGGCCTCGGCGTAGCGGCCCCGGCTCCGACCGCCACGCCGACCCCAGTGCCGACCGCAGCTCCGACGGTCACTCCAACCCCGGTGCCGACCTCAGCGCCGACCGCCACCCCAACGCCGGCTCCGAGCTTGACGGTGACGGCTCCGCCGACGAGCACCGGCGGCTCCGGCGGTGGTGCCGGCAGCGGGACTCCGCTCCTGGCGCTGCTGGTGCTGCTGAGCGTGGCCGGTCTCACCGTTTCTAGGCTTGCCGTCCGCTCGCGCAGGAGCATCAGCCGCTAGAGGACAACCATCCCGGAAGAGACCGGCTTATCGGGTGCCATAGCGGCTCCACTCCGCGCCGCTGCGGGACCCGGCCGGCGGCCGGTCGTACGTGAATGGTGAAGGCCGATTCGAGCTGCCTGCGGAGGTCACCGGTCGGCCGTTTCCACCGGCGGATCTGCCCAGAAGGACTCGACTTGCCCGACGACATTCTGTCCGGAAGTCTCCAGCGTCAGCGAATCGGGACACTAGGAGGCCGCCTCTTCCTCCTCGATCGAGGTCACGAGGCCACCGGACAGGTAGTCTCGGGTGGCTTCCTCGCGCGGGTCCTCGAAGAGCTGCTTGGTTTCGCCGAACTCGACGATGTGGCCCTCGTAGATGAAGACCAGGTTCTCGGAGATGCGCCGGGCCTGCGAGAGCTCGTGCGTAACCGCGACAACGGTGTACTCGCCTCGCATCGCCATGACGCTCTCCTCGAGCTTGGCGGTGGAGCGTGGATCGAGCGAGGCAGCCGGCTCGTCCATCAGCACCACCTCGGGCGAGACGGCAAGGGTGCGGGCGATACAGATCCGCTGCTGCTGGCCGCCGGACAGATTGAGAGCGCTTTCGTCCAGCCTGTCCTTGACCTCGTCCCAGATGACGGCCTTGCGGAGGCTGGCCTCTACGATCTCGTCGAAACGAGCCTTCTTCCTTTTCTGGGCCCGCACGCCATAGAGCACATTCTCGCGGATGGACATTGGGAAGGGATTCGGCCGCTGGAAGACCATGCCGACGCGCCGTCGCAGCGCCACGGGATCCATTGCCATGCAGTCCTCGCCGTCCAGCAGGATCTTGCCCTCGATCCGGCAGTTGCGGGAGAGATCAGTAAGACGGTTCAGACTCCGGAGGAGGGTGGTCTTGCCGCAGCCGGATGGGCCGACGATCGCCGTCACTTTCCCCTGGACGACTGGTACCGAGACTCCCTTCAGCACCTGGCGACCGGAATACCAGAGTTGCAGAGACTGCGTCTCCATCACGTTCGTCGGCGTCGGCTCCTTGCGTAGCCCGAGGGCAGCCGGCACGTCCTGGACGGCCACGCCACCGGCATCTGAGCGTCGCAGCCACTGGTTCTCGAACGACTCGGTCATCTCGGTTCGTCTCTCCTATCCCGGGTATCAGGACCGCGGAACGTGGTCCTAGATGGCAGTCAGTGAGCCCCGGGCACGCCGGCCCATCCGCCGCTGCATGAGCATCGACGCCACCGTCATTCCGAGCGCCAGCACGATGAGCAGCAGAGCAGCGGTCATGTGGTACGGATTCATCGCCGTTGCAAAGAAGTTGCCCCCGCCTCCCCAGTGGGAGGCGAAGATGGCGAAGTCGAGCGTCGTTACGCCATTGACGGGACCCACGCCCGTCTCACCAGTGCCGGCGAAGAAGATGATGATCGCCAGGCTGGCGCTGGTCTCTGCGGCGGCGATGAGGAGGCCGGTAAGGATGTTCGGTCCGGCCCAGGGCAGTAACACGCGCCGGAGCCCGAAACCATCCCCCGCACCTAGCGCAACGGACGCCTCGCGCAACTCTCGCGGGACTGAACGCAGTCCTTCCTCCGTCATCTTCGCGATGACCGGGGCCACGACCAGCGCGACCAGGCCCGACACCAGCAAGAACGACCCACGCTCCGGCAGCGACAGTCCGGTGGACGTGAGGCTGACGCCGCGCACGAGTTTGGATGTGAGGTCATCACCGGGCGTGCCGGTCATGCCCAGAATCATGCTGTAGGCCGCTGCCCCGATGACGAAGAGCGAAATGGCGCGCAGCATCTGAAGTGACAGGCTGATCACCGTGGCGATCCGACCGGGATACTCGGCCATGAAGACGCCGGCCCCGATGCCGGGCAGCGCCGCGAAGGAGAGGGACATTGCCAGCAGCAGGAGCGATCCGAGGATCTGGTTCCTGAGCCCGGGGACCGGTGAATACTGCGTGTTGGCCGTCACGTTCTTGGCAACGACCGTTGGGTCATACGCCCTGGTCAGCAGATCCAGCGAAAGACCATGCAGTCCGTCGACGACCACATTGAAGAAGATCAGCCCGTAGGCCAGCACAACGAGGAATATCGGCAGGATCAGCCAGGGATACAGGGCCTTATCGCCGGCTCCGGGCGTATTGCCCAGCAAGGCGCGCAGGGAGTGCGAACAAACCGCCGTCGACAGGACCAGCAGGAGGGGTGACGTGATCGCGGTTCGGCTGATGATCGCGTTCAGCTGAAGTCCGTATAGCCATTTCGGCAGAAGAAGCGAGGCCAGCGCAGAGACCGCGAGCAGGCCGATCAATGCCAGCGCGGATCGGCTGGTGACCGCCGTCTCCATCCGAACGTGGAGTGTCGCCGCCAGCAGAGCCAGGGCGAGGAGGCTGAACGCTGGGGTAGCGATAGGGTCGGGCTGATCGGAAATCAGGAGCGCCATCCCCCCGGCGATCCCCATGAGAGACACTGCCAGGGGCAGGCCATACACAAGTCGAATGGACCGGGCAATCTGGCTCGATCGGCCGAGAGAGAACCGCTCAAGACCGGCAGCCGTGGACTGGCTATTCTCCAGGGCCAATTCGCTCTCGCTCCTAGCTGTCATCCGGCAAGGCTCCGGCGCCACCGCGCTTGAAGGCTGTTCAAGATCAGGATCATGGCCACGGCCAGCGCCAGGAGCAGGAGCGCGCAGACGTAGCCGACCGCCGTGTTGGCCGCGCTGCTCTGGGTCACCATGCCGGTGGAGAGTTGTGTGAAAGGGACGATCATGTTGGCCCCGTGGGCCGCGAGCGATGGCGTGTGCTCAAAGATGTCGAAGATGGGGTTGGGAATCGTGTCCGCCTCCGCCCCGGCCGCGAACGTGACGATCGCCACGTCGCCGACAGCCTTCAGCAGGCCCAGGACCACCGCGGACAGGATCGCCGGAAGAGCGCGTGGCAGGATGGCATGTCGAAGGGTGTACGCTCGGCTCGCCCCGAGAGCCAGCGAGGCCTCTCTCGTAGAAGTGGGCGCGTTCCGAATTGCGTCCGCGATCATCGGCGTGATGAACGGGATAACCAGCAGGGAGATGAGCAGGCCCGCCAGGAACGTACAGCCAACCATCCCGGTGAGGTCCCAGGGGAACAGGCCGGGAAGTCCCCCGCTGGGAATTCCCGCCGGCGGCCAGGTGGACGGATCGACCCCGATTGCGGCGCCGCCGTTGAAGGTGGCGAAGGTCGAATCGGCCGTGAACTTCGGGATGATGAGTATTCTGACGAAGGCGACCATCGAGACTGCGTAGATGATCGGCGGAATGCCCGACAGCAGACCGACGACGGGTCGCAGAACGCGACCGAGCGGACCCATGGGGAACTCCGTCGTCACGATCGCCAGCGCGAGTGACACCGGTAAGGCGATCGTCATTGCCACGATACCTATCAGGACCGTCCCGGCGACGGCAGGAGCAAGGCCAAAGGCGCCACTCGTCGCATTGCTATAGACATGACCGGAGAAGTGGTCGTCGAACAGAGCGGCGATGCCCGGGCTGGTCAGCGCCGGCAGGCTGTTGACGACGATCAGGCCAACCAGCCCTGCGAAGAGCCCCACCGGGATGAGGCCGAGCAGGAGCGACACCACGAACGGCCAGGACGGCAGACGGAGCCGCACACCGGACCTGAGGGTGCGAGCCGGGAGAAGCATCACGACTACGCATGCGAGGAGTTCAACGAACAGGACGCTGGCGGAGACGAGCAGCACCCAGTCGACGTCAAGCCCTTTTCCCCCGGTCGCACCGCCTCCGCCGGCGCCGCCCGTAGAGGTGGCGATCATGACCGCAGCCGAGCTGCCGACCATCTGCTCCGTGACTCCGGTTGCATCGGTCGCATCCACAGGAGTGACCTGGATGTCGACATTTCCGGTTCGAATCGCCTTCAGGGTGACTGTCAGAAGCGATCCCGATACGGAGACGTCCCCGACCTCGGCCGGCACGTTGATCCCAATGCCCTGCAGCACCCCCTCGTTTGGGTAGTTCACGTCGAGGATGGCGCTGTTGGCCCGGTCGATAGCAGCCTGAACCACCGACGGCCGGGACGGTATTAGGGTGGCTCCTTGCCAGGTCGTCGCCGCATCCACTGAGACGACCTGCAGCAGCGAATGATCGAAGCCCACGTCAAAGGTGACCGAGCTGAGCGGATTGTCCGAGTTCTCCAGGATCGTGGCCGTGATCGTGTCTCCGACCGCGACGGTGTCGTGATCGGTAACGAGGTACAGCGTGACCGTCGCGGGGCCGGCCGGCGTGGGGCTCGGAGCGGGAGTGGGCGCCGGCGTAGCACAGGGCGCAGCCGAGGGCTGAACGGTGGGCTTGGCCGAACCCTTGGGACCGGGCTTCATGGCGCTTGGCAGCGGACTTGCGGTACCGCTTTCCGCAGGGGTGGCGGACGGACACGGCGGGAGGGACGGCGTGATCGAACCCGAGGCGATAGGGCTCGAGACGGACCCACCGCCGGGCGTAATCGTCACCGATCCGGACGTCAGGATGACCGGGAACGTGGCCTGGGTCGCGGCATCCGCCATTGTCGCGTTGCGGAGCCGGAGTTCGGATCTTCCGCCGGGACCGGAGACCGCTGCAAATCTCAGGGTCACGAACGTGGTCTCACCGGCGGACACTGACTTCCCGGTGGCCAGCACGGTGATCGTCACCGTCCCGTTCTGGTTCGCGCCGGCGATCGCGTCCGCGGCCGTGGCCGCATCATTGCCGAAAGCAAAGACGGATCCGGTCCACGCCGGCCCGGCCTTGATCTCCTGGAGCTGAACCAGACTCGGATCGAAGGTCAGGTCGGTCTGGACCTGACTGGTTGCGACGCCGGCCTTCTGGACGATGTCGATGGAGAATGGAGCTCCGCCGGCGACCGTCTCGTCGGTGGGGTTAACCGCCAGAGTGCCGATTCCACCCGCGGAAACGGCGAGGGGAGCGAGCGCGAGCGACGCCGCCACCGCGAGGGCGATCAGGACGCTGATGGCTCCGCCCAGGCGCAGGCGGCGTCGGTATGGACGCCGCGCGGGGTGGGGAGGACTGTCAGTGTCGCTATCTGGCCTGGAGGTCGGCTTCAAGACTAACTCCGCAGGATGGGATCCGGGCACACTCGTTGGGCCCTGGCAGGCTCAGGCGGTGGCGCTCTTGCCGCGACGTCTGGTTCCGACGATGACCAAGGCCGCCACCAGCGCGCCGGCGAGCACTCCTCCGCACACGGCGATGAGGAGCGTTCCGTTGTCGGGGCCAGAGCCGCTGCCGTTGTTCTGGTTTCCGCCCATCACGGCGACGCTTGTCGCGCCCGCGACGCTGTCGCCGGACACGTCGAAGGCCAGGGCTGTCTTACCGAGGACAGTACCGTTCTGGAGGACCGCGCTCACTTCGAGGCGATAGTGGCCGGCGGTCAACGGCTTTCCAAGGTCGAGCGAGAAGTCGCGCGAGAAGGAAGGGACGATTGAGTTCCCTGTGAAGACTTCCTTGCCGCCGGCGAACACCTTGTTGGTGGCGTCGTACACGGTCGCGTTGACGTTGACCTGGTTGGGAGGCGCCCCGTAGTGGGAGTTGCCGGTGTTGGTGACGCTGCCGGTCACGGTGTAGCGACCGAGGTTGTTCGAGGCGACCGAGAGGCCGGCGACCGCCCCCGTCGTGGTCGCTTGGGTATCGGCGAGGCTGACCAGAATGGGTATGCCGATCTCCACCCCTATGCCTACGTTTTGGTTTCCAGTGCCCGGCGTGCCGCTGATGCGCAGGGCCGCGTAGCGCGTGCCGTTGCCCGCATTCTGGGGAACCGCGACCTTAAGGCTGATCGTCTGTTCGGTGCCCACATTCATCTGGAAGGTGGTCGGGCTGACGGTGACCATGCTCCGGGCCGAGTACGCGCTCGTGTCGGCGGCCGCGGAGAGGTAGCTGAAGGAGCCATCGCCGAGCTGGCCGAGCCCGGCTACTTGAACCGAGACCGTCTGCACCACGCCGGAGCGTACGGTCAGGTCCGCGGAGCCTGATCCTCCGGGTGCGATGGACACGCTGACGATGGTGGGAGAGACGGTGAGGGTCCCGGATGGAAGAGCCGTTCGCCCGGCCGAGGTCTGAGTCTGGGTGGGATCGGCTGCGTTCGAAGCGCAAACCTGCCCCATGAGGAGAAGGGTTCCCAGCAGGAGAGCGCGTCCAAGTCGTCCAGGTAGTGAATGCATCCGGATACCTTCTATTGAAGCAGGGAAATGGGGAGTGGCGTTTCCGCCACTCCCCGAGCTAACTCAGCGATCGCGGACTAGAAGCCCGAGAACGCGGAGTACAGGACCTGGATGCCGTACGTGCCCGGCAGGTCCTGGGCGACGGTGTACTGCGCGAGAGTCGTGGTGACGATCATGCTGTTCGAGCCGCTGCCCAGCGACGGGCTGGCGGTCGTCGAGCTGAGATCGACGTCGTAGAGCGGCAGCAAGTTGGCCGGGTAAGCCGGATCCGGCTTCGTGCCCTGCCAAACGTGCATCGGGTTGTGCAGGACGTTGGCGCCCGAGGTCATGAAGCCCGTGTTGGCGGTCTTCGGATCGCTGACCTGCATGTTCCACATGATGTTCGAGTAGACGGTGACCGGCACATTCGCCGTGGCCGTCGAGTTGCGGACGAGATTGATGGTGGTGTTCGCCGGAACGCTGAGGGACAGGAAACCGAAGTCGACCTGGCCGGTGACGTTCGTGGTGCCATTGCCCGCGACAGCCGGGGTCGGGGTGACGGCCGGGGTCGGGGTCGGGACCGGGGTCGCGGTCGGGGTCGGGGTCGGGGTCGGGGCCGGGTTGGTGACGGTGCCGGCGACGGCCGGGTCGAGAACCGCGAAGGAGTAGTCGCCGTACATGATGCCGCCAACGCCGTCGGTCACGAACGGGGTGATCGACGTGCTAGCGAAGTAGGAGTTGACGGCCTTGAAGGTGGCGGTGTAGAGAAGGTTGTCGCCGGCCGGCTGCGTGCCGCCGGACCAGAACCAGCCCACGTCCGGCAGCGAGCCGGTGCTGTTGGCGGTCGCAATAACCCCGGCAGTCGGGACGCCCGTCCAGGTGGCGCTGGTGAGCGTCGAGTTGGTCGTGACGGACTGCAGGAGGATCTTCGTCGGGTCGAAGGTGATGCCTGCGCCGGAGCCGGCGATCGCCGCGCTGCTAGTCGAGTAGATCCCGACTGAGAAGGTGCCGCCGGAGGTCGTGGGGGTGGTCGCCGGGGTGACCTTATAGTAGTTGCCCGAGGCGGCAAAGATGGTCATCGGGGCGGCAATGCTGCCGACTGCGATGATGGCGCCCAGGCCTAGGGCGGCCAGTCGAGTGCGATTCATTGTTTCTCCTCCATCAAGACGCGTTGTGAGTCAACCGATGGCTACGGGGCAACGAAGCCCTTCTGGCCCCAATGGGCGAGGACCTGGCCGATGCCGCTGAGGCCGACTGCGCCCTGGTTGGCTACGTCAGCGCGGATCCAGCCCTTGCAGGGCGACGTGGCGCCCCAGCGGCCGAGGATGTTGCCGATGTCGCCGAGGCCGACAGCGCCGTCGAGGTTGACGTCGAAGTCGGGGATGGGCTTGGCAGCCGGGATAGTGCCGGGGACAAAGCCGGCCTGGCCGACGAAAGCCTGGCCGGCGCTGCTCATGTAGAAGTTGAGCATGTCCTGGGCCTTGACCTCGGCAGAGCTGTCGGTCGTGGTCGCAGAACCGATGAGGCTCCACTTCTTCATGACGAGGAAGAGCTGGCGCGGTACCGGGTACGTCCCGGTCTGGACGCTCGTGACGGTGGGCATCACGTACGAGCCAGCGCTGCCGTCAGCCGACAGAGCAAGCGCGACGAGGCAGCCCTGGCCCGCGGGGCCAAAGGCCTGCAAGTTGGCAAGGCTGGTGTAGACGATGTCGCTTGGGTCATTGCAAGCAGCGGTGGCCTCATCCTGGCTGGTTTGCAGGAGGGGCAGACCCGTAGCGGTGATCGTGGCGTCCATAGCCGTCTGGGTGATGCCGAACTTCTGGTAGAAGTCCTTGTAGGAGCCGGAGGTGTTGCCGTCGCGGCCGCGCGGAACGATCGTGCCCGAGCCGTAGCCGAAGCTGCTCCAGTTCGAGACGCCGCCGGCGGCGGTGGAGGTCCAGATCTGCGCGACCTGGGCCTTGGTGATCTGGGTGACACCCAGGCTGGCGGCGGTGTTGGCGTTCATCGCGATGACCATCGCGTCGCCGCCGATCTGCCAGGCGTAGAGGCTGGCGGGCTGGGTGCCACTGAGCGGAGTGGACGACGCCGCGATCTGCGAAGCGCCGCTGATGGCGTCGTTGATGCCCGCACCGGAACCGCTGGCCACGAGGCTCACGGAGCAGCCCAGCGCGGTCTGAAGGGCGGAGTTGCCGGCCTGGAGGGCCGGGTAGACGGTGGTGGAGCCGGACTCGAGAACGCTCGGAAGCGGACACGTCCCGGCAGCGAAAGTGCTGCCCGGCGCCACCAGGAGCGAAGTCGCCACGATCGCGGAAGCTGCCAGCACCGCCGGCAGCCGCTGCACGCGGCCAAGAACCTGGTACATCATAGAAATCCTCTCTGTGAGGTCGTTGTCTTGCGTGTTAATCTGAGGGGCCATGCGTCGAGGCTTGGACTCGCTATCACCTCCAATTCTTCTGGTCGGACGTTCTCGGTCGGGTTCTCTCAAGCACGCCGAAAGCGACCGTTGGTCATAGGGATGGTCAGGCTTCGTCGCATGGCTCCCTGAGCCGCATGGCCCGGTGATCTCGGGAGCCATCAGTGCATCTCCTCCAGCCGCCATTTCCGCAGCCCCAGCAAGATCACCGCTACAGCTGGAATGGCGAGGACGATCGGCAGCCACCCTGGAACGTTGGTCGCGTTCCCGGATGCTCCCGACCCTGAGATCGAGTTGCTGACGGGACCGGCACCGCCTCCGATTCCGATCGTTTGATTGGCGGGATTGCCGCCTCCGTCTCCGGAGGTGTCGCCTGCGACCTGGGTCGGGGCGGCAGTCGCTCCGGGGGACGATTGGCCGGATGTGTCCTGGGGGGCGCCCGCTTCCTGGCTTGCGCCCGCGCTTGCGCCCGAGGCCGGGGTGGCGCCCGAGGCCGGGGTGGCGCCCGAAGCGGGGGTGGCAGTTGGCTGGCTGGTGTTGCCGCCGTTGCCTGCGCCGCAGTTGTTGATCGTGACGGTGGCGCCGACGGTCTGGATCGTGAGAGTTCCCCCGGTTGCGTCCAGCATCAGGCTGTCGGTGAGCGAGATCGGGAGACTGAGCGCGACCTGGCCGCAACCCGTGGCCTTGAAGGTGACATCGAGGAAGTCCTCATCGCCCGAAGCGACCGTGGCTGGAGGTATGAACGCGGCCATGAACTGGGCGAGCTTGCCGCTCCCGTTGGCATCCGAGATGGCTGCCGCGAAGTCAGCCGGAGCCACGATTGGAGCGTCCGCCCAAGGAGCCCCTCGATTGACCTTCTGGATCTGCAGCTTCGTCTGGTCGAACGCGAGCGATGCCTGTACGCCCATCGACTTGTCGGCGTCGTTCTGCACCACGTGGACGGTGAATGTGCTCCCTTGCGCCACGCTTTGTGTGCCCGGATCAATCCTGAGAGTGGGATCAGCCGCTGCGACGGGGGTGGCGGTGATGGCAGCCCAAACCGCCATAGCGGAAACGAGGGCAACCTGACTCCGAAGGCGCAGACGCACGATGAACGGTCCTCCTGTGACGGCCGGGTGGGCCAGCTTGCGATACCGCAGACTTCGTACGGCCAGAACATAGGGACGCGTTGTTCTCGGAGTGTTTTCGGGTTGTTATCGGGAGCGCAATTGGTAGCTCTTCCTGTCGGCAGCGGTTGGATCAGAGCTACCCGGACTGACGGGGGACCAGGATGTCCACACTCACTCAGCCGGACTTGAGCAGCTCCCGGAACGGCTTCCCGAGGCAGGGGCCTTGACGAAGACCGCGTGGCAACCCTTCCGACCATCGTCTATGATCCCGTCGCCAATCATTGGGAGGCGAGGGTTCGAGACGAGATGCGGAAGCTGGCGATACCGCTTGCGGTCGTTTGCCTCTCGGTTGTTCTGATGGGCGCCGGGCCGTCATCGCACGCGCCTTCCGGCCAGCCGGTCGCCGCCGCAGCCGGCTCCAGCCTCACAATCCCCACCTACGACCCGAGCGCCAGCCTGAACAGCGTGGTCAACGTCGTAGGCGTGCTGACGGGCGAAGCGAACACCCCCGCTCCCTCCATCTCGTCCAGCCCCGGGCCCACGCTCACGCCCGAGCCCACGCCCACACCGATGGAAAGCATCGAAGCCGCGACGGGCGCGCCGCGCCTCACTCCACCCCCGACCACATCGATGATCGACGTCTTCGCGGATCCGAGCGGGTCGGGTCTACTGGCGCTGCTGGTCTGCCTCATGGTGGGACTCATCGGCTTCTTTGTGGTCCGACGCCAGCGAGCAACGATCCGGGGTTAGGCGGGCAATCCGCCTTCGGATCGAGTAGGGGCCTGTTTCTACTCAGCCCCTCCGACGCCACCGGACATGCGGGTCCGCATCCGGCGGTTCGCCAGTGCTCCCGAAGGCGACGGACACGAACGCCGATCGTCCTCGCTCCGAAGAAGGTCCACCGCAGAGCTGGAATGGCGGCGGTCGGTGCGCAGGTCGCGAGTCTGTCCGGACCATCCCTCGTACTGACGTTTGGCCCTTCCACGCGACGCTGATGCCGCGGGATCAGCGATCCCGAGCCGGCACTCTGGCCGCTGCTGACTCTTGACCGGTCCGGCGCCACTTTGCGCTTCCGGCCCTGACCCTCAGGGGACGGGAGCTCTGTTCTTGCGGAGAGCTAGCCTGTGACTGAGCCGTAGGAGTCCTTGGGGACGATCGTCTTCTGGACTTCGTCAGACAGCATGAAATCGAGGAACGCCTTGGTGAGGCCGCTGGCCTCACCCTTGGTGTAGACGTGGCCTTCGGCGGCCAGCTCGTACGTCTTGTTGTCGACATTGGCAATGGTCGCGTCGACGCCGTCGAGCTGGAGTCCGTTGAGCTGCGCCTTGTTGGCCGGGACGTTGTAGTACGCGAGACCGATGACGCTAATGGCGCCAGAAGTCTTGGAGACCGCCGTAACCACGGCCCCGTTCGAGTCCTCTGTAAGAAGCTGCCCAACGGTGTCGTTGATGACGGTGCCGCCCAGCACGACTTGCTGGAAGACATATCGGGTACCAGATGATGCCGGTCGGACGATGAGGACGATCGGGAGATCCGGCCCGCCCACGGCCGACCAGTTGGTGACTTTGCCACTCCAGATCTGGCGCTGCTGATCAGTTGTCAGGTTCGTAATGCCCGTCACGTCTTTGTTAGTAGCCACGACCCACGCCTGCCGGCAGACGACGTGGTCAACGAGAGTCGCCGAATCGCCCGCGGGCAGTTTCGCTGCGGCGATGATGTCGGAAGAGCCCGCGTCTACGGCTCCTTGGGAGACCTGGGTAAGTCCGATGCCGGAACCGCCCCCGTTGATCATGATCGCTCCATCGGGGCAGTGTTTCATATAGGCTTCGGCAGCATCTGACAGAAGCGGCTGAAGGGCGGTGGAGCCGGCCAGGGCCATCGAACCCTTCACGCACTCGGCGGAGCCTGGGTCACCCGATCCAGACGTCAATGCACTGCCTCCCGGAGCGGTCGACGAGCCGCCGGTCGATCCGCAGGCGCCCACAACTGCGCCAAGCATCAGAAACAACACGAGACTGCGCATTCTTCTCACGGGACAGATCCTCCTCCATGGGCCGGCTGAGCAGACGGGCTCCCAGTGAGCAAGGAAGATCGTGCGGCGGCGTTATCTGGTTGTTCGCCTGTCGTTAACGTTCGGCCGATTCGCAACCGCGGGGCTGGAATTGTGCTTGCGAGGACGGCCATGCCGCTGCTGTTAATGGCGGGTTCATACGCCGTTCACCCGCGGCTGGCTCTCTTACCGACGGCTCTCTTAGCTAGCGCCGTTCTTGGTAGAGGGTGAGCACGATGTCCAGTTCCAGGGGAAGGGTTCTGGGGTTCGCGGCGATAGCTGCGCTGGCGCTGGCAGAGTTGGCATCTACGCCAGTTCTGGCGAGCCGCGCCCCGGCGCACCTCGTGTCGGCAACCATAGCGTCCCAGGCTGGCGTCACCCCGCAGCTCCGGTGGACCAACCAGTTCGGAACGTCGGGCGCTGACGAGGCCGAGGCAGTCGCGGTCGACGACTTGGGCAATTCGTTCGTGGTGGGCTACACGGCTGGCGCTCTACCTGGCCAGACGAGCCAGGGCGGCTACGACGCCTATGTCCGCTCGTACGACTTCACGGGGGCCGAACGGTGGACCACTCAGTTCGGGACCTCGGCCGACGACGTGGCCTTCGCGGTCGCAGTCGACGGCAACGGCAACATATACGTGAGCGGCTACACCTCCGGAACTCTCCCGGGACAGACGAGTTCGGGCGGGATGGACGCCTTCGTCCGCTCTTACGACTCACATGGCAACGAACGATGGACGAGCCAGTTTGGGAGCCCGAAAGTCGACGTGGCACAGAGCATCGCCACCGATGTCTACGGCAACGTCTTTGTCTCTGGATACTCGCTCGACGTGCATAGCGGTGACGAAGACGGCTGGGTGCGCTCCTTCGCGGCAGCCAGTGGCAATCCGGGCTGGACCATCTCTATCGCGTCTCCGTTCTTCGACGACGCCAGATCCGTGGCCGTGGACGCCCAGGGGCACGTGATCGTTGGCGGTGCGTACGCTTCATCCGCCTTCGTGGGCTTCTACTCCCAGGACGGCTCCGCGCTCTGGACGGACAGCTTCGCCGGTGCGGTGGTGAATGGGGTCGCCCCGGCATTTGGGGGCGGCGTCGTTGCGGTCGGCACGGCCGGTGGTGCCCTGCCGGGCTCGGCGGCGCTGGGTGGGTCGGACGCCTTCGTCCGGGCATACTCCGCGCTCGGCGATCGCGCATGGACGCGCCAGTTCGGCAGCCCACTGGACGACGCGGCCGACGCAGTGGCCGTGAACCTCAGCGGCGACATCGTCATTGCCGGTTCCACGGCAGGAGCCCTGCCCGGTCAGACAAGCTCCGGCGGATCGGACGCCTTCGTCACGGCCTATCACCCTGACGGAAGCTCCAGCTGGACTGTCCAGTTCGGCACGGGAGCAACCGATCTGGCATTCGGCGTTGCCGTCGACGGGGCGGGCAACGTTATCGTGGCCGGGCCCACTTCCGGCGCTCTGCCTGGCCAGACCAGCATCGGCGGCTCGGACGCCTACGTCCGAAGCTACGGTGCCTGCCAGATCATCGTCAGGGTCGACAGCTCGTGGTCGTTGATGCCCGTCCTAGGCTCGGCACAACTCGGGTTCCAGGCGCTGGCCGCAAACGCGGCGTGCACCGTGTCGGTCCTGTCGGGCACCACCCCGCAGGCGATCGCAGCTTTGCAGGCGGGGACGATCAATGCCGCAGCCATATCGAGACCTTTGACGTCGACCGAAGAGAGCACCCTGTACGGGTGGCAGATCGGGGGCGACGCAATGGTCATCGCCGTCCAGAACTCGCCGGCCATGAGCTTCATCAGCAACATCACCTCCGCCCAGGTCCAGGGCATCTACAGCGGCACGATCACCAACTGGAGCGCCCTCGGAGGGCCTGACCAGCCCATCGCTGCGCGCTCCGGCGCCATCGACGCCGAGGACCGCGCCGACCTTCTCCGCCTCTTCAAGGTGACCGACTCGGCCGAGCAGACGACGATCTCCGCGACGGGGCTGGCCCGACTGGGCTCTGCCTACGACGAAGCCGCTGCCGCCGCCGCGAGCCCATATCAGATCGTCTACACGAGCCTCGCGGACGCCACCATGGCCGGCCTCAAGCCGCTCAATCTCGACGGCGTGGCGCCCAACGTGTACAACGTCCAGAACTCGACCTACCCGGCCACCAGAGCGTTCTACATCGCGATGCGCAAGAACTCCTTCACTGGCGCCGGGCTCACCGATTGGCCCACGGTAAAGGCCGAGGACCTCGTCAACTTCATGCTCACGAGCGCCGGCCAGCAATCGCTGGCCCAGAACGGCTTCGTCCAGACGGTCGTGCCGGCCGGTCAACCGATCCCCGACCGCGACACCAACCTCGACGGCGCGATCGGGCTGGGCGACGTCGCGGGCCTGCTCAGCCACTGGGGGCAGACCTCAACCTGTCAGGGCTGGATCCGCGCGGACGTCAACAACGACGGCGCCGTCGGCCTAGGCGACATCGGCCCGATCCTCAGCCACTGGGCCAGCAAGGGCTTCGTGCGCCCGAACTGAGCGGTCCTGCCGCCACGCTGCAGCCGTCGACCGGCGCGCTTGGGGACTGCCCAGTCCGAATGATGCTCGTGTCCGAATCCGCAGCACGATCCCAATCGCCGTGATGGGTGCGTCGGGAATCCGACAGGCCGCCGCCTATCGCGTCTGGGATGCCCGGGCCGCGTCTGCAAATCAGACTCCGTAACACGAACAATGCGGAGGCATGCTTGCCGGCTGTCCTTTGGCGCCCGGGTGCTTGACCCCTAGCGCTGCGTCTCCCGGTGAGCCGCCGGGGGCGCGATAGACTCGTCTCTCCCTACAAGGGAGATGAACGTGGTGCCCGCGCGACGGCGGGCGTTGCCAAACCGAAGCCGATCGTGGTCACCCTGGGGCGCGTGAGGGCAACCGTTGAGCGGGTGGTCGAAACTCCGCTGGAGTCGCCGAAGAAGCTGCGCAGTCCGACCAAGAGCGACCCTTCTGGCCCAGCCCGAGTCGAGTCCGCCTTCCTGAGGCAGGCAGTGGAAGTGCAGCCGGAGCGTTGGTCGCCGAACGACTCGCCACTTTCGATTCCGGGATCAACGTCCGGCGAAAATGTTAACGCGTCCCGGCTATGGTCCGCAGGTATGTGCCCGAAAGGTGTGGAGGAGACGAAGGTGGCGAAGTCGGACGTGGCGACGTCGAACTCGGATGGGTGGCGGAAGATCTTCGCCGGAGCGGCGTTTCTGGCGGCCCTCGGTATGGCCGGCTATGCCGCCTGCTATCTCCTCGTGGTTCCCAGCTTCAGCCCGGGCTCGGGCCTCGTGCCCGACAAGGTGGCGACCGGCACGAACTGGTTCGGTGTCGCTCAGGGAGTCTGCCTTCTCGTCTACGCATTCGCATTCCTGCCCGTAGCGCTGATGTTCTCCATCCGGCAGTTCAACGAGAACCCCTACGCTGTGATCGTCGCGGTGAGCCTTGTCGTAATGTCGCTCGTCCTCGAGATCGTCAGCAACCTGCCTGCGCTCGCCGTCATGCTCTACTCCGGCAAGTTCGCCAACGCCTCCTCCGACACAGTCCTCTACTTCCGCCAGCTCGACGCCATCAAGTACCTTGCCTTCGAGATCGCGGGATTCACCTGCGCATACGCGGCGCTTCTCAGCTTCTCGCTAATCGTCCGCAAGTCGCGGCCGATCCTGTTCCGGCTCGTGCTCGAGAGTTTGGTTGTGTTTGTCGTCGGTGCCGGCTTCCTTCCCCTTTCGCCCGCCGTCTCTCTGGTCCTGATTGCCGGGGCCGTTCTGGCCCTCGCTCCCCTCCCAGTCCTGCTCGGTCGAATCGCGGCCGATATGCCCCGACCGGAGGCGACATCGTGAGCCGCGGGAGCTCGTTCCACGCGGCCAGGATGACGGCCATGGGAGCTCTGGGCGAGATGATGCGTCCCAAGTCCCAGCCGTCGGCCAGCGGCGACGATTGGCTTCGGGCACGCGCCAAGCAAAGCCGGCTCGCCCAAGAGCTGACCTCGGATCCGCTCCTTCTTGGCCGCGGGCATTTCCTCGGCCGCGGGATTGGCCTCGGCCGGGGCGGCGACCCGCGCTGCTGATGCCGCGCCGGGCGCCCCGATGTCCAACCCAGAGCCAGCCGCCGAACTTCTCGGCAAGCCATCGACCGTAGGCCTCAACCCAGTGCCGTCGGACAAACGCATTCGTGCCCGGGCAGCCAGTGTTTCGCGTCCAGGGCGAGTACGCGCACATTCGCCGCCTGTTTGATAACACGCCGCTAACGATCCGGACACATTCGAGAAGTATCGTGCCGACCGGCCGACCTACGGAGCGACTGAAGGAGTCCCCGTCTCGAGCGGGGACTGGGCTGAGCCTCCGGCCGGTGGCCATTGGGCCGCGCTGGCGGTCAGAAGCCCATGAGCTACCGGCGGCCGGGACGTGCAAACGGGAGGCAGATCGAGTGGATCGGGTCAGAAAGGCGCGAAGGATTCGCACGAGGTACGCTGCGGCGTCCCTCGTGGCACTCGTCATTATCGCGAGCGTTTCGCTTGCGGCGCCAGCCCTCGCGGCCGGGAACACGATCGGTGTCGGCCCTGCCGTGAACAACCAGGGTGTCGGCAGCACCTTCACGGTCAGCGTCTACGCGAACGGAAGCTCGCCATTGAGCGGCGCCGGGGCCGGGCTTGATTTCGACAGGACACGCCTCGAGCTGACGGGCATGGCCCAGAACACCAGCCTCGGCAACGTCATGTACGTCGGCTTGCCAAATCCCGCAGATCCGGCCGCGGTGAGCACGTATTTGAGCCAGGTCAATTCGACAGGCGAGATCCCGACGATCGCCTGGGCATTCATGGACAGCACGGCGGCCCGCAACGGTGGCGCCGCCCCTGCCGGCCTGAACGCGACCATCTTCTCAGCGAGCTTCCTCGTGACCTCGTGCGGAAGCACCCTGTTGACCCCGCTGATCGTGCCCGGCGTGGGTGGCCTGCTCGACGGCACTGGCTATGGTCAAGTCAAGTCACCGACGGATACCTACGGAGGCTCGCTGCCGGTCGACTCGATCGCCGATGGCTATGTCATCGATCCCTGCTCTTCCGGCTGCGACCCGTCCGCGAGCACCTCTCCCGCCGGCACTCCGAGTCCGAGTCCGACGTCCACTTCCACCGCGACGTCCACTTCCACCGCGACGCCCACTTCCACCGCGACGACCCAGATCACGCCGACCCCGACGCCGACGATCGACCCGTGCTTCAATCCATGCTCGACGCCGTTCGTGACCTCACCGCCGACCCCGACTCCGACTCCAACACCCTTGCCTTCCCCGACGTCAACCTCAACGGGAACAGCGTCGTCCAGCTCCTCGCCAACGCTGAGTCCCACGCCCTTCGCCTGCCCCAGCGGTTCGCAGACGCCTCCGCCGACTGCGACCCCGGCGCCGACTGCGACCCCGACGCCGACTGCGACCCCGACGCCCCCTCCGACATCGGCAGGCACGCCGACTCCCGGGCCGACGGCATCGACGCCCGACTGGTTCGAAGTCACTGTCCCGAGCGGGGTCGGCATCGGGACGGTCTTCACTGTCCGGGTCGTATCGCACTCGCCGCTGCCACTGGCCGGAACTCAGGCGACGGTGACGTTCGACAAGACGAAGCTGCAGATCCAGACGCTCGCCTACGGCGCGCCATGGGCCAACGCGCCTATCCAGGCGGGTGGAGACCCGGCTTCAGTGACTGCCGCCAACTCGTCGGGCAGCCTGAGCACGGTTGCCGCGAGCTTCATGCCGACGGGGTCGGCGTACCCGAATGTCGCTGCCGGGGCGCAGACCTTCCTCCAGGTCACCTTCAAAGCCACGGCCTGCGGCCACTCTGACCTTGGGCTTCCGGTCGGGGCCGCCGACGGCACCATGCTCGACGGCCGAAGCGGCAGCTACGGCGACACCTTGGGCGACGTCTCCTCGGTCGGCGGCGGCGTCGACATTGCCTGCAGCCCCGGTCCGTCCTTCGTGGCGACGCCTCCGCCGACTGCGACACCTGCGCCGACTGCGACACCGAGCCCGACATCCGCAGGTGCACCGACTCCCGGGCCGACGGCATCGACGCCCGACTGGTTCGAAGCCACTGTCCCGAGCGGGGTGGGCATCGGGACGGTCTTCACTGTCCGGGTCGTATCGCACTCGCCGCTGCCACTGGCCGGAACTCAGGCGACGGTGACATTCGACACCACGAAGCTGCAGATCCAGACGCTCGCCTACGGCGCGCCCTGGGCCAACGCGCCTATCCAGGCGGGTGGAGACCCGGCTTCGGTGACTGCCGCCAACTCGTCGGGCAGCCTGAGCACGGTTGCCGCGGCCTTCATGCCGACGGGGTCGGCGTACCCGAATGTCGCTGCCGGGGCGCAGACCTTCCTCCAGGTCACGTTCAAAGCCACGGCCTGCGGCCACTCTGACCTTGGGCTTCCGGTCGGGCCCGCCGACGGCACCATGCTCGACGGCCGAAGCGGCAGCTACGGCGACACCTTGAGCGACGTCTCCTCGGTCGGCGGCGGCGTCGACATTGCCTGCAGCCCCGGTCCGTCCTTCGTGGCGACGCCTGCGCCGACTGCGACACCTGCGCCGACTGCGAGACCTACTGCGACTGCGACGCTTAAGCGAACCCCGACGCCCACGCGCAGACCGACGACCAATACGGGCGGTAGCGGCCGCACGCAAA
The DNA here is from genome assembly GCA_003158675.1 of Chloroflexota bacterium. Classification (GTDB taxonomy): domain Bacteria; phylum Chloroflexota; class Limnocylindria; order Limnocylindrales; family CSP1-4; genus Fen-1039. The sequence goes on along the minus strand of PMKN01000072.1, from coordinate 17,301 downwards.
CGCCGCAGGCGAGCGCCGCGGCGATGTCGTCAGTCGAGGCGGCGACCGAGGCGGCGACCGAGGCGGCGACCGAGGCGTCGACTACCACTGCGGAGCCGAGCCCCGACGTGACCACGTCGCCGGCCGCGGCCAATCCCGCTTCCGGATCCGGCCAGAAGAAGAGCGGCGATGACGGATCGATCTTCGCGATGCTGAGCCTGCTCGCCGGCGGGGCCTGGGGAGGCGCGCTCCTGACCCTCGGGCGCTTCGGGACCGCCATCCTCAGCCGCTAAAGGCCAACCGTCCGGGAAGAGACCGGCTTATCGGGTGCCATAGCGGCTCTACTCCGCGCCGCTGCGGGACCCGGCCGGCGGCCGGTCGTACGTTTGATATCGTGGCGGGCGTGGAACATCTAGCCCGGGACCCGTCGGAAGCCGTGGCTGCTGCCGCGCCCCTGGCAGCCTGGTGGCTCGGCCGGACGCCGTATCGCGACGCCTGGGATCTTCAGCACCGTTTCGTGGCGGCTCGCGCGGCAGGCGCGATCGGCGACCAGCTGCTGCTGCTCGAGCACGAGCCCGTCCTGACGCTCGGCCGCCACTCAGACCCGAGCCACGTCCTCGCGAGTCCCGAGGAATTGGCCGCCCGCCGCATCGAGCTAATCCGGACCGAGCGCGGGGGCGAGGTCACGTATCACGGCCCGGGCCAGCTGACCGCCTATCCAATCGTCCGTTTGGCCGATCGGGGGCTGTATATTCGGTCGTTCGTGCGGGCCCTCGAAGCCTCCCTTTCGCAGACCTGTGCAGCCTTCGGGGTCGAAGCCGGGCCCAAGGATGGGTTCCCCGGATGCTGGTGCGCCGACGGGAGCCGCAAGATCGGTGCCGTCGGAGTTCGAGTGGAACGCGGCGTGACCTACCACGGCATCGCGCTCAACGTCTCGGTCAGGCTCGCGGACTTCGATTTGATCGACGCCTGCGGCCTGCCCGGCGTCGAATCCACCTCGATCGCACGCGAGCGAGACGAAGCCGCCCAGCCGCCCACCGAAACGGTCGGGAAAGCGGCGGCCGAGTTCGCGCAAGCCCTCGCCAGAACCCTGCAAGCGCCACTTGTCGGAGCACTCCCGCCACGCGCCGATCCGGCCCGATCCCGGCGAGAGATCGCGGAGTTGCTCGGTACCGAAGCCACCGCCCCTGCGGCGTCAGCCACCGCCCCTGCGGCCTCCCCCGCAGCCGCCGCCGCGACTGGCCCGGACGGGCGCTGATGGGAGCCGGCCTCTTCGAGTTACGCCGCGACGCCATCACCGGTTGGTGGGTCGCCACGGTCGTCGATCGCCAGTTCAACCGGGGTCGCTTCTCGCTCCGCGCCGAGCCTGTCGACGACGGCGGCGAGTGCCAGAACTGCGGTCAGCCGCCTGGGGACGGCGTCCGAGTTCGGATTCTCAAGGACTACGCTTTCCACGTCGTCGGCACGAGCGAAGAGGCTCGGGAGATGGAGCGCAGCCTGGCCCAGGTGGCGCTTTCGCAAGCCCGCGCCTCGGGCAGCTGGCGGACAATCGTCGCGCCCCCGGGCGAGCATCGATCGCTCCAGCTCGTCGGCAGCGAGCTACTTTGCGAGATGCTTGCGGCCGCCCGCGGGGCCATCGCGGAGGCCACCAAGCTCGGCCAGACCGAGTACCTGCAAGTGGTCCAGAACTGGGGCGCCCAAGCCGGCGCCCGAACCAACCACCTGTGCCTGGATCTCTACGATTTGCCTCAGATACCGCATCGCATTTCGGAGGAGATCGGCGGCGCCGCTCGCTATCTCATCCGCGAGGGCAAGTGCCCGTTCTGCAGGATCGCGCGCGAGGAATCGGAAGCCGGCGCTCGGCTGATCTGGCAGGACGAGGCGAACGTCGCCTACGCGCCGTTCGCCTCCCGCTCGCCGTTCGAGGTGTGGATCGTGCCGCGACGCCATGCCGCGGACTTCGGCGGCGCAGCAGATGGCGACATCGCCGCCACGGCCACTGCCCTGCGCCATGTCTTGCAGCGACTGGCCAGCCTCGACGGTCCGCCGTACAACCTCGTCTTGCATACTGCGCCTCTCCGCGAGCGGGTGGACACGACGTACCATTGGCACTGGGAGATCCACCCGCGGCTGCGTGAGATCGCCGGCCTGGAACTGGGCACGGGTCTGCCCGTGAATCCGGTCTCTCCGGAGGAAGCGGTCGAACATTTGCTGCGCTACCGATCCGAAGGGGAATCCGCAGGCCCGCCATGAGACGAGGGGGATCGCACCGGCGTCACAGCGGTGAGTGCGCCGCCGTCAAACCAGCCAAGGGCGCGGCAACGCGCTCATACGTGCTGGCTTCAGACATAGCGGCGGGCTCGACTTGGCTCTCGAGGCAACAACCTGGCGAATGGAGATCGGCGTGACGGCCGCGGCCGACAGGTCTGCCGATCGCGCTTTCATAGAGGATCTCTTCGCCCGCCATCATGCCGAGATCTATGCCTACCTGATGCGAATGATGCGAGATGCCGATCTCGCTGCCGACCTGGCGCAGGACACCTTCATCCGTGCCTACCGCGCCATCGAAAGCCTCGAGGACAGGGCCAAGGCCCGGGCCTGGCTGTATCAGATCGCCCACCGCATCGCGCTCGATGAGATCCGCCACCGCCGCATCGTCCGATTCCTGCCTCTCACGGTCGAGTCTCACGGGGCCGCCCCATCTGCCGAGCATCTGGCCATGGAGATGCGCCTTTCCGGCCCGCTCGCCCGCGCTCTCGCCCGGATCCCGGAGCGACAACGGGCCGCATTGCTGCTGGCGGAGGTTGGCGACTTGACGGGCCTCGAACTGGCGGGCGCCCTGGGCGTCAGCCACGTCGCCGCGCGGGCCCTCCTGACCCGAGCTCGCGAGAGCCTGCGCCTGGCACTCGCCGATGAGAAGCGCCAGGAGAAGGAGCGCGAGGCCGCTGCCGACGTCGCGTTCGCCGAGAAGACCCGGGCAGCCGATCCGCGCCGCCGCGCCGACGACTCCGACAGGGCAGGCCGATGAACCGGCAGGATCGCGCCGCGCTGCGAGCAGCCGCGAGCGCCCACGAGAGGGCGCGCTGGCTGGCTTCGGAGGCAATCGACGCAGAACTCTCTACCGTCGACGCCACGTGGCTGTCGGCGCATCTGAGCGACTGCCAGGAATGCGGCCTGGTGGCGGACGAGTATCGCTCCATCCACTACGAGTTGCGGGGCCTCGCGCTCCCGGAACCGCCTCGCGACCTGTGGGCTCGCACCGCGGCCGCGTTGGACGTGGCGGATCGTTCCATGGCGCGGGAACGGGCCTCGGTCTGGCGCCGCGGCCTCTATGGCAATCGCGCGTTCCTAGGTTCTGCGGCGGCCGTGGGCCTCACCGTCATAGTGGTGGGCCTGTCGCTGTTCTCTCAGGGGCCGCTCATCAATCTGCCCTCTCGGCCTAGCGTCACGAATCAGATCGCAGCCGTGTCGCCGTCCGCCCGCGCCGTGGCCGAGGCGCCGGTCACCGTCGTGGATGGCAATACCTACTGGGTCGCACCTGCGGACGGCGGCTATCAGATCAGGGCCGGCTCCGCCGAATGCACCGGCAAGGCCGAGAGCTGCGCCGTGACCGGCGGGACCGGCACGGTACTGGGCTCGATCGCTAGCACCTCGGAGGTCTCGGTGGCCATCGCGCCTGACGCCGGCCAGGCCGCGGTCTGGACGGATGACAAGATCGTCATCCTGCCCCTCACCCAGACGGCTCCCCAGACCGTGTCAATCGATCTGCTCACACCGCACCCGAGCGCGGCGCCGTCTGCCGCGCCATCGGCGTCTCCGTCTTCCGCGCCGTCGCCCTCCCCGGTTGCGACGAACCCTTCGACCCCGGAGGCCACCGCTTCGGCAGCGCCGAGCGCCACGGCCGGAGCCACGGGCCAGTCCACGCCCACGCCGACGGCTGAGCCAACGGCCGTGGTCACTTCAGCGCCGACCGGCGCGGTTACTCCTGCACCGACCGCACCTCCGGCCAATAACGCCTCGGAGCCACGGGCGATTCTCGACGGCTACCGGATCGTCGGCCGAACCCCGGAGTTCTCGGCAGACGGGCTGTGGGTGGCTTTCGCGGCGCGGCCGGCGGATCTGAGCACCGGGCCGGACGTGTACGTCTGGCACGCGGGGTGGGGGAGCGCAGTCGCCGTGACGAGCAGCCACGCCGATGCCTTCGCCGGCTGGTTCGGCTCGAGGGTCCTCATCAGCGAGTTCGCAACGGTCCAGCCGAGTGTGAATGAGACGCCGGTGGCGACGCCTGAGCCGACCGACTCGCCCGCAGCTCCGACGACCGAGCCGCCGACGACTGAGCCACCGACGGCTTCGCCGTCGACCTCGAGCACGGCCACCGTCGAGGCCGTCTCGTTCGTGTACGACCCGCAGACCGGCAGCGTGGACCGGATCAATCGACCGATGCTCATGCCGGTCATTGACCCGACGGGCCGGTATCTCGTCTACTGGGCGGGCACGGTCGTGTTCGACCGATCCACGGGACTGTGGGGGCCCGGAGAGGGCCAGCTCTACCTCGACGCCTGGTCCAACGTTGGGATCTCCCCGGTGATCCTGGCGAACGGAGCCGCCCCGACGCCGACTCCCGAGGCAACGCCTGAGTCCACCGCGACCCCTACCGAGACCGCCCCAGCGAGCGCGACACCGCTCGACACGGCCACTCCGTTACCCTCGATCGCGGCGTCGCCGGAGGACTCGGCCGGGCCCACGGCCGAAAGCCAGCCGTCGCCGACGTTCAGCCCTGCGGGCCTGCCCCAGATCCTGAGCGTCGCCCCGACCCCGGGTGCGGGCAGGAACTGGGTGGTGCGTTGGGACGCGACCGGCCAGTATGTGGCCATCTGGGTGGCGGGTGGCGGCGCCGCGGACGTGGGTGTCGTGACGCTTCTCAACGTCGCTTCGGGCGATCAGGTACTCAATACCGTCGGCGTGCTGCTGTCGAAGGCCGCGCGATCGAATATCCAGTTCGATGCCCAGCAGTTCGTCTATACGTCGCCCGGACCTGGCGACGCTGGCTCGACCTATCTCTTCCAGTTGCCGGCCACGCCCCCCGCGCCGCCTGTGACTCCCGAGCCCGTTTCCACGAACGGCTCCGGCCCGGACCAGTCGGCCACCGCCTCGGCGGCACCGATACCCACGGACCGCCCGGGGAACTAGACGCTGACCGGCCGGCCGGTCGATGCCTTCGGCTGTTCCCTGCCTCTCCGCGCTTGCCCTGTCAGGTGCTGCCTGTCGATCGGCCCGAAGGCGAGCCGGCGGCTGCGCTCCCGGCGCTGTATCCTTCGCACGACCTTTAATGACCGGCACCGTGAGGCCGGAAAGGAGGACTGCGCCTGATGTGGGGCAGCGAGAATCGATGACCGACCGGCAGATAATGACCGGCGACGAGATCAGGCGAGCGATCGTCCGGATCTCCCATGAGATCGTCGAAAAGCAGGCCGGCACGCAGGGCCTCGCCCTCGTCGGCATCCAGCGCCGCGGCGTTCCTCTCGCCCAGCGACTTGCGGCGGCGATCGAGGAACACGAAGGGGTTCGACTCCCCGTTGGCGCGCTCGACATCACCTTCTACCGCGACGACCTCTCGCTCGTAGCCCAGCAGCCGATCGTCAAAGGCACGGACCTGCCGTTCGATCTGAACGGAGCCACGGTCGTGCTCGTGGACGACGTGCTCTATACGGGACGTACGATCCGCTGCGCCATGGACGCGCTGATCGACTTCGGGCGGCCGCGGGCTATCCGGCTGGCGGTCCTCATAGACCGCGGCCACCGCGAGCTTCCGATCCGAGCCGATCACGTCGGCAAGAACGTCCCCACGTCACGCGAGGAGATCGTCAAGGTCCACGTCGACGAGACGGACGGCAGCGACGAAGTCACGATCGGGCGCCAACCGCCTGTCGGCGAGGCCGCGACAGCGGATCGGCCATGAGCGTGGACACCGAAGCCGCTGCCCTCGTCCGCGGATCCAGCTCTTCGACGCAAGGCGTCGTCTGGCGCCATCGCCACCTGCTCGACGTTGACGTGGTCAGCTGGCCCGAGATCGACCTGATCATGCGGACCACCGACGAGATGAAGGGCATCCTCGCTCGCCCCATCCGCAAGGTCCCGGCCCTCAACGGCCGCCGCGTCACGACGCTCTTCTACGAGGCCTCGACGCGGACCCGAGTGTCGTTCGAGACGGCCGCCCGAAACCTATCCGCAGATGTCGTGAGCGTCGCCACGGCGACTTCATCGGTGACCAAGGGCGAGTCGTTGGTTGACACGATCCGAACCCTGGAGGCCCTCGGCGCCGAAATCCTGGTGATGCGCCACTCCGTGTCCGGAGCGCCGTATCTCGCGGCCGAGGTCTTCGGCGGCCACGTCCTGAATGGCGGCGACGGCTGGCACGCTCACCCGACGCAGGCCCTGCTGGACCTCTACACCATGCGCCAGCATCTCCCGAGTGGAGACCTGCGGGGGCGCAAAGTCGTGATCGTGGGCGACATCCTCCACTCGCGAGTTGCGCGGTCCAACATCTGGTCCCTCACCGCGGCCGGAGCGGATCTGTGGCTGTGCGGCCCGGCCACTCTCTTGCGGGGAATGGATTGCTGGGCCACGGCCTGGGACGGCGGCGCGATACCCGGCCACGGCCGGTTCAACGTCACCAGCGACGTGCAGGAGGCGCTTCGGGACGCGGACGTGGTGATGGCCCTGCGGATCCAGCGCGAGCGCATGCAGGGCGGGCTGCTGCCGTCGCTGCGCGAGTACGCCGCCCGGTTCGGGTTGAACGCGGAACGCGTCTCTCTGGCAAAGCCGGAGGCGATCGTGATGCACCCCGGGCCGATGAACGAGGGCGTGGAGATCGCGCCGGACGTGGCGGTCAGCGGCCGAGCGGTGATTACCGAGCAAGTGGCGAACGGCGTGGCTGTTCGAATGGCGCTCCTGTATCTGCTCGCCGGCGCTCACGAGGCCGCCCATGCCCACGAGGCCGGCAATCCGGGCGAGGCCAGCCGGTGAGGACCGAAGGCGGAGCCTCCGGTTTGGGAGGCGCCCGGGGCGCCTCCGGACCGGCCCAGGTCATAGCCGGCAAAGCTCCTCTGGGACCGAAGGTGGGCGAGGTCGTCGGGCGGTTCGAACTCGAAAAGGCGTGGCTGGTCGACCCGGTCGCCGGGCGCGAAGGCCCGGGCGAGATCGTGGTCGCCGATGGCGTACTCGAATCCGTAGTGTGGCTCGCCGGCGATGAGGCCAGGGGTGTCAACGACAAGGGCGTCGTCGTCGCGCCGGGCTTCTTCGACCTTCACGCCCATTTCCGCGAGCCAGGCTTCGAAGATGCCGAGACCGTTGCGACCGGCTCGTCCGCAGCCGCCCACGGCGGCTACACCGCCGTTGCGGTGATGCCGAACACGGCGCCCACTCTCGACGAGCCGGGCGTACTCGAGCGCATCCGGTCGGCTGCCCGCACCGGCGGATCGCCGGTCGAGGTCCTCGCCTTCGGCGCCGTGTCGGCGGGGCGGGCGGGGGAGCAGCTCTCGGCCATGGGCGAGCTGGCCGATGCCGGCGTGATCGGCTATTCCGACGACGGCGCTCCGGTCCGAACGCCCAAGCTGCTGCGAAGCGCTCTTCTCTACGCCGGGATGCTCGGTCTGCCGGTCGTCGACCATGCGGAAGACCTGGAGCTTTCCGCAGGGGCGGAGGCGAGCGAAGGATACGTCGCCTCGATCATGGGCCTCCAGGGCTGGCCTGCGGCAGCCGAGGTGAATGCCGTCTCGCGCGATCTGGCCGTCCTGGCGGACGCCCTGCACGACGAGCCTCGCGCCAGGCTGCACCTGACGCATCTCTCCACTGCTGCCGCGCTGGAGCTGGTCCGCCGGGCCAGGGCTGCGGGCCTGCCCGTGACCTGCGATGTGACGCCTCACCATCTGGCGCTCGCCGACGAGTGGATCGCCGGCGCGCGGCGCTGGTCTTGGGAAGCGCTCGGCGCCGGCGGCGTGGCCCGCGACCCGTGGGCCGACGGCGCGCTCACCGCCTCGCCATACAACACCTCGTTGCGCGTCAACCCGCCACTCCGCGCGCCGGCCGACTCCGCCGCTTGCCTCGCCGCCCTGCTGGATGGGACCGCTTCGGCGATCGTCACTGACCACGCTCCGCACACGGTTGTGGACAAGGAAGTGGAGTTCGGCCTCGCGTTGAACGGCATCAGCGGCATCGAGACGGCGCTGGGAGTGCTGCTCGCGCTCGTCGACGCGGGCAAGCTGCCGCTCGCCCGCGCCATCGCCGCGCTGACCGCAGGACCGGCGGCAGTCGTGGCCAGCTGGCCGGCCCTCGCCGCGACCTCCGCCGCCCGCAAGAGAGGCCTCACTGAGGGCGCTCGAGCCGATCTGGTCGTCTTCGACCGGGCCGATAGCTGGACCGTCGCGGCCGACACGCTCCTCTCCAGGGGGAAGAACTCGCCCCTCATCGGCCGCCAGCTGTCCGGTCGCGTGTTGCTCACGATCGCCGCAGGACGGCTCGCCTACGAGGATCCCGCCACCGGCGACGAGTAGCACCGGTCGGGGAGCGAATCGATCCCGCTGGCCCGTTCGCCGCAGGCGGTTTCGGCGCGACCCCATCTCGTGCGAGAATAGGAGTCCGCGTCCGCGAGCCAAGGATGCCGCAGGTGAGGAGAACGGAGAACCAGTGCCAGTCCTTGCGACCTTCTTCTCGGTCCGCCGCGGGCGGGATCCCTTCTTCAAGTTCTTCATGAAGACGCTGATGCCGCGCCAGATGAAGCAGTACGAGGAGAAGTTCGGGGTCAAGTTCGTTGGCTGGTACAACGTGGCGCACGGCTGGGACTTCGATAACGTGATCCTGCTGGACCTGCCCGACTACGCGACGCTCGACAAGCTCGAACGCGACGAAGCGACCCGTGCCCTGGGTCACCGCGCCGGCGAGTGGATGTTCGAACGACATCATTCGATGTTCCTCCGGGAGCGCATGGGCCCGGATCTCGAGTTCAAGGGATAGGGAGACGACCGCGATGGATACGAGCCGCAACGACCTGCTCGGCGAACTCGCCGCGGACGCCGCCCTTGAGCGGACCGACTTCCTGGCGTCTGCGTCCGCGCAACTGAGCCGCTTTCTCGACGGGAACGAGGCCCGCATCCGGGAGCTCGGGGGAGTCGTCCTGATCGACGACGAGGTTGACTACCTGGCCATAGCCGAGGACATGACCTTCCGCAGCCGGAGCCGCTATCAGGACGAAGCCACCGGCAAGTGGATCAGCGAGACCGAGACGATCGACACGGCCGCAGAGCTCGTCGAGCTCTATAACCTCGCCGACGTCTTCGCGGCATTCACGGAGGCCACCAAGCTCCAGGCTGGCCTTGAGCCCGAGCCGACCGCCACCAACGAGCTGCTCGGCAGCGCTGATATCGCCCCGGAGGACACGGTTCAGCTGGGGGCCGAGAACCCGTACGCGGCCGCGGCCGACGACTGGGCTGCGGCCCATGAACTCGAGGGTGCTCCCGAGACGGAGGAGGAGGCCGCCGAGCGCCTGTACGACCTCGCCCTGGCCTTCCAGGAACGCAGCCAGCAGACCGAAGCGCATCTGCTCGAGCAGTTCGAGAGCGCAGCCTCGGCGCTGACATCCGTTCTGGGCGATCTCGTCATCGTCGACGACGAGGACGAGCGCCTGACGCTGCGAGCTTCCGGTTCGTTCAGCGGGGAAGTCGTTTCGGAGGAGGATGTCGAGTCGGGTCGGTGGCAGAAGCTCGACGGTCCCGACGACATCGTCAAGTTCTACGACCCGACGGATGTCTTCGGCGATCTGGCCGAAGCCCTGGCCGAAGCCTTCCCGGACCTGGACGATCACGACACTGAGGGAGCAGATCCCGAAGACCGAGCGGCCGGTGACGAAAGCGAAGAAGGCGGCGAGGGCGACGGTGAGGAAGAGGGCGCCGGGGATGGCAAAGCCGGCCAGGGCGACGCGGAGGACAGCGGGCGCCGGTGACGATGCGCCTGGTCTCGGCCGAGCTCGTCGATAGCCGGCAGATTCTGCCGGGCCAGTGGATCCAGTCGTTTCACGCGCCCGAACTTGCAGGTGGCTCTCGTGCCGGCCAGTTCGTCCACGTCAGGACGGGCGACTATTCAGGCCTCGTCCTGAGGCGGCCGTTCTCGATAAACACCGCCGACGCGGCTACGGGCATCGTCACGCTCCACTTCCGGACGGTCGGCCGCGGCACGGAGTGGCTGACTCGCGCCCGGGAGGGCGATCGGCTGGACATGCTCGGGCCGCTTGGGCGCCCCTATGAGGTGGACCCGCGCAGCCGCCACCTGCTGCTCATCGCCGGGGGCCTGGGGATGGCCGGCGTCCGGATGCTCGCCGACGAGGCGGTCCGGGACGGCCGTCAAGTTGTGGTTCTGTTCGGGGCGCAGAGCGCGGCGCACGTTTACCCCTCAAGCCTGTTGCCCGACGAGGTCGAATACGTCGTCGCTACCGACGACGGGTCGCTGGGCCATCGCGGCCTCGTCACCGAGCTCGTGACCGACTACGAAGCCTGGGCGGATCAGGCCTTCGCGTGCGGCCCGCATGCCATGCTCAAGCGGCTCGCCGCGCTTGCCGCCGGTCGCCGCGAACGACTCGGAGTGGCGAAGCTGGGTCGAAAGAAGGGCGGCGGCAAGCAGGATCCGCTCGGATCCACGTCCGCCAGGCGCAAGGCCTTCCTGCAGGTTTCGATGGAACAGACGATGGGATGCGCGGTTGGCGCGTGCCTCGGATGTACGGTCATCGGCGTGGCGGGCCCGCAGCGGGTCTGTCGCGAGGGACCCGTCTTCGCGGCCGAGGAGATCGCCTGGGAGTCGCTCCCATGAAAGCGAAGAAGACGGTCATCACGTTTGGCGACATGCGAGTCGGACAGGACTCCCACCGATCCAAGAGGACGCCGACCGTGCGCAAGATCAAGAGCGCCGTTGTGCCCGGCAGCCGGCCCAGAGTCGAAGTAGGCAACGCCGCCGTGGCCGATCTGGGCGCTCCGGTCGCGCCCAGGCTGTCGCTGGCGGAGCGGGATGCCCTCGATCGAATCGACCTTTCGGTCGAGCTCGCCCCGGCGCGGGGGGCCGAGCACGGACTGCGGCTGCCCAACCCGATCATGGTCGCCTCGGGCACTTTCGGCTACGGGGTCGAATACGGGGAAGTCGTGGACGTCCAGCGGATCGGCGCGATCTGCTGCAAGGGAACGACGCTGCGGCCGCGAGCCGGCAACCCTCCGCCGCGAGTCATCGAGACGCCCGGCGGGATGCTCAACTCCATCGGCTTGCAGAACCCGGGAGTGGACGCGGTCATCGAGAAGTACGGCCCGATCNNGAATCGATCGAGGACTACGTCGAGGTCGCCCGCCGGCTGGACGGCGTTCCGGGCGTGGCCGGGATCGAGCTCAACATCAGCTGCCCGAACGTCGGCAAGGGCGGGCTGCAGTTCGCAATCGACCGTGACGCCGCGCGTGCCGTTACAGCCGCGGTCCGCCGGGCGACCGACCTGCCGCTCCTCGTCAAGCTCTCGCCCAACGTGGCGGACGTCCGGCCAATCGCCAAAGCGATCGAGGAGGCGGGCGCGGACGCGATCACCGCCATCAACACGCTCTCGGGCCTGGCTGTGTCCGCCGATCGAACGCGGGCGTTCCTCGGCAATACGTACGGCGGACTGAGCGGCCCGGCGATCAAGCCAGTGGCGCTGCGCATCGTCTACGAGGTGGCGCAGGTTGTCTCCATCCCGATCGTGGCCATCGGCGGCGTGACGACCCTGGACGATGTGCTGGACTTCCTGGCCTGCGGCGCGGTCGCCGTTCAGGTGGGGACTGCCATATTCGCCGACCCGGAGCTGCCGGTCCGACTCGGCGACGAACTACGCGCCGAGTGCCTGCGTCGCGGCCTGTCGTCGTATGGGCCGCTGATCGGGACGGCCCTGCCCAAACGCACCGGCGCGGCGTCCGCGAAGGGCGCGGAGTACAGGCCGTAGAGCCGACCCGGTGACCCAACTATAGTTGCAGGGGCAGTGGCCGGCCAAACCATGGGAGGGCATTCGATATGACCAGGTTGCGCTGGCAGTGGGGGGCGGCACTTCTCCGGCTCGGGGCCGTCGTGACGGCGCTGTACGCCCTCACCTATTTCGTGATGCTGTACTACGCGGTCAACCATGGCGGGCTCGATGCGGATTGGGCGGGAAATAGGACTCCCCTGACCGTTGCACAGGTCATTCTTTCGGTGGGACCGCTGGGTCTCATCACCGTCCTTCTGACTTACGAGATCCTGGGCCCTCGATCGCGACCAGCAATGGGATTGGCGCTGGCTGCCTGGTATGCCGTCGCGACCCTGCGGCAGGTTGCGTGGCCGGGGGCTTTCAACGCTGCGGCCGAGGTCGGAGCGATTGCCCTGGTAGCGCTCATCATCCTGGCGACAGGGTCCGAAAGGGCTCAGCTCGCGGGGAGCGCCCAATGACAACCCTTCGATCGGAGGCGCAGCTGGCCGCGGCCAGGGCCATCGCCGCCCGGACCGAGGAGCTGTTCCGCAAGTCCGGGGCGCTCAAGGAAGGCCACTTCCTGCTCAAGAGCGGCAAGCATTCAGAGCGCTATCTGGAGAAGTTCCTCGTCCTCCAGGATCCCGCGGCCACCAGCGAGCTGTGCGGATTCTGGGCGGCGCGCCACCGGAACCCCGACGGCTCGCCGATGGTCGACCTGGTCGCCGGCCCAACGACCGGCGGCATCATCCTCGCCTTCGAAACCGCCCGCCAGCTCGGCGTGCGCAGCATCTTCGCCGAAGAAGTGAAGGCTGCGGCCGGCACCACCAGGCGCGAGTTCCGTCGCGGGTTCACCATCATCCCCGGGGAGCGGGTGCTGCTGGTGGACGACATCCTGACCACCGGGGGCTCGTTGCTGGCGATGATCCCCGCGGTCGAGGCCCTCGGCGGCGAGATCGTCGGGTGCGCCGTCATGGCGGATCGCTCGGGCGGCCTCACGGCCTTGAGCTCGCCGCGAACGGGGCGGAGCTACCCGCTCCGCGCCCTGTGGCAGCTCCAGCTCCCAACCTTCGATCCAGGCCCCGAAAGCTGCCCCGCCTGCAAGGCCGGCGTGCCGCTCTACGCGCCAGGCAGCACCGGGACGGCGGCTCAATAAGCACCAGGAGCCCGGCGGTCCGCAGGTCGCGGTCTACCGCGTGAAGGCGAGCGTTCCCATGATCTGAGCCGCCAGCTTGTCCGTGGCTGCGTCGGAGCTCTGGCCCCAGAAGCCGAACTGGTAGAGCTGGCCGGCGTGGAGGAGGACGAATGTGCTGACGTAGTCTTTCTGCTTGGTGCGGTGGACGCCGAACTGTATCGCCGCTTCTCCGCCCACCGTGCTCTGTGTTCGGGCTCCCGGCGCATCGACGAAGGTCGCAGCCACACGCGCGACGGCCTGGTCGAGTGTCAACCCGGTGCCTGATTCGCTGGCGTAGGCGAGCTGGCCGGACTGGCCCGCGTAGGTGGTGATGCCAAGCGGCTTGTTCAGGTCGCTTACGGTCCAGTCGGCGGGCAGACCGAACGTGATCCCGGCAACGCCATCTACCACCTGCTGCCACGCGTTCTTCGGCGTGGCGATCGTTACGCCCGACCACTTGGTCAGCGCCAGCTCCTGAGCGATGGTGGCATGGACCGTCGCGCCGTCGACTTGCTGGTCGGCCGTCCCGTCGAGCCTGAGGTAGACGGGCGTGCCGTCGTCCTTGGTCCAGAAGGTCGCCGTCAATTGGGCGCTGGTGACGGTCCCGGTCGCAACTACTGCGGCGCTCAGGGCGGCCGGATCCGCGACCTCCAATCTGTGAAGCGAGCTGCCGTTCTTGGTTTCGACGCCGACGTCGACGAAGAGGCGGGTCGGTGAGAGCAGAACCTTCGTTTGCGCCGTGTCAGCCGGGGTCCGCGCCCTCCTGATCCAGGGACCGGCGTCGGTCCGCTCGTACGTGCTGGTCCCGGTGTAGACGCTGTCCTGAGTAGTCGTCTTGCCCTGGAACGTTGTCTTGGTGGTGTCCGCTTCGTCGTTGGCCTTGTAGGCCACCGTACCCGAGATCTTTTCCTCGACCGAGCCGTTGGTACCGGTGAAGGAGTTCGACCCGGTCTGGGTTGCCTGGAACTGGAAGTCCTTGCGAGCCAGATACGCCTGCAGCTTCTTGACGATTGGCGAGGCCGTGGGTGCCGGCGTCGGAGCAGGCGTGGGCGCCGCGGTGGGGGTGGGCGCCGGCGTCACGGAGGCGCTGGGCCCGGCGCTCGCCAGGGCCCCAATCCCAGGGGCGTGCGATGCGGAAGCGAACGTGGGCAGGTCGAACGGCAGGCGCATGCCCAGCGCACTCGCGATCAGAGCGACGACGACGACCCACAGGCCGAACTCGGCGATCGCCGCGATCCTGTTTGTTGGCCGCCCCATCGGATTCCTCCGTTTGGATACGTTCAAAGTGACCGCTGCCGCGCCGGAAATCAGGATACCTGTGCAGAGGCCGCGTCCGCTTGCCCCGGACCCATATCCGCCCGGCATCGGAGCCTGTCGGGCAACCGTACCCGTGTCGCCCGGGGGCGCGTCAGTCGAGCTTCACATGCTCGTGCCAGTGAGGGGCGAGAACCGTCAGGCCCAGGGCGGTGATCTTGGGTTCGATGGCCTGCTGCGCGTCCGGATCGCCGTGAACGATGAAGATCTGCCGCGGCACGCCCGGATCGCCGGCCTTTCGGCCCTCGATGAAGTGGCTCAGCCAGGCCAGGATCTGCGGCTCGTCGGCATGGGCGGAGAACCCGCTGATGGACCGGACGGCGCATCGGACCTGGTATTCCTGGCCGTCGAGCCGGGCCGTCCTGGCGCCGGCCTGCAGTTTCGCCCCGAGTGTCTCCTCACCCTGATAGCCGACGAAGAGGATCATTGCCTTGGTGTCGCCGATCAGGCGGCGCAGGTGATTCAGGACGCGACCCCCGGTGAGCATCCCGTTCGAGGCGACCAGGACGTATGGCCGTCGAGCGATGTCGATCTTCTCGGACTGTGCGGCCAGGGGCGTCTCCTGCTGGTCCGGGAAGTCGATCGGGCCTTCGCCTTTGTCCAGCAGCGCCAGCGTCTCGGCATCGTAGTAGTCGCGATGCTCGCGGTAGATAGTCGATGCCTTCGACGCCATCGGCGAGTCCAGGTAGAGCTTTATCTTCGGAATCCGGCCCGCGTCGAGGAGGTGCTGGAGGGCCCACACCACTTCCTGGGTTCGGCCGATCGCGAACGACGGGATCAGGAGCACGCCGTTCTGAGCGATAGTGTCGTTCACGGCCTGAGCCAGCGCGCCGAGCGATTCCTCTTCCGGCTCGTGAGTCCGGCCGCCGTAGGTCGATTCGACGAAGACGTAGTCGGCGGCCTCGATAACGGTGGGATCGCGCAGGATCGGGGCGTCGGTGCGGCCCAGATCGCCAGAGAAGACGAGAGTTCGGGCCGGGGTGTCGCCGTCTGCCTCGACGCGCAGCTCCACGATCGAGGAGCCCAGGATGTGGCCGGCATCGTGATAGACGGCGGTGATGCCTGGCGCGACAGCGACGGCCGCCTCGTAAGCCACCGGCTTGAACTGCAGCAGCGCCGTTTGGGCCTGTTCGACGTCGTAGAGCGGCCCCTCCAGGACGAGGTTCGGATTGGCGGGGTTGCCGGCCAGGGAGGCGGCGTAGTTCGGATGGCCCACGGGCGGGTAGCCGAGGCGGGTACCCAGGGCTTGCTCGTCGTGCAGGGCCAGCTCGTCCACGCCCGACGCCACGATGTGGCCGTCCGGCGTCACGTCTCCCGGGTGCAGGGCAGCGATCGCGGTCGCCTGATCTTCCTGCTCTGCCAGCCGTTCCTGCTGCTGAATCTCGGTCAGCTCCTTCTGGTCCTCACGCGCCGCCTTGTCCGGGTTCCTGGCCGCCCAATGGCGATGCCGCTTGGCGTACTCCTCCTGGAGCTTGCCGGAGTCGAGGAGCACCAAAGATGCCAGCTCGATCGTGCCTCGAGTGGCGTAGATCGGGCCGTTGAAGCCCTCGGCGACGACGTGAGGGATCAGGCCGCAGTGATCAAGGTGGGCGTGGGTCAGGACGATCGCGTCGAGGCTCGTCGGGTCGTAGGACAGGGGTACGCGATTGCGCACGACCTCGTGCGGGCCACCCTGGAACATGCCGCAGTCGATGAGCACGTGGGCTCGATCGGTAATGAGGAGGAATTGGGATCCGGTTACGGTGTTGGCTGCGCCGAAGAAGCGGATTTCCATACGCGCATACTGCCATCCATTCGGGTCGTCCGTCGGCCGTGCTCGGCGACCGCAGAAATCGGCCGAGCGTTTCAGCCGCCCGCTCAGTCGGTCAGGTCGATGTAGACCGGGGCGTGATCGGACGGGAGCTGGCCTTTACGCGCGTCGCGGTCGATCTCGGCGGCGGTGCAGCGGTCGGCCACGGCGCGAGTGGCATACAGGTGGTCGATCCGCATGCCCAGGCCTTTGTGGAAGTTGCCGGCTCGGTAGTCCCACCAGCTGAACTTGCCAGGCTCGGGATGGTGGAGGCGGTAAGCGTCGACCAGGCCCCATTCGCGCAGCGCCGCAACGGCCTCGCGCTCGGCCGGCGAAACGTGCGTAGCGCCGACGAAGTCGCGCGGGTCGTATACGTCCTCGTCCGCCGGCGCGACGTTGAAGTCGCCACCGATGACCAGCGACCCGCCCGGATCCTGCGTATCGCGCAGCCAGCGGGCCAGGCGGTCGAACCAGGCCAGCTTGGACCGATAGAACGGCGTGTCGAGGGCCCGACCGTTAGGCGCGTAGATGCTGACGACTCGGACGCCGCCGCAAACGGCTGAGATCATGCGGGCCTCGTCGGCGGAGGTGTCCGATGCCTCGGCCTCCAGCGCTTCCGCGATTGCGTCCGCTCCAGGCGAGTGGCGCACTGGCCCGTCGCCGAAGTTGGTGACGACGTTGGCGATCCCGACGCGGCTGGCGATGGCGACGCCGTTCCAGCGGCCCTCGCCGTGATGGGCCAGCTCGTAGCCCGCCATCTGGAACGGCATGTCCGGCGCCGCCTCGTCCGAAAGCTTGGTCTCCTGCATCAACAGAACGTCCGGGGCGCGCTGGGCCAGCCACTCCTCGACCCGCGGCAGGCGGGCCTTGAGCGAGTTGACGTTCCAGGTCGCGATGCGCATTTCGCGCCTCCGTTGGGCTGGCCGAGACCGCGCCGGCTGACCGGCCCTACGCCACGGCGCCGCCGATCTAGTAGCGGCGGCCCTTCTGACGGGCGAAGTCGAACTTGGCCGTGTCGGCGATGCCCATGACCGCCATCACGCCGGC
>PMKN01000021.1:2503-6420 GCA_003158675.1 Chloroflexota bacterium | reverse complement strand
GGCGGCACGGACAACCACCTGATGCTGGTCGACGTCACGCCCCTCGGCGTGACGGGCAAAGAGGCCGAGCACCTCCTCGACGAGATCGGCATCACCGTCAACAAGAACGCCATCCCGTTCGACAAGAACCCACCGAACACCGCCTCGGGGATCCGCGTGGGCACGCCGGCCACAACGAGCCGCGGCTTTCGCGAGCCGGAGATGCGTCAGATCGGGGAGATCATCGTCGCCGCGATCGTCACCCGCAACGATCCGTCCGAGCAGGCCAAGCTCTCGGCTCTGGTCCGCGACATGTGTTCCCGGTTCCCGGTGCCGGGTCTGGCTCAAGACTGAGCGTCGGCGGGAGAGCCTCAGGCCTTTCGGCCACTGGCCCGCCGACGGAGCGCGACGCGCACTGCGGCCCCTTTGGGTGGCCTTTCGGGGGGGTTGAGCGATACCACAGGTCCGCTGGTACACTCACGGCGCCCTGCCAGGGAGACGGATGAACGATCCAGGGAAGGCGTCCGCTTTCGTTGCCCTCTTCTCCGAAATCGGGTTCGTACTGCTCATTGCCGTACTGGCGGGTGTGCTCGGCGGTTACTGGCTCGACCAGCGTCTGGGCACCGTCCCTGTATTCGTTTTGGTCGGGTTCGCGATCGGCACGGTCAGCGGGGCAGTCGCATGCTGGCGACTGATCGCGAGGTTCCTGGCGAGCATGGACCAGCGAGACGAAGAATGAGCGCGGCTCTTCGACGGGCCGCCGGCTAACGCGGAGCAATTGTGACAAGCGACCCGGGCGCCCCCGCGACGACCGAAGAAGCCGAGAGCATGGCCAGGCCGGCGACCGCCGCCGCGCCAAAGAAGCGCGCCCGCGGGATCCCGTTCAGGTTTCTGATCCCGGCCGTCATCGCCCTGGACATCCTGGCCGTCGCGCTGGTCCCGCCGTTCCCAAAGGGTGGCACGGCCGGCCAGGCCTGCGACTTCCCGTCGTGTTTTGTGCAGAGTGCGATCGAGCTGCCCCCTCCGGAGATCGTCTACGACTTCTCGCCGGCAACAGCGCCTTCTCCGTTGCCGATGATCTACTTCCACCCCAGCATCAGTTCGACGATTCTGACGATGTGGGTCCTGATGGGGCTGATTCTGTTGCTGGCCATCGGTGCGACCCGCAGCATGAGGTCGATACCGGGCCGAGTACAGAACGCTGTCGAGTGGGCTTATGAATTTGGGCGCGACTTCGCGGTCGGAATGGGCGGCGAGGGAGCGCGACGCTACTATCCGATCTTCGCCGGGTTCTTCATCCTGATTCTCGTCTCTAACTGGAGCGGCCTGGTGCCCCCGATTGGCAAGATCCCGCAGCTCCGGGCGCCCACGAGCGACGTCAACATAACGATCGGTCTCGCTCTCACCTCGTTCGTACTGTTCCAGGGCGAAGGCTTCCGCCGCCTGGGCGTACGTGGATACCTCTCCAAGTTCTTCCCGCTCGGCGAGTTCCGTCACGGGCTTGGGGCCGGCATTCTGGCCATGTACGTCGGGATCATCGAGTTGTTCCTCGAATTCGTGAAGCCGGTCACGCTGGCGATGCGACTCTTCNNACCCTGATGTTCATCCTCATCGCCATTGAGGGACACGGGTCGGAGGAGCATCACCCGGCCTCGGCCGGCGATAGCACCGTTCACGAGGCGCCCGGCGGCGCCGGCCCACCCCAGCCAGTGGCGGCCTGACCGCCAGCAACTCGACTGCCTCGGCCGGAGGGTCGGGGCGCAGGAGGTCCTCTTCATGGATCACATTGGAGCCGGACTCGCGGCAATGGGCGTCATCGGCCCCGGCATCGGCATCGGCATCCTGGCAGGTATGTCCAGCAACGCGATCGGGCGCAATCCCGATGCGGCGGGCCAGATCCGCGGCCTGGCGATCATCCTTGCCGGCTTCGCCGAAGGCCTGGGCGTCCTCGCCATCGTCGTCGGACTGCTCGCCATATTCATCAAGGGCTCGTAGGGCGACCATCACGGAGCGAGTCGAGTGAACCCCCTGGCGGCCGTCGCGGCGGCGGTCCCGGCACCAGAGCCGGGCCTGTCGATCAACTTCTTCTGGGTGATCGTTGCCGCGCTCAACTTCATCGTGTTCCTCGCCCTGATCTGGCGCTTCGCCTTCGATCCGATCGCCAACATCCTGGCCGAACGAAAGTCGCGTATCGACCAGGGTCTGGCGGACGCGGAACAGGCTCGCAAGGACCGCGACGCCGGGCTGGCCGAGCGTGAAGCGGTGATCGCCCAGGCCCGCCGCGAGGCCGCCGAGCTGGTTGCCCGCGCCCAGAAGTCGGCCGAAGACCTTCGCGTGGCCGACATTGCGGCCACCAAGGCGGAACTCGATGGCATCCGCGTGAGGGCGGCCGCCGAGATCGCCGCGGAGCGCGACCGCGCTCTGGCGGATCTGCGTGCTCAAGTCGCCGACCTGGCTCTGGCCGCGGCCGGCAAGGTTGTCGGCGAGACCATGACCGACACCCGCCAGCGGCGCCTCGTCGAGGAATTCCTGGGCGATGCCGCCTCGAGCTCGGACAACCGGAGCAACTAATGCCCCACCTGGTCGCCGCCCGCCGCTACGCTGAGGCCCTTTTCCAGTTGGCTATGCGCGATGACAAGGTGGACGCGTGGCGTGCCGACATCGGCTATGCATGCGAGCTGGCTCAGGACGAACGCGTCGTCCGTGCGATCGACAGCCCGGCCGTACCATTCAGCCAGCGCCGCCACGCGCTGGAGGAGCTGCTCGGGAGCCACGTGTCGACCCAGGTCTTGAACCTGGCCCTGCTGCTGGCTCAACGGGGACGCCTCTCGATCATGCCGGCGGTGAGTGACGAATACGATGACCTGGTTCGCCACTCGCGAGGCATCGTGGGGGCGACCGTGACCTCGCCATCCCCGCTTTCCGCGAAGGAGCTGGCGACGCTCAAAAGGCGGATCGAGGAACTGGCCGGTGCGCGGGTCGAACTCACCACGGAAACCGAGCCGGCGCTCATCGGTGGGCTGTGCGTCATGATCGGCGACCGCCAAATCGACGACAGCGTCCGAAGCCGCCTGGGTCGGCTTCGCGGGCAACTGGTCCAGGGAACGAGCTAACACTCGGGCGCCGCCTCGGCGGCCGACCCGCCGGGTCGAACGGAGAAGGCATGGCCATCAGATCGGACGAAATCGTCAGCATCATCAGGAACACGATCGAGAACTTCGATCAGAGCGCCGAGTCGCGTAGCGTCGGCACCGTCGTCGAGGTCGGCGACGGCATCGCCCAGATCTACGGCCTCTCGGGCGCGCTCTCGTCGGAGCTCCTCGAGTTCCCGGGCTCCGTCATGGGCATGGCCCTCAACCTCGAGGAAGAAACCGTCGGCGCGGTCATCCTGGGCGACCCAACCGAGATCAAGGAAGGCGACACCGTCAAGACGACCGGTCGCGTCGTCGAAGTCCCGGTCGGGCCGGAGCTGATCGGCCGCGTCGTCGATCCGCTGGGCCGGCCGCTGGACGACAAGGGCCCGATCAACAGCGTCAAGACCCGCCCGGTCGAGCGCATCGCCCCCGGCGTCATCACCCGCCAGGGCGTGGACACNNCGACCGCCAGACCGGCAAGACCGCAATCGCCATCGACACGATCATCAACCAGAAGGGCAAGGGCCTGGTCTGCATCTACGTCGCGATCGGCCAGAAGCTCTCCACGGTTGCCAAGACCGTGGCTGTCCTGGAGCAGCAAGGAGCGATGGAGCACACCATCGTGGTCTGCGCCGGTGCCGAGTTCTCCGCCGCTCTCCAGTACATCGCCCCGTACGCGGGCTGCGCCATGGGTGAAGAGGTGATGGAGGTCGGCGTCGAAATCGACGGCAAGCTCGTCAAGGACGCGCTCTGTGTCTATGACGACCTCTCGAAGCACGCCTGGGCCTACCGCGAGATGTCCCT
>PMKN01000021.1:0-2491 GCA_003158675.1 Chloroflexota bacterium | reverse complement strand
ACGGACCTCTTCAACGCCGGTCAGCGGCCGGCCCTCAACATCGGCATCTCCGTCTCGCGTGTAGGCTCCGCGGCCCAGACCAAGGCCATGAAGAAGGTCGCCGCACCGCTCAAGCTTGACCTGGCCCAATACCGCTCCCTGGCTGCCTTCGCCCAGTTCGCTTCGGATCTGGACAAGGCGACTCGCGACCAGCTGACCCGCGGCGAGAAGCTGTCCGAGGTCATCAAGCAGCCCCAGTACCGGCCGGTATCACTGGAGCAGCAGGTGGCAATCCTCTACGTTGCCACGAAGGGCCTGCTCGACGATGTGCCCACGCCTCGCGTCAAGGAGTTCGAGCAGGCGTTCTCCCGTTTCCTCGAAGGCCAGCACGCAGACGTCATGCGCAAGCTGGGCAAGACCAAGACTCTCGACGACGAGACCGCGGCGGCGCTCGAAGCCGCGGCCAAAGACTTCCGCGCGACATTCCTCGCCTAGCGCGAGGCCAGCAACTCAACCGAATCCAGCGGGGCAAGAGTGCCAAGCCAACGAGACATCCGCAGACGCATCACGGCGTCGACGAATATCCGGCAGATCACTCGGGCGATGCAGTTCGTCGCCGCGTCCAAGCTACGCCGAGCCCAGGAGTCGACGCTGGCGGCGCGACCCTACTCCGATCTGCTCGATGAGATCATCTCCGATCTCGCGGCCGTTCTCGCCGGCGATGAGCACCCGCTCCTGAATCGCCGCGAGGAAGGCAAGCGGCTCATCGTTCTCGTCACGAGCGATCGAGGTCTGGCCGGAGCCCTCAACACCAACGCCGTGCGTTTCGCCTCCAAGGAGATCGTCGAACACGCCGGTGAACTCGAACTCGTGAGCGTGGGACGCAAGGGCCGCGATGCCATGAGGCGGGCTCGCGTGCCGATCGTCGCCCACTTCTCCGGCTTCGGGGATCGCCCAAAGTTGGAGGACATCCTGCCGCTGGCGCGGCTCATCTCGGACGAGTACGAGGCCGGTACGTACAACCAGGTGGACGTCATCTTCACCCGTTTCGTCTCGACTCTCGTCCAGCGGCCCGACATGGTCCAGCTGCTGCCGATCAAGCCGACGACCGCTACGGACTCGGGGCCTTCGGGCACACGGATCCGCGGCATCCCGGGCTCTCAGTTCATCTTCGAACCGGCCCCGGAGGAGGTCCTCAACGAGTTGTTGCCGCGCTACCTCGGCACGCGGCTGTACCAGACGGCGCTGGAGAGCTGCGCCAGCTTCTTCTCCAGCCAGATGGTCGCCATGAAGAACGCAACCGAGAGCGCGGACGAACTCATCGAAGACCTGACCCTGAGCTACAACAAGGCCCGTCAAGCCAACATCACCAGAGAACTGATCGAAATCGCGTCTGGCGCGCAAGCTCGCTAGCGCAGCAGGCGACGAAAGAGCCGCGCAGCGGCCAACCAGGAGGCATGACACAACGATGGCGACCGCCGCCAAGACCGCGACCCGTACCAAAGGCCCAAAGGCCGTTGGTAAGGTGATACAGATCACCGGACCCGTCGTCGATATCGTGTTTCCGGCCGGCCAGCTGCCGGGCATCTTCGACGCAGTCGAAGTCATCCGCGGCGACGGCGAGAAGATCGTCTGCGAAGTGCAGCAGCACCTCGGCAACAACTGGGTCCGCAGCGTGGCCATGACCACCACTGATGGCCTTGCCCGCGGCGTCGATGTGCATGCCACTGGCGGTCCGATCACGGTTCCAGTGGGCGAGGCAACCCTCGGACGAGTCTTCAACGTGCTCGGAGAGCCGATCGACGGCAAGGGCCCTGTTGCGGCAGCCGAACGCCTGCCCATTCATCGTCCGGCTCCCGCCTTTGACCAGCAGACGACCGAGACCGTCATTTTCGAAACCGGCATCAAGGTCATCGACCTGGTCTGCCCCTTCGCCAAAGGCGGCAAGATCGGCGTCTTCGGCGGTGCCGGCGTTGGCAAGACCGTCATCATCCAGGAGCTAATCCGCAACGTCGCCCAGGAGCACGCCGGCTACTCCGTGTTTGCCGGTGTGGGTGAGCGGTCCCGCGAGGGCAACGACCTGATCAAGGAGATGACCGACTCGGGCGTCATCGCCAAGACGGCCTTCGTGTTCGGTCAGATGAACGAGCCGCCCGGCGCTCGTCTTCGTGTCGGCCTGACCGCCCTCACCATTGCCGAGTACTTCCGCGACGTCGAGGGCCGCGACATCCTGCTCTTCATCGACAACATCTNNCGCATCACCTCGACGAAGAAGGGTTCGATCACGTCGCTGCAGGCGATCTACGTGCCCGCGGACGACTACACCGACCCGGCCCCGGCGACGACGTTCGGCCACCTCGACTCGACCATCCGCCTGGAAAGGTCGATCACCGAGCTCGGCATCTACCCCGCGGTCGATCCGCTGACCTCCACGTCTCGCGTGCTCGACCCGAATATCGTCGGCCAGGAGCACTACGACACCGCGCGCGAGGTCCAGCGCGTGCTGCAGCGC
>PMKN01000064.1 GCA_003158675.1 Chloroflexota bacterium | reverse complement strand
TACGCCTGCAGGTACTTGGTCAGGAATGCGAGGCCGACGCATGACGCCGCAAGGATCGTCCAGCGGTAGCTGCCATGCTCCAGGGAGCGGAGCAAGGCCCACGCGGATACGACCAGGAGGAGCGTCAGCAGCGCGTCCGGGTTGTTGAAGCGGAAGATCAGGACGGCGGCCGGGGTGAGCGCCATGACGATGGCGGCGATGGTGGCCGCAACCGGGCCGAAGGAACGCTTCACCGCCAGAAACAGCACTCCGACTGTAGCCACGCCGGCCAGCGCTTCGGGCGCCAGAACGCTCCACGAGCTCAGGCCGAAGACGCGAACCGACAGCCCCATGAGCATCGTAGAAAGCGGCGGTTTGTCGACAGTGATGAAGTTGGAGGCATCGAAGCTGCCGAAGAACCAGGCCGACCAGCTCTTCGATGCAGCCAGCGCGGCCGCCGAATAGTAGGTATTGGCGTAGCCGCTCACGGTCAGGTTCCACAAGTACAGGACGGCGGCGAACGCCAGCACTCCGAGGAGGGCCGGACGCACCCACGCGGCTTCGTCGGCCCGACCGCGCACGAGGCCTTTCAGGCCCTCCACGGGTCGAAGGCGCGGCATGGTCCAGGGTCTGGCGATGGCGGTCATCCTCGTGTCCTTTCCGACGCTGAGAGATTAGCTAGCACTGGCGCGGCCGGCACGCCGATTCCTCCGGAACACTGGATGGCCAGGCGAAGCAGGACGAATCGGACCAGGGTCGCGGCCGCATTCGCGGCTACAAGCACGGCGATCTCGGCAACGCGGCCGCGGTTGGGCGCTACCATCTCGAGAATGCCGAGCGCACCTGAAGTGATCGTGAAGGCAACGACGAGCGCCAGGATCCCGACGGCATGGTCGCGGGCCAGGCCGTCTCGTCCGCGAACCTGGAACGTCAGGCGGCGATTGGCGGCCGTGTTGCCCACAGCCGTGATCCCGAGGGCTAGGGCGTTCGCCAGAGCCGCCGAGGAGACATTGCGAAGCGCGGCGTAGAGTCCGACGTAGGCGGCGGTGCTTACGACGCCGATGGCCGCAAAGCGGGCCATCTGTCGGGCGGTGCTCGAAGAAAGCGCGGGCCAGAGGCGGGGCTGGCCCCGTCTGAAGACGGTGGGAGCAGGTTCGGCTGTCATGGCGGCACTTTCGACCGGCCGGGCTTTCGAACTGGTTACGCGCTCCCCGCCTCGGGCGCTATCTGTTCGACGACGATAGCCGGCCAGCTCTTCGGCTACGAGCGTCTGATCGGCTGGTTCGAGATCGAGGTGTCGGCGCCGCGGTGACCCAATGGACCGGCGCGACGGTGGCAAGCCAGTCGGCAGGTCGGGTTCTGGGCGGGTTCCCGGATCTGCGATATACTACACATCATGCGTATTATCTCTGACGCACAAAGGACCGGCTCCGAGCCTGACCCAGCCGCCAGCGACCGCGAGACACTTCAGCGTGAACTGCTCGACGAGATGACCGGCTGGTTTCCGAGGGACTTCGGTGGGGCATTCAAGGCCTGGCACCGCCACGCGCTCAGCCTCGTGCATCTGAACGTTCTGATCGCCCTCGAAGCCGAGGGCCCGCTGCCGATGAAACGGCTGGCCGAGGCCCTGGACGTGTCGGACGCAAGCGCCACCGGGATAGTCGACCGGATGGAGAAGCGCGGGATGGTCGAACGCCGCCATGGCACCGAGGATCGCCGGACAGTCCTGGTCTATGCCACGCCAGCCGGGGGCCAGGTCTTCGAGGACATGGCCTCCAATCGCCGAAGCTCGCTCGCGAGCGTGCTGGCGGAGCTCACCGGAGAAGAGATGGCGGCCCTGCTCGTAGGCATGCGTGCAATCCACGCGGCCCGCCGCCGGATCGTGGAAGCGAGTCCGAACATCGAAACCGGGCCCGACGCAGCTTCCCCTCCTCGGGCATGACGCAGGCCACTACTTCTCCGAGACGCGTTCACCACTTGCACACAATTCTGGCCCACTCTGGCCGAAGCGCCTTCAGTACCAGGTAATCCAGCCCATGATCGACAGGGAAACAGACCAATGACCAAGCTCCTGCCCAGGTACCTATGGCCCTACCGCGTGCCACTGGCCATCGTGCTGGTTCTCGTCGCGGTTCAGGCGCTTGCCAATCTGTACCTGCCCAGCCTCAACGCGGACATCATCAACAACGGCGTGGTNNATCTTCCGCAAGGTCATGGACTTCTCGCAGAAGGAGACCAATACCTTCGGGACGCCGACGCTGATCACCCGCAATACGAACGACGTCCAGCAGGTCCAGATGGTTCTGGTGATGGCGTTCAACATCATGATCATGNNCTGATCGTGATCATCCCGCTCGTCATCGGCATGATCGCGATCGTGGCCATCCGGGCCCTGCCGATGTTCCGGTCCGTGCAGAAGAAGACGGACCGCATCAACCAGGTCATGCGCGAGACCCTGAGCGGCATCCGCGTGATCCGGGCATTCGTCCAGACCGACCACGAAGAGCGCCGCTTCGACGACGCGAACGCGGACCTGACCAGGACTCAACTCCAAGTCAACCGGTTGTTCGCGATGATGATCCCGTTCCTGTTCGGTGTGATGAACCTCTCGACCGTCGCCATCGTGTGGTTCGGCGGTCTGAGGATCGACTCGGGCGGAATGCAGATCGGCAACCTTTCGGCGTTCCTCCAGTACGTCGTGCTCGTCCTCTTCTCGGTCATGATGGCGGCCCTGATCTTCGTGATGGTCCCCCGCGCCGCGGCGGCGGCCGAGCGGATCCAGGCCGTCCTGGAGACCGAGCCGGACCTGTGCGATCCGGACGAGCCCGTTGTGATTGACGACCCTCGTGGCGTGGTCGTGTTCGACAACGTCGAGTTCCGCTACCCCGGCGCCGAAGACGCCGTCCTGTGCGGCATCGCCTTTACGGCAAAACCAGGCCAGATCACGGCTATCGTCGGCGGCACCGGCTCGGGCAAGACGACCCTCGCCAACCTCATTCCGCGGTTCTACGACGCGACCTCCGGGACCGTCAGCATCGACGGAGTCGACGTCCGAAAGCTTGGCCTCGAGAACCTGTGGAGCATGATCGGCGTCGTCCCGCAGAAGGCATTTCTGTTCAGCGGCACGGTCGCCAGCAACCTGCGCTACGGCGACGAGAAGGCCGACAACGACGATCTGTGGCACGCCCTCTCGATCGCCCAGGCCAAGGATTTCGTGGCCGAGATGGACGGCGGGCTCGAAGCCGAGATCGACCAGGGCGGCACGAATGTCTCGGGTGGCCAGCGCCAGCGCCTGGCGATCGCGCGAGCCATCGTCAAGCGACCGAAGGTCTACATCTTCGACGACAGCTTCTCCGCGCTCGACTTCAAGACAGACCAGATGCTCAGGGCGGCCCTCCACAAGGAGACGAGCGACGCGACGGTAATCATCGTCGCCCAGCGCGTCGGGACGATCATGCGGGCCGACCAGATCGTCGTCCTCGATAGCGGCTCGGTGGTCGGAATCGGGACGCACGCTGAATTGATGAAGACCTGCGAGACGTATCAAGAGATCGTGTACTCGCAGCTGACCCGGGAGGAAGTCGCATGAGCGGTCCTGCGAACCGCACCAACGGCAACGCGCCCGGTGGAACCCCCAAGGCAGGCGGGTCCGGCAGCGCATTCGGCCCGGGCGGCGCTGCGGCCGCGGGACGAGGTCGTGGTCCGATGGGTCGCGGCATGGGCCCGATGGGCGGCATGATGATGCCGGCCGAGAAGCCCAAGAACTTCCGAGCCACCTTCCGCCGGCTGCTCGGCGAACTCCGACCCGAACGTAGGTGGGTCGGCCTGGTGGGCGTGGTGGCCCTCTTCAGCACGGCCGGCCAGGTCTTCGGCCCGAAGATCCTGGGCAACGGCATCAACCAGCTCATGGACGGCCTGGTCGGCAAGACACTCGGGCAGTTCTTCCCGAAGGGCACCACCCACGAGCAGGCGGTCGCGGCCTTGCAGCAGCAGCACAGCCCGCTGGCTGACCTCGTCGCGGCCACAAATGCGCGGCCGGGTATTGGCGTCGATTTCGGCGCTCTGGGCATTGTCCTGATCGGCCTCATCGGGCTCTACTTGATGGCCACTTTCTTCAGCTGGGTCAGCTGGTACGTGATGGCCGGTGTGTCACAGCGGACCGTCTACCGACTCCGCCGCGACGTCGACCTCAAGCTCGCCCGGCTGCCGCTGAAGTACTTCGACACACATCAGCGCGGCGACACCCTTAGTCGCGTCACCAACGACATCGACAACATCGGCAACACTCTCCAGCAGTCGCTGACGCAGATCATCACGTCGTTGGCTGTCGTGGTCGGCATCCTGGCGATGATGTTCTGGATCAGCCCGCTGCTGGCCGTGATCTCCCTGCTGGTCCTTCCGGCGGCCGCCGTTACGACGATGCTCATCGCCAAGCGGTCGCAGAAGCAATTCGCGGCCCAGTGGGCCCGAACCGGGACGCTCAACGGTCACGTCGAGGAATCGCATACCGGCCACGCGATCGTCAAGGCCTTCGGCCACCAGGAAGACGCGATCCGGCGCTTCGATGAAGAGAATCAGCGCGTCTACGAAGCCAGCTTCAAGGCCCAGTTCATCTCGGGAATCATCATGCCGACGATGAGCTTCATCAGCAACCTCAACTACGTCGCCATCGCGGTGATCGGCGGTGTCCAGGTCGCGACCGGGCGGATGTCGCTCGGCGACGTCCAGGCGTTCATCCAGTACTCGCGCTCGTTCACCCAGCCGATCACGCAGACGGCCAGCATCGCCAACCTTCTGCAGTCGACCATGGCGTCGGCGGAGCGCGTGTTCCAGCTCCTCGACGAGGCCGAAGAAGTGCCCGAGGCGGCCGTTCCGGCCGAACTCGAGGTGGTTGCCGGCCACGTCTCCCTCGAAGGCGTTTCGTTCCGATATGAACCGGACAAGCCTCTGATCGACGATCTCAACGTCGACGTCCGGTCGGGCGAGGTTCTCGCGATCGTCGGGCCCACCGGAGCCGGCAAGACGACACTGGTCAATCTGCTAATGCGGTTCTACGAGCTCGATGCCGGAACCATTTGCATCGACGGCGTCGACACTCGGCTGATGACACGCAACGACCTCCGACACACCTTTGGCATGGTCCTCCAGGACACGTGGCTCTTCGGCGGCACGATCCGAGAGAACATCGCCTATGGCCGGGAGAATGCGACCGAGGAGGAGATAATCGCCGCCGCGAAAGACGCGCACGTCGACCACTTCGTTCGAACGATGCCGCACGGGTACGACACCGTGATCGACGACGACGCCTCGAACCTCTCTTCGGGCGAGAAGCAGCTCCTGACGATCGCTCGCGCCTTCCTGGCCGACCCTCAGATCCTGATCCTGGACGAGGCCACCAGTTCGGTGGACACGCGGACAGAAGTCCTCGTACAGCAGGCGATGGGACGCTTGATGAAGGGACGGACGGCTTTCGTGATCGCCCACCGCCTCTCCACCATCCGCAATGCCGACGAGATCCTGGTCATGAACCAGGGCAAGATCGTCGAACAAGGCAGCCACGACGAACTCATCGCTCGGAAGGGCTTCTACTTCGACCTCTACAACTCGCAGTTCGAAGAGGCGGTTGCGGAAGCGGTCTGACTCGAGAGAATCAGGGCGGCGGACGCGTCGCGCGGTCTCGCCCGAGCCGCCGGCCACGAGCATTGCGGCGGTTCTCGCGCGCGGTTGCGACGGCCGCTCGAAGGTCTGCAAGCTCGTCTCCGCCCACTGGTGCCCGGCCGCCATATCTGAACGCCAGGTCGGTCAGCGGATCGCTGGTCGGGTCGTGGATCGGAATATCCACGAGGACTTCACTGCCGGTTACGTAGACCCACAGATCGGCCCATCGCTCGAGGTCGTACAGGCGGCGCAACTCGGCCACAAAGCTGTAGGCCGTGCGACTGTCTGCGAAACGGACGACTCTGTTCTCCAACACGAACCTTCTGGTCGGCGTGGTGTATGGGCCGGTCTCGCTTCAGCTCACGGCCGCCAGGGGCTGCACCCCCGCACCGATCATATGGATGAAGGGCCGCGTCAACCGGGCCGTCTCATTCGCCGGCCCGTTTCCTACCCCGGCAGACCACGCCGCGGAACGAACCCGCCCGGCCACCTCGCGAGCCGCTGCAGATTCGGGTTGTGGGGGAGGCCATATCCCCCATTTGTCGGCTGTCGGTCTACTCCCGACCGCGCTAGGATCGCCGGGTCGATCTCGGCGGGTTGCAATGCCCCGTCTTCGGACGGCTTGGAGGTTCCGATGGGCTCAAGGCGGATCACGTGCGGACGGGTCGGCGCCTGTGCCGCCATCCTGATGGTTGCCATAGGCTGCACCAGTTCCTCCGCGACCTGGCCGGGTCTCAACTCCGCGCCGGCTTCGTTGGTTAGCACCGCCAGCAAGATCGCGGCGACGCCCAGCGACAAGCATGTCGCGGCGCCCAGCGCCGGGCGAACCGCCGCGCCGGAGGCGACCGGAGCGCGGGCCACGGCGGAGCCGGTGGCAATCGACCAGATCACCGTGGACTACAGCTACCGGGATGCCCTCATCACGCCGATCGCCCACCTGTACGGCACCTTTCTGGACGACTTCGTGATAGTCACTGTCAAGAACGACAATGCGAAGCCTGCCAAAGTCGTCGTCACGACCGAAATCTCCGGTTTCACCGACAAGGCGATCAGCACCGTCACGGTAGCCGCTCACGGGACCGAGACGGTGCGACAGAACCCGAGACTCACCACGGCCGCGCTCGATGAACTGACCTCCGAACGGCCGGCCGATCTGCACCTGCTGGTCACGTACATCGATTCCAGCGGTAACCAGAAGACGATCCTCGACCAGACCGAGCAAACCCTGATCACTTCGCGACGCGATTTCCCGTGGTACATCAAGGGCATGAGTCAGCAGACCGACTTCAACCTGATCGGCGCCATGGTCACCCCGGCCGATCCTGCCGTGGAGGAACTCATCCGGGCTGCCGCCAACTACGACCCGAACCACTCAATGACCAGCGGCTACGACAGCGCCCTCGATGCCGACAATACCGTTTACCAGCGACTGACCGATCTATGGCAGGCCGAGGACAAAGACTATTCGCTGACCTATATCGGCACCCCGATCTCATTTGCGCCCGGGCAGTCGCAGCGCATCAGACTTCCGGCAGAGGTCCTGAGCCAGGCCAGCGGAAACTGCATCGAGCTGGTGCTTTTGTACGCAGCGGCAGTGGAGGCACTGGGAATGCAGCCGGTGGTCGTCCTGATCCCCGGCCACGCTTATCTCGGTGTCCGAGTGGACGACACGAGCGACCAGTACTACTTCGTCGAAACGACCATGATCGGCCAGGCCACGTTCGACGAGGCGGCCACGTACGCCGGCAAGGAATTCGACGATGCACTGCCGCATCTCAACGCCGGCGAGACGGACTACGGCTGGGTCTCGATCGCCGACGACCGTCAGAACAAGATCCTCCCGATCCCCTGGCGGTAGCGCGGCTCGAGTCCAAGCCGCCGGTTCGCGGGGCTTGCGCTGGAGCTAGCGGCTGCGGTGGACCTCGGCCAGTGCCCGCTCCGCCTGGGCGCGGTGGAGCCGGCCGTGGCCTGCCTGAAGGCGGAACAGCAGATCGAAAGACTCCGGGCCGCGCTCGGCGTGAATGCCGGCACGGCCGCGATCGGCGGCCGGCGTGCGCTGCCAGAGTGCCACGTTCGCGTGGCGCAATGCTGCCAACAGATCGAGCAATGTGGCCGGGTCGTCATGAGCGTGATCGAAGCGAGCTGCCCAGGCCTCCTGATCCCAGCCCTGCAGCGACGGCTCGTCCTCCGCCAGAACCCAGCGATAGCGGGCCGAGGTGACCAGCTCCGAATCGGTCATATGGCCGAGGCATTCCAGCACCGACCATTCGCCTGCGGAGGGACGAATCCGAACGTCTCCGTCCGCTCGATCGATCAGCTCTCGCCAGGCCCCCGCCTCTGACGCCTGGACATCGAGCGGGTCGTCCTTGCCGAGGATGTCGAGAACGGGACGGCGATACGCCTCCGCCTCCGCATCGGTCATACGGGCCATGAAACCCTCCTTCGCAAACTCGCCTGGAAGCGGCCTCTGACTGCCCAATCCTGAGGCAATTCCAGCCGCGCGCAAGCCCCGCGATCGACAGCGATGAGGCGCGGCCTGGCATTGGGCGAGGATCGGCCCAGAAGGCGTCGCAACGCCGGCGCCCGCGACAAGCGCCTGACTGCCGGCTAGTCTTGGACCGCCGATAATGCGCAGCGAGCCACCACTTCAAGGATGACGCCGTGATGCCCAAGTATGTGGCAGCGCTGGATCAGGGAACGACGAGCACGCGGTTCATCGTGTTCGACCATGCCGGTTCAGTGGTTGCGGCCGACCAGCGCGAACACGAACAGATCTACCCCGGACCGGGCTGGGTGGAGCACGACCCGATCGCGATCTGGACGCGGTGCCAGGAAGTAGTCCGCGCCGCGATGGCGAAGGCGAGTCTCACCCCAGCCGATCTGGCGGCCGTGGGCGTAACGAACCAGCGCGAGACGACGGTCGTGTGGGATCGGCACACAGGCCAGCCCATCCACAACGCGATAGTGTGGCAGGACACCCGAACAGCCGAAACGATCGAGGAGCTGGCGCGCAACGGCGGTCAGGATCGCTTCCGCTCGAAAGTCGGGCTACCGCTCGCGACCTACTTCTCCGGCCCGAAAGTCCGCTGGCTACTGGACAACGTGCCGGGCGCACGCGACCGCGCGGAGGCGGGCAACCTCATCTTCGGCACCATCGACAGCTGGGTCATCTGGAATCTCACCGGGGGTGCGGGCAAGACCCGCGGCGCAGGCAGCACCCGCGGCGGCGTACACGTCACCGACGCTTCGAACGCCAGCCGGACGATGCTCATGAACCTGCGAACGCTCGACTGGGATCCGGAGATGCTGGCGGTCATGGGCGTCCCCGCCGCCATGCTGCCGACCATCAGGTCATCGAGCGAGGTCTACGGCCACGCCGTGGGCGACCTCGCCGGCGTTCCCGTGTCGGGCGACCTGGGCGATCAACAAGCCGCCCTTTTCGGCCAGACGTGCTTCTCTGCCGGCGAAGCCAAGAACACCTATGGAACGGGCTGCTTCATGCTCCTCAACACCGGCGCCGAGCCCGTCGCCAGCAAGAGCGGGCTGCTCACGACTGTCGGTTACCGGATCGGGAGCGAGCCCGCCACTTACGCCCTGGAAGGTTCGATCGCCATCGCCGGCGCCCTCGTCCAGTGGCTGCGCGACAACCTGTACCTGATCGACACCTCGGCCGAGGTGGAGACGCTCGCTCGGACGGTCGACGACAACGGCGGCGTCTACTTCGTGCCCGCCTTCTCCGGCCTCTTCGCGCCGTACTGGCGGAGTGACGCGCGCGGCGTGATCGCCGGGCTGACGCAGTACGTGAACCGCGGCCATATCGCCCGGGCCGTCCTCGAGGCCACGGCCTGGCAGACGCGAGAGGTCTTGGAGGCGATGAACGCCGACTCGGGCGTGGCGCTCAAGGCCCTCAAAGTCGATGGCGGCATGGTCCACGACGAGTTGCTGATGCAGTTCCAGGCGGACGTCCTGGGCGTTTCGGTAATCCGCCCCAAAGTGGCAGAAACTACAGCTCTTGGCGCCGCGTACGCGGCCGGGCTGGCGGTTGGGTTCTGGAGTTCGCAGGACGAGCTGCGAGCCAACTGGGTCGCAGGACGCGAGTGGCGCCCGGCGATGGACGCTTCCGAGAGAGAACGCGAGTACCGACTCTGGAAGAAGGCCGTGACTCGGACCTTCGATTGGCTGGGCTAGCGGCCGTGCGGCCAGCCCGTGAGAGCCCGGCCTCCGCCAGGGATGCGGCCCGGCTCCGGCTGCGATGAGATCGGCGGAGACTCCGGCGGGTGGCGACACTCGGCCGAAACGACTGCTCGTCGTCGGCGCTGGAGCTGTCGGGTCGTTCTTGGGAACGCTGCTGGGCAGCGTCGGCTACGAGGTCACGCTCGTCCGCATCTTCGAGCCGCCCTCCGAGAAGGCGGTCACGCTGGTCATGCCGGAGGGCGCGAGGGTGGTCGTGCCCGTCCACCGCGTCACGCGGACCCAGGACGCGTTGTCGCCGGACCTGATCCTGGTAGCCGTCAAGATGCCGCTGCTGCGCGAAGCTCTTCTACCGACGCTGGCATGGCCGGATGTTCCGACTCTCACCGTGGAGAACGGCATCGGCGCCGAGGATATCTCGGCCGAGATCCGGACCGTGGCGCCCCAGATAGCGGGCTCGCTGACCGCCCCGATCCGCCTCGCCTCGGAGGATGAGGTTCTGTGGCTCGGCCATGGCGGCATCGGCCTGGCCGCGGCCAATGCCATGGCAATACCGTTCGTAGCGCCATTGCTGGCGGACTTCGCGCGAGCGGGCCTGGGCACCGCCCGACTACCCGCCGCCCGGGCCATGAAATGGTCGAAGTTGCTAGCCAACCTGGTGGCCAACGCCATAGGCGCGATCCTGGACCTGGACCCTGACGCGATCTATTCAGATCGCCGGCTATTCGCGGTGGAGCGGCGGCAGCTGCTCGAGACGCTGGCCGTGATGGCGGCTCTCGGGGACAAGCCGGTGCCACTGCCCGGCGCAGCAGTGCCTTGGCTGGCGCGGGTGGTCCGACTACCGGGCTGGCTGAGCCGCCCGATTCTGCGTCGGGTCGCCGCCGGGGCACGCGCCGGCAAACTGCCGTCTCTGCGGCTCCACGTCCAGGCGGCCGGCGATGGACCAGCCGTCGAGCAGACAGAGGTCGCATGGATGAACGGCGCTGTGGCTCGCGTGGGCCAGCAGCTTGGAATCCCGACACCAGTCAACGCGCGCCTTACCGACCTGGTCGAGGACGTCGCCGCACACCCCGATCGGCGGGCCTGGCTGCGCCACGATCCAGAGCGGTTCCTGGCCGAACTGCGGGTCCCGAAGAGCGGGCTCTGAGCCCTCGATAGTCGCGGGCGCCGCCAACTCAGTCTCGGCGCGGCGGCAGACGCCGCGGCAACGAGGCGGCTGGCCACTGCGACGAGGCGGCTGGCCGCCCAGACGACCGGCAGAGATTCGCGGCCCTATAATCCCGCGATGCAGACCATCGACCTCGTCCGGGTCGCCGTCGCCCTGGTCGCCGGATTCTTCCTGGGCGGAATCCCCTTCGGAATCATCGTCCCGCGCCTGATCGGCGGGCCCGACCCACGCACCGTGGGGAGCGGCCGGACCGGCGGCGCCAACGTTTCGCGAGCGGTGGGCTACCGTTGGGCGGCCGTCTCTGGGTTGCTCGACGTGGCCAAGGCGTCGGTCGCCGTGCTGCTGGTCATCGCCATCGGCGGCGACTCGGTCGCGCAGGTGGTGGCGGCCCTGGCCGCCATCGTGGGCCACAGCCGATCGCCGTTCATCGGCTTCCACGGCGGCCGCGGGGTCGCGCCGGCCACGGGCGGGGCGCTCGTCATTCAACCCCTCCTGCTGGCGGTCATCTTCCCGGTCTTCGTGATCGTCATCGCGGTGACTCGGATCTCATCGTTGGGTTCGCTCGGCGCGAGCCTCATCGGAGGCGTGGTCATGGTCATCTGGACCGCAGTTGCGCCCCTGCCGCCGATCTACTACGTCTACGGCGTGGCTGGAGCGGGGCTGATCTGGCTCTTCCATGTCGACAACATCCAGCGTCTGCTATCCGGCAAGGAGCGACGCGTAGGCCGATCCGGATCGTCCTGACCGGGCGCCGCCTCCGCCTGGTCGATCGAGCCAACCCACCGGCCGGCGCCTCCGTCCCGACCAGCCCGGACCCGCTTCCAGACGCCTGAAACCGGCCATTTCGAGGGTCCGTTGGCGCGTCCAAGGCCGCGTCCCGTCCTGCGGTCTACTGACGGAGTACCACCTCGTTCGGCGTATCTTCATCGGGACTACTCGTCCGATCCCTCGCGCAGGAGATTCTTCTCGAGCCTCCAGGAACCATTGGGGATGACATGGGAACGGCAATCGATTTCGTCGGCTTTGCCGAGGACTGCTGGGTCGAAGGACGAATAGACCTGGAGGATTCGCGGCTGGCCGACATGCTCAACGAGCACAAGACCATCACCGTCCATGACGTCACGCTGGTGAGCACGCTGGACGGTCACACGCAGGCACTCGACGAGATCGAGATCTCGCGCGACGAGCTCGATATCGTCGTAGCCAACGGACCTCGCGGCGACCCCAAGAGGCGACTCGCGACCAGGCCGAATGGCGTGACCGTGAAGCTCGGCCCCTATTGCGCCGAGGGATTCATGCACGCTCCGCCCACCGCGAACCCGGTCCGCGGCTTCGACAGCAAGCCCCCCATGGTCGCGATCACAGATGCGGTGCTCGAGTACGACTTCTGCGACAAGCCGATCTCGCAGTGGTACCGCACACTGCTCGTGAATCGCAAGCTGGCGGTCTCGCTGCGAAGCGCGCCCGGCGCCGCCGGAAACCAGCCTGGCGCCGCGTAGCGCCAACGCCGTCCCTGCCGAGGGCGATTAGGCGCTTGCCCGGCGCGGCTCAGTCCGGGACGCGCACCAGCAGTTCACCCGCCAGAGCTCTGACCGTCTCGGCGTCCGTGGCTGCCAGCGCCCGTGACGCCAGATCGCGCAGCTCCGTGACCGTGACATCGGCCAGGGCGGCGCGGATCCCGTCCAGTGAGGCCGCGTCCGCAGACAGTTCGTCCACGCCCAGGCCAACCAGCACGAGTGCGCCGGCCGGATCGCCCGCCAACTCGCCGCACGCGGCGACAGGGATCCCGGCCGCGTCGGCCCCGGCGAGAACGCTCGCAATCGTCCGCAGAACAGCCGGGTGGAGCGCGTCCTGAAACCGCGCCAGCGAGGGATTGCCGCGATCCGCGGCAAGCACGTACTGCGTCAGGTCGTTGGTGCCGATGCTGAAGAAGTCCGCCAGACGCGCAAGCTCAGGTGCCAGGATCGCGGCCGAGGGCACTTCGATCATCAGTCCCGTGGTCATTCGGTCCGGGCACGGATGGCCGGCTGCCAGAACGGCAGCCCGGGCCTCATCGCGCAGCTCGAGGAGGAGGCGCGCGTCCGCGACGGTCGAAACCATGGCCGCCATGACGTGAGGCGTGACTCTAGCCAGGCCGGCCGCCCGCCAGATTGCCCTCAACTGCGTCAGCAGCAACTCACGTGAGCCATGGGCGAGCCGGATAGCCCGAACGCCGAGGAACGGGTTGGGCTCGTCGGGCAGGCCCAGGTACGGAATCTCCTTGTCGCCTCCGATGTCGGCCAGTCGGATCACAACCGGCCGTTCGGGTCCGAAGGCCTCCATGGTCCGACGATAAGCCGCCGTCTGCTCGGTCTCCCCGGGCGGGGACTGGCGGCGCATGAAGAGGTACTCCGTGCGAAAGAGCCCCACCCCCTCCGCGCCGGCAGCGATGGCGCGGGCGGCGTCCTCGGGGCTGCGGATGTTGGCCATGAGAGCGACCCGGCGCCCGTCTTTGGTCGCTGCAAGCCGACCTCGTGTGGCGGCCGCGCGCCTGTCGCGGTCCGCTCGCGCGGCCTGCCGATCCGTGAGCCGACCGAGGTCCGCGGCGTTCGGATCGAGGATTACCTCGCCGGTCTCACCGTCGAGAGCCAGAACCGATCCGGCGGCAGCGCCCGGATCCAGCCCGGCGGCAGCCACGACCGCCGGAATCCCGAGACTGCGGGCGAGAATCGCCACATGGGCCGTCGGCGAGCCGCCCGCCAGCGCCACGCCGATGAGCAGCCCCGGCGGCACCTCCACCACGAGCGACGGCGCCAGATCGACCGCCACCGCGATCGATGGCGCTTCCGGCCAGGCAATGGCCGCGCCGCTCATGATTCGCGCCACTCGGGCGCCCACATCGCGGACGTCCGCGGCACGCGCGGCCAGCAGTTCGTCGTCCAGTGCCGACAGGGCTCGAGCTGAAGCCTCGGCCGAGGCGCGAATCGCCGCGACGGCGTCGAGTCCGCCGGCAGCCAACCGCACCGCTTCATCGACGAGGGCCGGGTCCACGGCCATCAGCGCCTGGGCTTCAAGGATCTCCGCCTCGCCCGTCCGGTCCAGTTCGCAAAGCCTGGCCGCGAGGGCCTCGAGTTGCGCCCCGGCGGACGCGGCTGCCGACCTGATGCCAGGCTCGGCATCGTCAGGGCCGGGTCGGAACGCCTGCCCCGCAGCTCCGTCCAGCGCAGGCCACCAGGCCGGTCCCACAGCGATCCCCGGCGCCGCGGCCAGACCGAAGACCCTGGTCCTCGCGCCCGCTCCCTTCACCTGGCCAGCCGGATCGTCGGGATCGGTCGCGAGCAGCTTCCTGAGCGCCTCCACCGCCTCGGCCTCGTCCGCCCCATCCGCCCAAAGGCGAATTCGATGGCCCTTCTCGACGCCGGCGGCCAGCACGCCGACCAGGCTCTTGGCGTCGGCCGGGGGCCGGCCCAGGGTGGCGTTCTCGATGCGGACGTCCGACCGAAAGCCGGAAGCCGCGCGGACGAGCGCCGCCGCCGGCCTGGCGTGCAGCCCAGATTCGTTGCCGATCTCCAACTCGACGGACTTCAACGCTGTCTCCTGGCATGCGGCCGCGCCCCAAACGCCGTCCCGGGCGCTCCGCTATCGTAACCGCCGCGCCCTCCGACTCGGCCCAACCTGGCATGATGGAATCCAACGGGGGCCAAGGCAGGAGACTCTGCTCTGTCGATGGATCGCAGCCCAACAAGCACCGATGCCCCGACCTTCCCTTCGATTGTCGGTCTTGCGGCATTGCAAGACCTCGACATGTTGCTGGAGGGCATCTCGGACCTGATCGTGCAGCGTCAGATCTGCCGTCAGGTGATGGACGCACGGCGCAAGCTGCTGGGCACCGAACACCCGGCCACACTGGAAGCCGAGGCTCGTCTCGCCGCCATCAGCCTCGGGGTGGACGAATACTCCACGGCGCGCGACCAGTACGCGATCCTGCTCGAGCGCTGCGAGCGAGTCTTCGGGCCGCGCCACCTTGACACGCTCTCGGCCGCCCACGGCCTGGCCGTGGCCCTGTCGTACCTCGACCGGCCGGAGGAAGCGCGCCCGCTTTATGAGCGCGTCGTGTCGGGGCGCCGCAATTCGCTGGGAGTTGAGGATCCCGCGACGCTCAGCGCCCTGCACAACCTGGGCCTGACGCAGCGAGCGCTGGCCGAGGATGCGTCGGCACGAACCACCTTCGAGTCGCTCCTCGAGGCTCAACGCAAGACGCTCGGCGAGGACAGCATCGCTACCATCCGGACGATGGCCAACCTCGGCAGCGTCCTGATCGCGATCGAGGACTACGAGCGGGCGTGCCAGGTTCTGGCCGAGCGCGTGGAACTGAGTCGGAAGGTCCTCGGGCCCTCGCACCCCGACACCCTTGAGGCAATGCTGAGCCAGGGTCGCGCCCTGGTTGGGGCCGGCGAGCCGGATGCCGGAAGGGTCCTCTCCGAAAAGGCCCTGGCTGAGACGATTTCGGTTCTGGGCGCCAACTCTGCGGCCACCCTGGCGGCTCGTGGCCAGCATGGCCGATTGCTGCTTCGGATGGGCGGAGCAACGGCCGCAGCGGACGCTGTCACCGTCTACGACGATCTCTACCGCCGGCTCAAGATCAAGTTCGGACTCGAAGACACGTCGACCCTGGACGCTCTGGCCGGTTTGGCCGACGCGCTGGGACGCTGCGGCGACCACGCCCGCGCCCGCAAGCTCGACGAGCAGCTACTGGAGATGAGGCGGCGGGTTCTGGGACCCGACCACGTCGCCACCCAATGGGCCTTGGGCGACCTGGCCTGGAACCTCGAGCAGCTCGGCGAACTCACCGACTCGGCTGGGCGCTTCCGCGAGCTGTGTGAGGATCGCCTCCGAACCCTGGGGCCGGAGGCCCCGGACACCGTCTGGGCGCTCGAGGGTCTGGCCCGCGTTCTGGTCAGCGCCGAGTCGCACGCCGAAGCGCTGCAGGCCCTGCACGACCTGTACGAGACCCAGACTCGAGTCGTGGGGCCCGAGGCCGACGAGCCGCTGACGACGCTGGAGCGTTACGCCAGGGAGCTGACCAAGGTCGGGGAACTGGAAATGGCGCGCGCTCGCTGGCAGGAACTGGTTCACGCCCACGAGCGGAACCACGGCCCCAAGCACGAGCGAACGCTCGAATGCCTGCTGATGCTGGCCGAGATTCACGAGATGCTAGAGGAGCACGCGTCGGCACGTCTCATTTACGAACGCATCGCCGGACCCTACGGTCCCCTCCACGCCGAGAGCCGCGACAAGGCCGGACAGGACGATCCGCGGACGATCCACCTGGGCTTCAACCTGGGACTCACGATGGAACGGCTGGGTCAACTGGAGCCAGCCCGGGCCATGTACCTGATTGTGATGGGCAGCCTCGTCCGGACCCTTGGGCCCCGTCATCGCCGCGTCGCTGACGTCCTGTTCCGCCTGGGCGACGTGTTCTTCAAGCTGGGCGACTTCGCCGAGGCACGGGGCCGCTATGCGCAGGCCCTGGTCCTGCTGCGAAAACAACCGGGCCTCGAGGACCCGGACGCGCTGGAGATCCTGGCCCACGACGCCGACGCCGTGGCGGCACGGGGGCACCCGCTGGCCGCGCGCAACCAGGCTCGCGACGTGGCCGACGTTTATCGGCGGACGCTCGGTCCCGACAACGCACTCACCAAGCGAGCCGAGGCGCACGTAGCGCTGCTGACTCCTCCCCGCCGCCCGCGCTGAGCGAAGCTCAACCTGCGCGCTGGCGGGCCTGCCCCAGATCGGAGATCAGATCCGCTGCGGTTTCGATGCCCACCGAGAGGCGGATCACCTCGTTGCCGGCGCCCGCCGCATCGCGCTGCTCGTCGGTGAGCTGGCGGTGGGTCGTGGAGGCGGGGTGGATGATCAGCGAACGCGTGTCGCCGACGTTGGCCAGGTGCGACCACAGCTCGACCGATTCGACGACCTTGACCCCGGCCTCGTAGCCGCCCTTCTACCCGAACGTGAAGACTTGGCTTCTCCGACGCTGGCGGCGGCGTGGAACGACCTGCCACGGAGTACGCATGCCAGATCAACGTGCGCCTGGATCGACCGTCATCGCCGAGCCCGACTGAACTGCCGGAGCGGACCGCCAGCGGGCCCGGATCGGCCTCAGTCCGCCGCCGGCTCGAGCCGGATGATCATGCGCTCGAAGTCGAAAGTGACCGCGTACGCGCCCAGGAAGCCGTGCGACACGAGGCCGCCGATTCGAAAGCCATATTCCCATTCGAGCTGAGGCGGGAATGGGCCGGCGATCCCCTGCAGCCCCTCGCGCCGGGCTTCGCCAAGCGAGAGCGCCGCCACGTCGAACGGCCACACCTTCATGGCCCCGCCCCCGCCAGAGCCCTCACCGCCGGCGGTCGAACCTCGAACGATGCCGGCCTCCTTGAGGGTGGAGGCGGGGCAAGTGAATGCGCCTCCGCCGAGCCCGCTGTCGACAAAGAACAGCGTCGACGGTCCGTCGTTCAGGCGCCCTTCGGCCAGCATGATGTGGTCGTCCGCCATTAACAACGGAATGTCGATGACGCCGGCCGAAGGCGGCCCCAGCCTTGCCTTTCGACGCAGCATCAGCGCTTCGCCCGGATAGTCGATCGTGGCCAGGAATCGGTAGAGCAGGCATGTGCCGACGATCCCCGCCAGGCCAGGCTCCCCGAGCATCGGGCCGATGGGTCCGAGGTTCATCACATGGACGGGCAGGTTGCGGATCGTCAGGTCGCCGAGCGTAAGGGACTCGGTTGTGCCCTGGATCACTCTCGCGCTCTTGCCCCCGCCGAAGTAACTGCGCTGGCCGCCAAAGGTTGGGATCGCGGCAGCTCGGGCGAAGGGCGCGTCCAGAATCAGCTCAGCGCCGCCTGTGTCGAGAAGGAAGCGGGCCTCCGCGCCGCCGTTCACGCGAGCCGTGAGAATCGGCAGCGGGTCGGTTCGCACAAAGGGCAGCCGCACGACCTCCGGACCTTCGAGGTCGTACGGCCGGCGGCCGGCGAAGGACCGCAGCTTGGCGGCCACGTGGCGGTTGCCGGCTGCCGCCTGGTGGGTCGCCGCCGTCGCGAAGTCGCCCCGCCGGTAGCTCACCTCGGCGAGGAGCGTGCTTGCTTCGCGGCAATTCCGGTCGCGCGCGACGGCCTCCGATAGCCTCTGCTCGGCCAGTGCCAGGTCGTTGCGCATCAAGGCCAGGTGGCCCGAATTCGCGAGGGACCGCGGGTCGTTCGGGCGAGCGGCCGCCTCGTCGGCAAAGGTTTGTTCGGCCTCCTCGAATCGATTCGCTCGAAGGTAGTTCTCTCCATCGGAGTGGGCCCGGCGAAACGGCAGTGAAAGGGTGGGCACGTGTCAGCTCTCCTCGGTCTCGACAGGCGAGGGCTCGCTTTCGGGGTCGTGTGGACGGGCCACGTCTCCAGCGGCGGCGAAGATGATCAGCAGCGGAACGACCCTGCTGGCCGAGATCCGATACCGGCTGCGCCCCGCTTGATCGACCACCCCGGCAGCCAGCAGGTCCTTCAGGTGGTGATACAGCTGCCCGACCGATCCCGAACCGACAACCTGCTGCAACTCCTGGCTCGAGCGCACGCCGACGAGCAGCGCCCGCACGAGTGCGATCCGCGCCGGGTGTCCCAGGGCGGCCAAAAGTCTGGCTACCTCCGCCGGTTCCAGGGCCCAGATCTGAGCCAGGCCACGCTCGCCGGCCCAAAGCACCTCCTCGTCGCCGAGCCTCGCCGAGCCGGCGTAGGTTACGGCGCCTCGCATGAGGCCACGAACGTAGCGCGGTCCGTCACGGCGCCGCAACTCGTCGAGCGCCCTGAGGTCCGCCAGAGGAGTGGGATCGGCGGCCCCTGCAGCCGGGGCATTGGCCTCAAGCGCACCCACCCGTCGCTCAAGATCGTCCAGTCGCGAGATCGCGCTTGCGTCCATTCGTACCTCCGCTATTCCAGAAGTACAGAATAGCGAGAGGGATCGTGGCGTGCAAGCCCACCGGGAGCGCCGTCCCGCCGATTTCGGGACACGCTTGCGCAGATCGGAGCTATGCCCTTACACTTCGCCACCAATGAACGCCATCGCCTTCAGCCGCCGGGAGAACTCGCGCAGGGCTTCGACCTTGCGCAGTTCGATGATGTCCATGACACGGCGGCCCCGAAGTGCGGAGGATGGGGTCTGAGGTCTGGACTACCCAAGTAGCCTGACCAAGGATCGGTCCTGGGG
This sequence comes from Chloroflexota bacterium, assembly GCA_003158675.1. Classification (GTDB taxonomy): domain Bacteria; phylum Chloroflexota; class Limnocylindria; order Limnocylindrales; family CSP1-4; genus Fen-1039. Next base: position 59,596 of record PMKN01000064.1, on the reverse strand, counting down.
CCGCGGTCTCCTCTGAGGAGCCGCGGTTCTTCGTTTCTCCGGACCAACACAGCGGGCAGCCGCCCCCCTCGCCCACCCCAGGGCTCCCCGGGATCAACCACGGTTCGGCTCCAGTCGCCGCCAAGCACCCAAGTCCAGGAGAAGCATCCCGTGTCCGACAAGAACGCACCCGCCCAGCGCAATGAAACCCTCGCCGTCCACGCCGGCCAGAGTGTCGATCCGACGACCAAGGCGCGAGCGGTCCCTATCTACGCCACCACGAGCTACGTCTTCGACAACGCCGACCACGCGGCCCGCCTCTTCGGCCTGCAGGAGTTCGGCAACATCTANNCGACAACATCGTCACCAGCGCCTCCCTGTACGGCGGCACCTACAACCTCTTCCAGTACACGCTGCCCAAGTACGGCATCGAGTTCCGGTTCGTCGACGGCTCCAAACTCGAAGAGTTCGAGAAGGCGATCGACTCCAAGACCAAGGGCGTGTACCTGGAGACCATCGGCAACCCGCGTCTGGACGTGCCCGACTTCGAGGGCATCGCCGCCATCGCCCACAAACACAAGGTCCCGGTCATCGTCGACAACACCTTCGCCCCGATCCTCTCGCGGCCGATCGAGTGGGGCGCCGACATCGTGGTCCACTCTGCAACGAAGTGGATCGGCGGCCACGGCACCGCCATCGGCGGTGTCGTCGTGGACAGCGGCAAGTTCGACNNTTCATCCTCAAGCTGCGGGTCCAGTTGCTGCGCGATCTAGGTCCGGCATTGAGTCCGTTCAACTCGTTCCTGTTCCTGCAGGGCCTCGAGTCGCTGCCGCTGCGCATCGAGCGCCACAGCGCGAATGCCCTCGCCGTTGCCCGCTGGCTCGAAGGCAATCCCTCCATCGAGTGGGTCAGCTACCCGGGCCTGGCCTCGCACCCGGCCCACAAGTACGCGGCGAAGTACCTCTCCGGCGGCTTCGGCGGCGTCGTAACGTTCGGCCTCAAGGGCGGCGTCGAAGCCGGCCGCAAGCTCATCGACTCGGTCAAGCTCTTCAGCCTGCTGGCGAACGTCGGCGACGCGAAGAGCTTGATCATCCACCCGGCATCCACCACTCACCAGCAGCTATCGGCGCAGGATCAGGCCGCCTCCGGCGTAACCCCCGAGCTGGTTCGCATATCCGTCGGGATCGAGCATGTCGACGACATCATCGCCGACCTCGATCAGGCCATCGGAGCCGCAACCGGCATCCGCACCACCAAGGCCACTCCCATTGGAGCCACCCGCTAGCGGAGCGGCTCGAGGAGCTGCCATGAAATCGGCATCGGCAATCCGATGGATCTCGGAGGTGCGCGGCCAGTCCGCGCCCTCCGCGGCCGTCGCTGACTCCGAACCCGCGCGCGCCGGGTCCCCCGCGGGGCTCGGCGCCTCCGCGTCCCCGGATGCGGTGCCCGGCATCCGGACGAGCGGTCGTGGCACCAGGCCGGTCTTCGTTCCCGCCGACCCCGGCGTTTCGACCGCACGCGCCGACTCCGGTTTTCGTAGCCTTGCCGTCGTGGACAACTCGAGCGACCCGCAGACCGGCAAGATCGTCTCTCGCTGGCTGGGTCGCTTCGTGCTGGAGTCCGGGGCCGTCCTGCCTGACCTGGTCGTGGCCTACCGTCACGACGGCGTCCCGATCGGCGAAGGCCGCCAGATCCTGGTCGTCCACGCCCTGACCGGCTCCGCGGACGCGGCCGGCGACTGGTGGGCGCCCCTGATCGGGTCCGGCCAGGTTCTCGACACCGACAAGTACGGTGTGATTTGCGCGAACCTGCTGGGCAGCCGGTACGGCACCAGCGGTCCGATTTCCCGCAACGCTCAGACTGGCAAGCCATACGGCCGGACGTTTCCCCTGATCACGGTCCGCGACCAGGCCCGCGTCCAGTGGCGCCTGCTGGATGCGCTTGGGATCGGCAAGCTCGCTCTGGCGGTCGGCGGATCGCTGGGCGGCATGGTGGCCCTGGAAGTGGCCCTGGAGCGGCCGGGCGAGATCAGCCGGGTCGTGCCGATGGCCGCGCCGGCCCGCATCGGCCAGCTCGCCGTGGGCTGGGACCACATCCAGCTCGAGATCGTCGACAAGCTCGGCCTGGAGGGCCTGGACCTGGCCCGCCAGCTGGCCATCACAACGTACCGTTCGGAGATCGACTTCGAACAGCGCTTCGCCGGACGCGTCGAGCCGGACGGCACTCCTTCGATCGTCAGTTACCTTCGCCACCAGGGTCGGAAGCTGCTGGAGCGCTTTGACGAGGACACCTACCGGTCCCTCGTCCTGGCCATGGACACGCACGACATTGGCCGCGGTCGAGGTAGCACGGTGGCAGCACTGCAGCGGCTGGCTGCCTACGGCACGCGCCTGACCGGCGTCGGCATCGAGGGCGACATCCTGTACGGCACGACTCAGGTCCAGGAGATGGTCAAGGCCGCCACGACCGCCGGGATGGACGCCGTCTATCGCGAAATCCACTCAACCAAGGGCCACGACGCCTTTCTGGTCGAGTGGGATCAACTCGGCGCGCTGCTGACGGAAGCGCTCAAGTAGCGGCGCCTCCGAGGGAGTGGCGGCCCCGACCGCGCAGAGGCGAGCGTGGCCCCGACCGGCCGACTTCCCGCTCAATATCGGCCCCCGTGATCCAAAGAAACCGTTGGCTGGATGATCGGGCCTGACGAAGCCGGTTGTTAGCCCTCTGCGGCTAGCCCAAGCCGCGATTGGGCCCTCGACGAACACGGCCGACCTCAGTCTCGCCCTTTGCATTACCCCCGGCGTTGTCGAGCGCCAACCGGGGTCGAGCCGCGACCGGGCCGCGACCAGGCGGCCCTCCGCGGCCCTCCGCGGCACTCCGCCGCGCCCCGCGCCGAAGCGCCCGTGGCTACGGCACCTCGAGCCAGCCTTCGCGCACCGCGCGCGTGGCGAGTTCCGTTCGCGATTGCACCGCCAGGCGTTCGAACAGCCGCCGCAGATGCCCCTCGACCGTCTTGGTCGTGATCCCGAGCGCAGCTCCGATCTCGTCGTTGCTGCGGCCGTCGGCCACGAGACGAACGACCTCGAGTTCGCGCCGGGTCAGCGCGACCGGACTGTCTGGCGCGCAGCCAAACGCCTCGCCTCCGGCCGCTGCGCACCGAATCGCCTCCACCAGCTCTGCCACCGGCGCTGTCTTGACGACGAATCCGGACGCGCCCATACGCCTTGCCGCTGCCGCGTACTGCGGGTAGTCGTAGGCGGTCAGGACCACGATCGCCGGCCGAGGCGCGTCGCCCGCCAGCAGCACCAGTCCGCTATCGGTCCCGAGCCTGATGTCGACCAGCAGAACGTCCACGGCCGACGGATCCAGGAGCGGCGCCGCCTCCTCAATGGACGCCGCCGTTCCTGCTATTCGAAGTCCCGGCTGTACCGCGAGCAACGCCGCCGTTCCTTCGCGCACGACCGGGTGGTCGTCGACGATCGCGACTCGGATCGCGCCCTGCGGCTCGCTCATGCGGGAGCGATCGCGGCCACGGCGCCGTTCGTGGAACTCGCGCGTTCCCAGACGAAAGAGACCCGCGTGCCGCCGCCCGGCCTGCCGCGGATCGAGAGTCTCGCCCCCACGGCCTCGGATCGCTGCGTCATGTTGAGCAGCCCCAGGTGACCGGTCTTCTCGGCCAGCTCGGCCGCGCCATCCGCGATCCCCGGGCCGGCGTCGTCCACCTCGAGTTCGACCCATCCGTCCCGCGCCCGATAGCGCACCACGACAGGCGCCGCGCCATGCCGGACCGCGTTCGAGAGAGCTTCCTGGGCGATCCGGAAGACGGCCAGCTCGACGTCTGCCGGAAGCCTGGCTTCGCCATCGAGACGGTCGAGCGTGATGGGTTCGGTCTTCACGTCCAACCGGCTGCATAGCCATTCGAGCGCCGGGCCGACGCCAAGATCGTCGAGCACCGGCAGCCGCAGGTCGCCGCAGATCGCTCGCAGCCGCTCGGCGATGTCTCGTGCCGCCTGCGCGTTCTGCGCGTCGCCGGCCGCGTCGAGTCGGCGCACCAGCATCGTCAGATCCTGGAGGGCATCGTCGTGGATGTCGGCGGCGATCCGAGTCCGCTCAGCTTCGGTGGCGGCGACGACCAGATCGCGCTGGCGGACCGCAACTGTCGCGAGCCGCCCGAGAGGCCGCACGATGAGGCGGGTCGCGACCAGCAACGCTGCCAGCCAATACAGGAGAGGCTCGACCGCGACCTTGTACGGGGAGGTAAGGCAGATCGCGGCGATGCCAGGCGTCATGGCCGCCAGCAGTATGTCGACCCGATCGATCAGCGCGCGAGGAGTCGGGCTCGACGACGCGGCCGAGCCGAACTCGAGCCGGCGCGCCAGCCGAGCGGCGAACGGCCCTGGGATCAATGTCAACCCGCTTGCGGCAACGCCACGCCACCGGCTGCGGCCGGGGATCGCGCCCGATTCCAGGCGGTGGAACGGGCGGGCCGCGAACAGGCCGGGGACGAATGGCACACAACCGGCCAGGAAGGCGCGCAGCACGACCAGAGCGTAATCGGCAGGCATCAGGAGTCCGCAGCCGGCGGATCCGAGCGCCAGTCCAACGGTGACCGAAGCGACGAGCGACCGGCGCGAGCCACGATCCATCCGGTCGAGGAAGTCGATGGCGAGCGGCAGCATGGCCATCGGCACCAGGATCGAACCCGCGACAAGCGCCGCCAGAGTCGGGTAGCGGTCGATGGGCACTACGAGCAGCGGCACCGCCGTGGCAAGCGGAAGCGTCAGGGCGAAGGGCTTGAGTGTCGAGCCGGCCCAGCCGCGGCCGACGATGAGCCAACCGAACAGCAGGATCGCGAAGCCGAGGATGGCTGGTCCGGGGTCGGACCCGACCGGCATCCACCAGTCCCGGAAGTACAACTGGTCGGATGCACCGATGTACCCGTATGGGGAAGCGCCGGGAACCGGGGAACCCAGGACGCAGAATTGCGCTCCGGTCGCATAAACCGTGTAGGATCCCGCCCCGTCCGGCTGCAACAAGGATTCCGCGAACGATACCGAAACCTGGTTGCCATCCGTGGGCAGACACAGTGCGGCGCCCTCGACCATGGGGCTAAGGATGGAGTAGGTGAAACTGCCGCCATCCGCCTGCCACCGTGTTTCGAAAGGGATGCACGTCCCGTCCAGGTAGCACGCCGGCACCGGGTTCGCCTCGGGATTCGCCAGCCAGGGAGTATCGCTCTGGCGCGCCACGGCGGCGAGCTTCGTGTACGCGGCCTCCTCGGCGGCCACCTGGTCTCGGGTCGTGGTCCGCAACGTCACCCAGGGCCCGCCCGATTGGACGAGGTCGCGTTTGGCCTGCTCGGACATGCCAAGCAGGTACTGACCGTTCAGCCACGTGACAACGACGCCGGACTGCATATCGCCCGACTGGGCCGCGCTGCCGTAGTCCACCGACGAGACTTCGACTTCGCCGTTCTGGTAGGCAAGGTGGAACCCCACATCCGGCGCTGGCAAGCGCAGCGCCGTCACTGACGCAACCGCCGCAATTACGGCCAGCGCGACGGCCGCAGAACCCCGAGTGGGCCGGCGTCGAATGGACTCCATGCCATCGAAGGTAGCACCGTCAAAGGCGCGAGGAACGGCGGGAAATCCCTACCCCGGGCCTGCGGCGCCGCGCCCAGTCCTGGCGGGCCTCCTATCCGCGATGCATGCTGTCTATGCAGCTCCTCGTATGCACTCTGCATAATGACCGCAATGGTTGCGCATCTGTTGTCAGTTGGTGCATAATCCGCCAGCAATGTTCATCCAGCTGCCCGCCAAGCCCAAGTCGAAGCGTTGGCGGCCCTGCCGCGAGGCTCGGCCCTAAGGCTCGGCGGCGTTTCGGATGAACCGCGGAGCCAGAGGGCAAGGCTCCGAGGGCCGCGACACCGCAAACAGGTGCCGCGGCTTTCCATTTTCTGGGACCACGTCGGAACAACCACGGAGGCAAATCGGAATGCTGAGTATCGTCGCCGGGGACGGAGGCATGGGTCTGGTGGTTGCGTCTGCGCTGGCGGGCCGCGGCATGCCGCCCCAGGCGATCCTGGGCATGCCTGACTCCGCCGCCGGCCACCTGCCGGAGCGCTTCCGTGGCGCGGACGTGCTGTTCGATTTCAGCGTCGGCGAGGCCGTTCTTCCGAACGTGCAGGCAGCACTGGACGCGGGCATCCGCAACTTCGTGATCGGCACGACGGCCTGGGCCGCCGACCGCCCCCAGGTCGAGCGGCTGCTGCTCGATGGCCGCGCCGCGGCAGTCGCATCGGCCAGCTTCAGCCTCGGCGTCATGCTGTTCGCCCGTCTCGTAGAGGACGCGGCCCGGCTCTTCGGCCCGTTTGCCGAATACGACCCATATCTGGTCGAGTGGCACCGTCGCACCAAGACGGATCGCCCCTCGGGCACCGCCATCGAGCTGTCCCGCCGGCTCATAGCCGCGCATCCGCGCAAGACCCGCGTGGCTCAGCCGATGGTCCACGGCTCGCCCGCGCCCGAGGAGCTGGACGTGTCGGTCATCCGGGCAGGCGCGGCCCCGGGCATGCATCTGGTCGGTTTCGACGCCCCGGGCGAGAGCCTGGAGATGCGCCTGACCGCTCGAGATCGGTCGGCCTACGCCTCCGGGGCTATCGCCGCCGCCGAGTGGCTGCTGGCCGAGCCACGCGCACCCGGTTTCCATAGCTTCGACGATGTCCTCGACTCGATCATCGCCAGAGCCTCTGCTGGCTCCGGATCGGACGGCCGAGCGGCCGCCCAGCCTGACTCCCACGCCTCCCACTGAACCCCGCGATTCCTCAAGGAGCGACCGAGATGCCACCCAGCCGCCAGTTCCGAGGAGCCTTCACGGCCCTCGTCACGCCATTCACCCCGTCCGGAGAAATCGATGAGGCTGCCTTCCGCGCGCTGGTCCGCCGCCAGATCGACGCCTGCATACACGGCCTGGTCGCGTGCGGCACCACCGGCGAAACACCGACCTTGAGCCACGAAGAAGATGAGTGGGTCATCGGCACGACTCTGGAGGTCGCGTCCGAGCGGCCGAGCCGGGCGCGTGTTCGTGTCATCGCCGGTACCGGCTCCAACAGCACGGCGACCGCGATCAGCTCGACGCGGCGCGCCGCGAAGCTCGGCGTGGACGCCGCTCTCGTCGTGGCGCCGTACTACAACAAGCCCGACCAGCGGATGCTCGAGTCGCACTTCCGAGCCGTGGCCGATGAGGGCGACCTCCCGATCATCGTCTACAACGTCCCGGGCCGCACCGGCGTGAACGTCGAGGCGGCAACCCTCCTCCGTCTCGCCGAGCATCCTCGGATCGTGGCATTGAAGGAAGCGTCGGCGAACATGGACCAGATTGCGACGATACTGAGTGAGCGCCCAGCGGACTTCTCGGTCCTCGCAGGCGACGACACCTGGACGATGCCGATGCTCGCCCTCGGCGGCGACGGAGTCATTTGCACGTGCGCCAATGAGATCCCCGGCGAAATGGCGGAGTTGTGCGACGCGGCCTTCGCCGGCGACTGGGACCGTGCTCGCGCGATCCACGAGCGCTGGCTACCGCTGATGAAGGCGAACTTCCTGGGCGGCCCGAACCCGGTCCCGGTGAAGGCGGCCATGTCGCTGATGGGACTCTGCTCGGACACACTGCGCATGCCGCTGATGCCGCTCGATGAGCCGCACCGGAGCCGAATGCGGACGCTTCTCACGGGGTTCGGGCTTCTCGATGCGGACGCGGACGGAGCAGCGACCTCATCGACCGCACCGGCAGGCGTGGGAGTAGCGTGAGCATGGACTCGATCCTGCGGGCTTTGGATTCGGGTGAGAGCCGGGCCGCCGAACCAGACCCTTCCTCGGCCGACGGTTGGCGAGTCAATCCCGAGGTCCAACAGGCGATCCTGTCGCTGTTCTCCGACCGCGCCACGCGAACGTGGAACATCGACGGAGCCTTCCAGTTCCGCGACCGCGTTGGACTACCGGTCAAGGACCTGCTCGATTCGGAGGAGGCACGCGCGGCGCTTGCGGCGGGCAAGCCGTGGCGGGTCGTCCCGGGCGGCTCCTCGGTCCGGCGCGGCGTGTATCTCGCGCCCGGCGTGACGATCATGCCGCCCTCGTACATCAACGTCGGGGCCTGGGTCGGCGAGGGCACGATGGTCGACTCGCACGTCCTGGTGGGCTCGTGCGCCCAGATCGGGGCGCGCGTCCATCTCTCGGCCGCGGTCCAGATCGGCGGGGTCCTGGAGCCGGCCGGCCGCCGGCCCGTAATCGTGGAGGACGAGGTCTTCGTCGGGGCGCAATCGGCGCTGCTCGAGGGCGTGCTCGTCAAGCGCGGCGCGGTGATCGCCGCAGGAACGATCCTGACGGGCACGAGCCGCTTGTACGATCTCGTGCAGGCCCGCGTCATCGTCGGGACGCTGGAGGAGCCGCTCATCGTGCCGGCCGGAGCCGTTGTCGCGCCGGGCGTACGGCAAGCTCGCGGCGAATTCGCGGAGGCGAACGGCATCGGCCTTTCGGCCGCGGTCATCGTCAAGTACCGCGACGAGCGCACCGACGCCAGAGTCGCTCTCCGGGAGGCCCTGCGGTGACCACCCAGGAGCCGGCTTCGGTCGAACAGGCGGCCGACCCTTCGGTCGAGCAGGCGGAAGCCCCCCGGCCGCCCCAAATCGACACCATGCTCGGCGACGGGCTTCTGGGCGGGGCTTCCCCGGCTGCGCTGGCGAGGGACTTCGGGACGCCGCTCTACGTCTACGACCTGGACCTGATCGGCCGTCGCATCGACGCGCTGGGGGCCGTTCTCCCGTTCGGGTTCCGGCTCGCCTTCGCCGTCAAGGCCAATCCCGCGCTCGGCCTGCTCGCCCATGTCGCCGGTTGCGGCATCGGCGCTGACATAGCCTCGGGCGGCGAGCTCGAAACCGTGCTCCGCGCGGGTTTCGCCCCGGTCTCGATCGCGATGACCGGGCCGGGCAAGCGCGACGACGAGCTGGCCGCCGCGGTGACCGCTGGCATCGGCGCCGTGACCGTCGAATCGCCAGGGGAGCTGGAGCGTCTCGAAGGCATCGCGGCTCGGCTTCAGCGTCGCCAGCCCGTCCTGCTGCGTCTCGCCGTGGCCGACGACGCGAAGTTCGAACGGGTCCGTCTCATCGGTGGCGCCGAAGGCAAGTTCGGCATGCCGCTGCCGGTCCTCAAGGAAGCGGCGAAGCGCGCTGCAGCGTCACCCAACCTGGAGCTGCTCGGCATCCACGCCTTCGGCGCGTCCAACCTGCTCGACGTCGACCGTCTGGTGGATCACGTGGCGGAGCTGGTGGCAGTCGGTGAGGAAGTGGCCGCCGAGGCGGGCGTTCCGCTCCGGCTCGTGGACGCGGGCGGCGGGCTGGGGATCCCCTACGCCGACGCCGAGAAGCCACTGGACCTCGCCGCTTTGGGGGCTCGGCTGGAGGAGCTGCGCGCCCGTTGGGACCGGGATCCCGCCCTGCGCGAGATGGAAGTCCTGCTCGAGCCCGGCCGCTTCCTCGTGGGGCCCGCAGGAGCGTACGTGGCCCGGGTCGTGGACGTGAAAGGCACCGACGCGGCGCCGGTCGCGATTCTCGATGGCGGTATCAACCACCTGGTTCGGACCGCGCTCGTGCGTCAACCGCAGCGCCTGGCGCTTCTGGCCACGGACGCCGACTCGCGTGAACGCGTTCCCACTACCGTGGCGGGACCGCTCTGCACCGGTCTGGACGTCTTCGCCACGGCCGCGTTGCTGCCGAAGCCGCAGGTTGGCGATCTCATTGCTGTGCTGGACGCGGGCGCGTACGGATTCACCGAATCGATGCCGTACTTCCTGTCGCACCCAACCGCTGCGGAGGTGGCGGTGCGCGGCGGCGAGGCCAGACTGATCCGGCCGCGCGTCTCCCCGCGCGAACTCCTGGACTCGCAGGTCGCACCGCGCTGGTAGCCCGCAGATGAGGCCGACAGGGCATCCGCCCTACCAGGCGCGGCAGCCCTTTGGACGCGAGGGCAAGACGCCCTTAGTAGCTCGCCCCGTCCAGGCGGACCTTGCCCTTGAATTTCCAGTAGATGAAGGACGAGTAGCCAATGACGATCGGCATCCCGAGACCCGCCACAACGAGCATGACCTTCATGGTCAGGTCGGAGGAATGGGCGCCGGCCACGGTCAGGCTCTGGGCGGGATCTGTGGCTGGCACCAGGTTCGGGTAGAGCGCTGTTGCCGCAGTGGCGGCCAGGAACACGATCACCAGGCTGGAACATACGAAGGCCCGGAAATGCTGGCCCATCAGTGTTGCCCGGAAGCCGAAGAAGATCGCGTTCGCGACAAGGACCGGGCCGATCCACGCGCCCAGATTCGATTTGAAATTGTCGATCGCCGGGGCTGAGCCTGCGGCCGCAAGTACCGTGGCGGCCAGCCAGGCCACCACGACCGCCACTTGGGCGCCCAACTGCGTTTGCCGAGCCCGCGCCGCCAGATCGCCCTGCGTCTTCATGACCAGCCACGCCGAACCCTGCTGCGCGGCAAGAGCCAGCGTGAGCAGGCCGACGACCAGCGGGAATGGGCGCAAGAGGCCCAGGAAGCCGCCGTGGTAGACCCCGTTCTCGAGGGGCAGACCCGCCAGCAGGTTGCCGAGAGCCAGCCCAAATAGCAGCGCCGCCCCGGCGGACCCAAGGAAGAATCCAGCATCCCAGCCGCGACGCCACAGGGTCGAGGCTTCCTTGTCGCGATACTCGATCGAGATCGCGCGCACGATCAGCGACCCCAGCAGAAGCATGACCACCAGGTAGAGCCCCGAGAGAACGGTCCCGTAGACGGTTGGGAAGGCGGCGAAAGTCGCGCCCGCGGCGGTGATCAGCCAAACCTCGTTGCCGTCCCAGACCGGGCCTATGGCGTTGAGAACGTGGCGCCGTTCCTCGTCGGTTCGGGCCACGTAGAGATGGACGATGCCGGCCCCGAGATCGAAACCGTCCAGCATCGCGTAGCCGCCCAGGAGGAATCCCAGGAGAACGAACCAGAGCGTTGCGAGTTCCGGCATCTCAACGCCCTCCCTTGCCCATCGCCCCTGCGGCGGATGTCACTGCGGGCTCAACTGGCTTGCGGGGCGTGGACCCAACCGCAGCCTCCACCTGCGCCGGCGCCGAACCGGGGCCGCGGATGATCTCCTTCCGGAGCGAATACAGCCACAGGAAGAAGAGCAGGGCGTAGACGACCAGAATGGCGCCGAGCGAAATGAGGACGTCGCCGGCCGTGACGCCGGGCGAGACGCCTGCGGTCGTCATCATCAGGCCGTATACGATCCACGGCTGCCGGCCAACCTCTGCGACCATCCACCCGATCTCCACAGCCGCGATGGGCAGCGGAACGGCCAGGACCGCAGCCCACAGCCACCACCGCTGTCGCTCCACGGACCGCCTCAGCAGGAAGAACGCCCCCAGCGTCATCAGCAGGAGCATCAGGCCGCCCATGGCGACCATCAGGTGAAACCCCAGGAAAGTGGTCATCACCGGCGGCCAGAGCGATTGGTCGGGCTGTTGATCGAGGCCCTTGATCGTGCTGTTGGGATCCAGATTCATCATCAGGCTCAAGCCGTTGGGCAGGGCAATCCCGCCCGCATTCGCGGGACAGGCCTGAGTAGGCGGCATGGCGATGATCGTCAGCGCGACGCCGCTTTCGGTCTTGCAGATTCCTTCCATCGCCGCGAACTTGAGTGGCTGCTGGGCAGCGACTTCGCGGGTTTGCATATCGCCGCTGACGAACATCAGGCCCGAGAACAGGAACGCGGCCACGATGCCCATCCGCAGAGAGATGCGAGCGACGTCGAGATTGCGGCCGCGCAGGATGTACCAGGCCGCGATTCCGGTGAGGAAGAAGGCGCCCACCACGTAGCATGCGGCGATGGTGTGGAAGACCCGCGCCACCGTCGAGGGGTTGAAGACGGCGGCCCAGAAGTCGGTCAGGACGAGCTTGGTCGTGGTGGGGCCGCAATTCGGATCCGGGTAGCAGGAGTAGCCGGCCGGCGTCTGCATGAACGAGTTGGCGACAAGGATCCAGAAACCGGAGAGAAGCGTTCCGAAGGCCACCAGAAGCCCGGCGACCCAGCGCACAGTCGAAGAAACGCGATCGCGACCGAAGAGGATCAGGCCGACGAAGGCCGACTCGAGGAAGAAGGCGAGGATCCCCTCTGCGGCGAGCGGCGCGCCGAAGATGTCGCCGACGTAGCCGGAGAAGGCGGACCAGTTGGTGCCGAACTGGAACTCCATGACCACGCCGCTCACGACGCCTGTCACGAAGGTGATCGCGAACAGCTTCGTGAGCCAGACCGCCATGCGGTCGTAGATCTCGCGCCGGGTGTGCCAGCGCAGGGTTTCGGTGACAGCGATCAGGCCGGCGAGCCCAATCGTGATCGACGGAAAGATGAAGTGGAAGCTGATCGTCAGGGCAAACTGAAGCCTCGAGAGTTGGACGACGTCCACGGACACTCTCCCTGCACCAACTGGAACGGTAGCTGGACATGCGGCCGGCAGAACCGCGTTGAGCTAAACCTGAAGTGCGGCACTCATGGTATCTGGGTGTCCGGTCGCAGGTCCACGTCTATACCGGCAGGGCGCAAATCGGGCCACTGGGCGCAATTGGACCCTAGGAAGAAGGCAGGAAGTAGCCGGTGATATCGATGATGAAATGCGTCGACGCTCCGGAGGCGGACGCCTCGTAGACGACACCGATCGAGCCGTCGGGGTTCAGGGCCACGAAGAAACCGTTGGCCCGGTTGTCGCCCTTCGGGAAATTGATCGTCGAGAACGTGGGCACGACTCCGGCGTCCAGGTGTGGCGCGACCGTCACGTAGCCGAGGAACGTCTGCCCGGTAACGGTCAGGTTGCCGCTGATGCCGGACGCGTTCGGCGGTCCGCCACCGTGTCCTCCGACAGAGATCGTGGCCGGCGTGGCTCTGGCAAGAGGGCCGGCGAACGGCTGGTTGTAGCGGGTGTCGACAAGCCGCGTCGGCTCGATAGGAACGAATCTGGAGCCGGACGTGCCGTTCACGAAGTAGCCCGTGACGTCGAACAGGAGGTCCGCCGTGGAGCCGGCCGGACCGGACCATACGGCGCTCAGCGTGCCGCCCGCTCCGAGCTTGACGGTCACCCCGTTGGCGCGCGTGTCGCCGGCCGGTGCGTTGACCGTCGAGCAGTTGAGCGTCGCCGGATTTGACGGGATCGAGGGGCCGACGAACGCCCAGCCATTGCCGGTGGGTTTGACCAGCGTCAGGTTGCCGGTCACGGCGATCGCCCCAGTGGGCACGCCGGCCTTGCCGACAACCTGGAACGAGCGTGCGACGTTGGTCGCGAAGCGGCCCTTGACGCCCGTCCCGGCGCGGCTGTCGAGCACCCGACCGGGAGTGAGCGACATGAAGGTGGCGCCCGAATCGTCGGCGGTGAAGTATCCGGTCACGTCGAAGACGGCGTGGGTCGTGCCCCCGCCGACGTAGACCACGGTGAGCATGCCATCGGCATCGAGAGCGACGGCCACGTTGTTGGCCCGATTGTCGTTGGATGGGAAGTTGAGAGTCGACGACGTCGGTGAACCGGTGAATACGGGGCCGATGGTCAGGTAGCCGTTCGACGTCTCAGCGGTGGCGGTCAGAATGCCCGTGACCGCGACCGCGCCGGCCGGCACGCCGCCGCGGCCGGTCACCTGGAAGCGGCGCGGGGTGGCGGGGTAGAAGGCTCCCTTCAGGCCGTTGCCGGAGCGAGTGTCGAGAAGCCGGGTCGGGTCGACTGGATGGAAGGTCGTCGCCGGATACGCGACGCGGGCGGGCGGAGGCGTGTAGATCTCCGAATAGGCCATGAACGCATCGGACGATGCGTCGTGGCCGCCCACGACCATGACCCTGCCGTCCGCGAGCGGCGTCGCGGCCTGGAAACGGCGCCCGTGGACTAGCGCCCCCGTGGTGGTCCAGCCGCCCGTTGCGGGGTCGAAGAGATCGGCCGTGGTCAGCGCCTGGCCCGGATCGGTCCCGTAGCCGCCGGCCGCGACCACCCTGCCGTCGGGCAGGACCGTCAACGTGAACGCGGCCCGGGCGGATGGCATTGTCCCCGTCTGAGTCCAATGGCCGGAATTGGGATCGAAGATCTCGGCCGTGTTCTGGGCGGTGCCATTCGCGTCGGCTCCGCCGGCTACCAGAACTCGACCGTCTTTGAGCAGCACCGCGGCCTGGTCGACTCGAACCCGCGACATCGAATCGCCGGCCGTCCAGCCTGACCCGGGGGTGTAGACCAGGACGGATGAGAGAGCCGAGCTGCTACTGATCGAACCGTCATCGCCACCCGCAACGAGCACGTTGCCGTTGGCCATGGTGGTGGCTGTGAACGCGAAGCGCGGCCCCGGCAGAGCCGGTCCGGCGCTCCATGTCCCGTCCGCCGCAGAGTAGATGTCGACGGCGCCCGTGGTCAGGTTCGCGCCGCCGTCGTAGCCGCCGATGACCAGCACGTCGCCGTTGGCCAGCGATGCAGCGACGCCATACGCATGGGCTTGAGCCATTGGCGGAGTCTGAGTCCAGGTTCCGGCCACGGGATCGAACAGGTCGCCGTAGGTGTAGTAGCTCATGCTGTCCGCCCCGCCGGCGAACAGAGCTTTGCCATTGGGCAGCACGGCGGCGACCTGGCCCGCGACCGCCTGGCCGATAGCCCCCGCTCCCGACCAGGTGCCGCCACTCCAGCGCTCCGCCGAGGCGGTGTACGAGAAGCCGTCCGTTCCACCAGCGGTGATCACGGAGCCGTCGCCCAGCAGAATTGCCGGCGCGAAGCCGCGCGCCTGGCCCAGGTTCCCTGTGGCCGCCCATGCCCCCGGCGTCGCAGTGGCAGCAGCCAATGTTGTGACCGGCGTGGCTGCGGCGACGCAGACGAGTGCGACGACGGCCAGGATTCGGCCTGTCAGGCTGGCTCGGCGCATCTGTGGTCTCTCCGATCTGCGCGGTTCCGTCGGCCGAGTCGAAGGCCAGGAATGGCCTTCGTGGCGGCGGAGCTGCCTGGCGGACTCAACGAAATGGACGCGAGCCCTTCCCAAATGAGTGCTTCGTGGCGGTAGCGGCCGGCGTTCCGGACTGGTGTCCGCCCAGTGTGCCGCGCCCCGGTCCTCCCGCGCAACCCGGGCGGCGGCGTGCGGAGCTGGTACAGAAGTCACCTTGCCGGCCGAGCTATGGAGTACCGGCGTGACAACTGTGCTCGTTTCGTGCTACAAGGAACCAAGTGAGCAGCCTCGACAGCCTACCTCCCCGGCCGCCCATGGCCCGCGCACCGGGTCGCAGCTGGCCCGCCTTCCCAAGGAGCCGACTGGCCTTGCCCGCGGCAGCGATTGTCGCTCTGGCTGTCGTGATCGTCGCCGGCCTGGCAGCCGGGCCGGTCTTCTTCGCGCAGGCGACCTCCTCTCCAGCGCCAACCGCCGCTTCGAGCGCCGAACCCACTGTCATCGCCGCCAATGTCACTGCCACAGCCACTCCCAGCCCGACCACCCCGCCAACCTCGACTCCGCTTTCCAGTCCAACGCCGACAAGCAACCCGCTGACGCCGCTCCCGACGTGGCAGATGACCGGCTACGTCTGGCCACTGGTCAACGCCAAGATCACCCTGCCCTTCGGGCCCAGCAACTGGGGGGAGTTCGTCGTCAACGGCAAGCTGTTCCACGACGGCGTTGATATGGCGACTCAGTGTGGCGACAAGGTCTATGCCGCGCACGATGGTGTCGTTCTGGTCGCGAGTCAGCACTACGCGGACTTCATTGGGTGGAACGGCGACCTCACGGCCTACAAGACGCTCTTCGACGAGCACAACTGGTGGGGCACCAACCCGGTGATCATCGTCATCGACGACGGGGACGGTTACCGCAGCATCTACGCCCATGAGTGGAGCGTGAAGGTGAAGCCCGGCCAGGTCGTCAAGGCCGGCCAGGTGATCGGGATCGAAGGCGACTCTGGGCATGCCAGCGGCTGCCATGTCCATTTCGGCCTGTTCAACCCGCTCGAAACAGCCACCTTCGCGCTCGAACCAAGCGAAGCGGCGCGCTTGAAACTGCCGGCCACCGAGACGGCTCGCATCAACCCCCTGCTGGTGCTCCCATACCGAAACGACCTGGCGGAGATGCGCGCCCTGCGGCCGACGGAAGCTGCCGCCTGGGCCTCCGCGCACCCCTCGAGCCCGCCGGCGCCGTAACGATCGGTCAGTCGTTGCGCCGGTATCGTCTGGCCACGAGCGAGTATGCGGGCAGCCGGCCCAGTGAATGGCTGAGTGGCGCTCCCGGCGTGCCGTCGCGACCCACGATCGCAAGAAGCGAATCGGTTGCGGTTGCATCGGCCGGCCTAGCGTCGATTTCTGCCAGATCAATGGACCCGCCATCCGGCTCGGACGGTGCGAGATCCCTGGCCACCTCGGCCCGAGCGGCGTCGCGTCCGGCCGCCTCATAGCTGCGCCGCAGCTCGGCCTCGGCGCGCCATCTCGAGCGGCGCAGCAGGATCGCCTGCCAGACCCGACCCACCTCGGCCGTTACGGTGCCGTCGCCGGGCGCCGGGTCAATGGCGATGGCTTCGCCCCGCGCCCAGAGGGCGGCTTGATGCAGTAGGGCGTACTCGTCCAGGTCCGCGTAATGGCCCAGAGCCTCGGCCGGTGAGACATCGCCGAAGATCGCCACAACGCTGGGTCGGAAGACCTCCGCCAGATCGAGGTCGATCGCCCGAACCGAGCGATGGAAGTAGATCTGCTCGTACAGGAATAGCCGCGCGGTCAGAAACATTTCGAGAGCCGCGAGCCCGGGCTCATACAACGAGAGTCCGCGCGGCCCGATGAAGCTGTATCGGCGCAGCCGCTCCACGTCTACTGGCCCGGTGGCGACGCCGATCATGTATGCGTCGCGGCGCACATAGTCGAGGTTGTCAACGGTGAACACGCCTGAAAGCAGCGGCTGCAGCCAGCGCAGCCATCGCGGCATGCTCGGATCCGCCAGGGCCGGCTTGGAAATCAGGAAGGAGACCCAGCGCGGGTCGATCAGCTCGTCCGGCCGCAGCGCGTCGCGCTCGGGGACTACGCCAGGGGCGCGGCGGATCGCCGCGATCGTGTCGCCTAGCTCGCGCTCGATGATTAGGGCGGAGAGGTCCTCGTGGGTCAGGCTCTTGCGCCCACCGCGACGGGGATCGGCCGGAGCAGGATAGTGGCACAGGACGTGCTCGTCGAAGAAATGGGCAAACGGCCCGTGGCCCACGTCATGCAGGAGACCGGCCAGTCGGAGTGTCTCGACGACCAGACCCTCCGACGGCAGCGCAGCCCCGGGGTCCGCCTCGGCGAGTGCCGTCCGAAGGCTGGGATACAGATGGCGGGCCCACAGACTCGCCTCGTGCATGACGCCCAGGCCATGGGTGAAGCGGCTGTGCTCGGCCGAGGGAAATACCCAACGAGCGCTCTGGAGCTGGCTGATGCGGCGCATCCGCTGGAGCCAGGCCGAGTCGAGCAGGTCGGCTTCGGCGGCGTCTTCCGGGGCCATGCCGAGTTGGTTCGCGCGTTCGGGAGTGAGGCGCTTGGTCAGCTCGATGTAACCGTGGATCGGGTCGCTGAAGAGGTTCACCGACCAGATCAGCGGGTGCAACCCGCTCGCGGGCGCCACATCCGGGCCGTCGCCGGCGAGCGGTGCCTCGTCCTGGCTGCCCTCGGCTCTGACCGTATTGTCATGCATCGTCCAAGCCTAGCCGAGACGCGGCCCGAATGACGGCTGCGGCGGCCGCTGCCCCGTCAGTACCGCGCCGCAGCGGCCCGGTGAGTTGCGGCCACCTCGTCCCGCAGGTCCGGCGGCGCCAGCACCTCCACCTGCGCACCCCACTGCAGGATCCAGCGCCGGATCTCCAGGGTGCCCGAGACTCGGCAGCGCCACAGGAGACTGCCATCCGGTTGGTGCGCCACCTGCTCCGTAGGGTGCCACGTCGTCTCGGTCACGAGGCCGGCGATCGCGGCATCGAAACGGAGCACCACCTCGACCTCCTCCTGGTCGGCGATGACGCCCCAGGCCCGGCCGAGACTCTCCTGGACGACGCGGGGCTCCGGTGGCTCGAAGGTGTCGGGCGTCAGCGATACGTCCAGGATTCGCTGCAGCTTGAAGGTTCGAACGGCCTCGCGCGACTCATCGAAGCCCATCAGGTACAGCGCCCTCGTCGTCGCCGACGCCTCCAACAGGTACGGGTGGACTCGCGAGCGCCGGGCGGGCCGGCCCGGGCTGTACGTGGCGGCGTCGTAGGTCAGATCCACGACCCGGCGCTCCGCCCACGCCCGGGCGAGGAGCCGCAGATGGCGGGCCAGCCGTTCGTCGGGTGGACGGCTGGCCAGCAGATCGATGGTTCGCTCCAGATGCCGCGCCACGACGGGCGGGAGGATCTCCGCTAGCTTCTGGAATGCGGCGCCCATGTCCGGCTCGTATCGGTCGGCCCACTGGGCGGTGAGGCGCGCCGCGATGAAGAAAGCGACGGCTTCATTGAGGGTCAATCGAAGCGGCGGTAGGAACGCCCCCTCGACGATGCCCCATTTGCCGCCCTCGCTCCAGAGCGGGATCTCGATTTCGCCCTCGAGCGCCTGGAGATCGCGGTAGACGGTCCGCCTCGACATCCCTACGAATTCGGCAATCGCGTCGGGCGAGGCCCCCTCGGGGTGAGCCTGGAGGTAGCGGATGACGCGGTAGAAGCGGGCCAGTCGATCGTGTTTGGCCGAAGCTCGATCGGATGCACGATCGAAAGCCAGGCCGGGCGCCGGCTCCACCTCCGGCTCCACCGCCGGCTCGACAGCACGCTGGGGACGACCCGGGGTCGTCGGCCGCGTCACGGTCCGCTCGGCGGCGTGATGGAGACCGGCTGGCCCCGATCGGTGGCTGTGAGCTTGACCTCCACCGTGGCCTGCAGCCCCTGTGGCAGCATCGCCTGGGCGTTGCCGTTCACCGATCCTTGCACCAGGCCCACTTCGCCGTCGCCGAAGACCCAGTAGTCGATCTCGCCGCGCCAATTGGCCATGCTGGCGTTGTCGGTCAGCCAGACCACCTGGGGAAATGAGGCGGCAAATGTCGGGCCGTCGACCGCGACCCGACAGTGTCGGGCCCGCGCCCCCTCGACGTACTCGAGCCCGCGGTCTTCTGCAGTGGCGCGGTCGCCTGGCGCAAGCGCTTGAGCGAGCACGGTGACGTCGACCATGTCCGAATCCAGCGCCGAAGGCGAGGCGCTCTGCCAGGGCTGTCCGAGGTCGAGCCTCCAACCCGAAGAACCGAGTCGGATCGCTCCGTATTGTCCGAAGCGATCCTCGTGCACGACCTGAGCTGTCCACGACACGTCACTGCCGGCTCGGCTGCCGGTCAGATCGACTGTCCCGATCGATCGCCCATCGACGTTGCCCTGGATGTGGAGACTCAGAGTCGCGGTCGTCCCAATCTTCAGACCGTCTTCGCATGTGGGAGGCGTGAGCCGCGCCGACGTGGGGCCGAACCGCGAGTAGAGCGCGGGCTTGTCGCGCAGGGCCGCGTCATCGGCCAGGCTGGCCCCGGCAAAGCACGCCCCGATCAAGGCCGTCGCCGCCAGCCCGAACCCAATCGAAACGGCCATCCGCCGCCTGCCGATCCCGGTCTCGGAGATCAACTGGCGGCTGACACCCAATCCCGCGAACAGCGCGGTGGCGAAAAGGGCCGCGGCCCAGGGGTAGACGAGTTCAACCGACGGCAGCAGGGGCTGTGAGCTGCTAGCCATCACCTGGGCGGCCACGCTCGCGATCGAGGGCACCAGCAGCAAACCCGCTACGAGCCCCAGCCAGAAGATCCCCGCCGACCCACGATTGCTCGTCACCAGGGGCGGCCACACAATCGAGGCGACGCTGAGCAGGAGCGGCAGCGAGGCGGTAAACCCGACGAGCAGGTCGAGCGGACCGCCGGGCCGGTACGCGATCAGCACTATGCCACCCCCCGCAGCCCAAAGGACTGTGAGGGCGACGGACAGAAGCCGCAACTCGAACAGGCGGACTCGCACGTATTTCAGTCTAGCGGCGCGGACAGGCGGCGGCGTTCCGGGGCCGCTCCAGCGACCCTGGCTCCATTCCCCTAATCCGAACGCGCCACCGCTGAACAGCAAGTACCTGGGGCCACGCACGTGCGGGGCATGGAGCCCGAACCTCAGGCATTGGAAGCTTCAAGACGCTGCTGGAGGAAAGTTCCGGGTCACCGATACCACATCAAAGGGCTCGAAAGGTTCCGGCAATGACGGGCAAGGCAGACGACGCGAGTACGGGCGGCATCGGTCGCACGCAAAGCCGGCCGACCGCGGCTCGCGGTCGCCTCGGCAGGTCCCATGCCAGCTGGGTCCCGATTGACGTCGGGCCCGCGCCTGCGATTCCGGATCCGACATTCGAGCGGGCGGCGGAGCGACAGGCCGCGGCGGTCGCGGGTCCAACACCCCCCGACGTCCGGCACCGCAAGCTCCGGACCCAGGCTTCCTATCGTCTGCTCGTTTCGAGCGGGCTCACTAGCGTCGAAGCCGAAGGATTGATCGGCTACGCGTCCGGCCTTCCTGCGAACGCATCACCCTGGACCATGTACCAGATCAACACGCTCCTCTTCCTCCAGGCGCTCTACGTGGACAGCCAGTGGGGCGAATTCGAGCGAAGGGCGGAGGGCTGACCGACCCGGTCGGCAGTCTCGACCGGCCGACTCCGTTACGGGCGACCGCTCGCGGCTCCCACAATCGAAGAGCTTCCGACGTTTCTGGGCCAGATCCTCCGCCCCGGAAACGAACACCGGCCGAGGCGGCGGTCCTTCTCCCAGGCCACCGCCTCGACGGGCTGTCGAGGGCTACGCGCATTGCGGGCAAAACGAAACGCCCGAAGGAACCTTTTCGAATGCGTGGGCCTTGATGTCATCGCAGCCGCTAGCAGTCGCTCGACCCCTTCGGGCGTGGAAAACACGCTACGGGACTCACGCCTTCGTTTCAACCGGGTTGTCCACCGGCCGCCGCTTGGCAGAGGCGGGTTGTCCACCGCTCGTCCACCATCCGCGGAACGTGGAGTCGTCAGAACCGGCCGAAAACTGAATCCAAGACGGGATCGGCAGGGACGGGGGAGCTACGCGGTGGAGCCGCCGGACTCGAAGCGGAGACGCGCGTCAATGCCTATCGCGGCCGGGATCCAGGGCTCCTCGGCGATGGGCGCCACCAGGGCATTCGCCAGGGCGCGGAGGGTGCCGGGCGGCACCGGAAAGACTGCGGAGTCGGTGCCTGCGGAGGCCCACACCACCGGGTACGGGCACAGATCCGGATCCATCACGATTCGAACGTCGTGACCGTGCCCGAAGGGCGGCACCGCGCCGATCGAGAAGCCGATGAGGTCGCGTGCCTCGCGCGCGGTGGCGCGCCTGATTGCCGCCTCGCCGGTCACGGCCGCCAGCTGCGCCAGGTCCACGCGGTTGCGCCCCGAGACCAGACACACGATGGGGACCAGTCTTCCGCCTGCTCGCGGCGCCACGAAAACGAGCGACTTGACGATCTGCCCCAGGTCGGCGCCAACGATGGCGGCCGCCTCTTCGGCAGTATGCGTCGAGTCGTCGAATGTGGTGATGTCTAGTTTGACGCCTTTGCGGGCGGCGACTTCGACAACACGATCGGTGGCGGATTGCGAGGGCTCACTCACGGATGAAATCTACCATGTGTTCGATTGGACAACTAATGAGAGTATCGGCAGGCGGCACGCCAACGACCAGTATGTGATAGCGGTCCCTCAAGTTAGTGACCCCATTTGGGCGCCTTCGGTTCACCGAACCTGCAAGTCCAATCCCTGCGAACCGTGTGAATGATCGTAGCTGCGATGGACGTTCTATGCAATGGCCTTGAAGGTGGTCTTTTCGGGGCACAAGGACGGCCGAATGGGGGCCTTTGGGGCGCGTCGCCCGGTCATCTTCCAGACGACTATCTGGCTCGAACCCGCTCCAGAGTCACACTTGCCGCCACGTAGACGACGAGCGAGACCGCTAGGGACGGAAGAGTGCCCCCAAGCCAGCCGACGTAGGTGGTCTCGGTCAGGTAGGCCGCAATACCGCAGCCCCATGCCACGAGAGCCACAGGGTTCACTCCACTCAATGCTCGCCCACTGCCGGTCGCAGGGTACAGGGCATCCGATTCATAACGGCGCCGCTTCAGAAGATAGTAATCGGCGAACAGGACTCCGAACAGCGGCGTGAACAGCGAACCCACCAAATACAGGAAGCCCTGGTAGCTGTTGAGATCGACCGCGAGAGCGATCGCCAGACACACGCAACCCAGACCGGTCACCAGGATGCGCGTCGAGAGCGCCGGCAGGATGTTCTTGATCGAGATTGCACCCGAGTAGATATCGGCAAAGGCGTTGTCGGTCTCGTCGCCGAGAAGAAGCGCCAGACCGGCCGCCCCAAAGGCGATGGTCATGATCGACTCTATTAGGCCGCCGGTCGGCAGTACGAGAATCAGGAGAACGCCCAGGCTGTAGAACAGCACGTTGGCTACGGCAAACCCGGATACGGTCCCCCAGAACGACGAACGGGAGGAGCGAGCGAAGCGGTTGAAGTCGGCGACGATCGGCAGCCAGCTGATCGGCATCGCCACCACGAGGTCTATTCCCTGGGCGAAGGTCAAGCTGCCATCGCCGTGCCTGCTCGCGAGCGCGGCAAGGTCGGCGTGCGTCGCAACATAAACGACCATCCACGCACCGGTGACTAGGACGATCCAGATGCCGGCCTTCTCCAGCCACTGGCGGACTATGACGAGCGGACCGCCAAGGGCGAAAAGGATGACCACGATTCCCCAAACGACCGCAGACAACCCATAGCTGGAGAAGCCCCACAGAGAATGCGTCAGACCGACGGTAGCCTTGGCCATGATGAAGATCTCGAACGCCCCCCAACCCACCAGCTGGACGACGTTGATGAGGCTCGGCAGATAGCTGCCACGCCGACCGAAGCTCGGCCGCAGGCTGACCATCGAAGGGACCGCGTTGTCGCTACCAACGACTCCGGCCAGCCCTAGCATCACGTTGCCGATGAACGTGCCGCCGAGGATCGCGGCGAACGCTTCCCATAACCCGAGCCCCGGTACGAGCGCCGTGCCGGCGAGGAGCACCAGCAATCCGACCCCGAGGTCCGCCCACAACACGAAGTAGTCGAGGAATCCCAGTACCCGGAACCGATCCGGAACAGGCTCGATTCCGACAGTGGCTGCGGCCAGGTCGCCGCGAGGTATCCCGAGGGGCTGAGCTTCCGCGACCACCGTTCCTCCTGTTTCAGAACGCCACATAGCCGGACGGGCCAGGATCCACGACACCGTCCGCGTCCATCAGTTGGACCTCTCCACCCGATTGGATCCCCGTCACCCGGCCCACTACCGTGGAGCGGTCCTCTCCGCCGCAAGCCGCCTTCACGCCCGACAGGAGGGCCTCGGGCACGGTGAAGAGCAGCTGGTAGTCCTCGCCACCCGAAACGGCGAACTGGCGCGCCTTCGCCTCGCCGAAAAGGACGATCGCGGCGGGATCGAGCGGCAGCCGGTCGACATCGAGCCTGATGCTCACGCCGCTGGCCCGGGCCAGATGCCAGGCTTCGCTGGCAACTCCGTCACTGACGTCGATGGCGCAGCGCGAGCCGGCGGACGCGAGAGCGCGGCCCGCGGCGAGCCGCGGCGTGGGCCGATGGTGGGCCGCCAGGAGCTGCGCCGCCTCGGGCGAGGAGAGCCGGTCGCGGTCGCCCTCGAGCAACAGGGCCAGGCCCGCCGCCGACGCTCCGACGGCTCCGGTCAGGACGAGCAGGTCGCCGGGCCGGGCGCCGTCCCGCCGCAGCAAACGGCCTCGCTCCGCCTCGCCGACGAGAGCTACGTTCACGACGAGCGGCCCCGAAGTTCGCACCGTATCGCCGCCGACCACCCGCGTTCCGGTGAGGCGGGCCAGCTCGCCGAGGCCCTCGTACATCTCCTCGACCAGCCTCGTCTGACCCGGCGGCAACGCCACGGAGATCAGGGCCCGGCCCGGCGTGGCGCCCATGGCCGCAAGGTCGGAGAGATTGACTGCAAGCGCCTTCCAGCCGAGGTCGCGCGGCGACGTCCAGTCGAGGCGGAAGTGGACGCCTTCCACCAGCATGTCGGTCGTGGCCACGACCAGCGCGCCTGGGGTCGCCGACCAGGCCGCGGCGTCGTCGCCGATACCCAGCCCGTCGGTCGCGGGATCGAGGCGCCTCGCCAGCGACGCAATCAGCTCGAACTCGCCGGAGCCGCTCATCGCGTCGCCCGAGCCCGCGCCACGCGGACCTCCTCCAGGAGCGACTTGGCTGCTCGACCCGGATCGGACGCGGCGGTGATGGCGCCGATGACCGCCACCACGTCAGCGCCGGCGAGCACAGCCCGACCCGCATTTCCAACCGTTATCCCGCCGATGGCGACTATTGGTACCCGGCCGCCCCCGGCCGCCCGCGCCGCCCCGAGCAGCGCCAGCCCGGTAAGAGTCGCGTCCGACTTCGAACTCGTGGCAAATATCGAGCCCACGCCCAGGCAGTCAGCCAGGGCAGCATCAGGCGCGGCAAGCTGCCCGGCCGCCGTGATCGACAACCCGATCAAAGCCGCCTCGCCCAGCTGCCTTCTGGCTGCCGCCATCGGAATGTCCTCCTGGCCCAGGTGAACGCCATCGGCGTCCGCGGCCAGCGCAATGTCGATCCGATCGTTGACAATCAGGAGCGCCCCGAATCGGCGCGTCATACGCCGCAAGGCGAGAGCGATCTCCAGGGCTCGACGCGCCGTCCCGTCCTTCTCTCGAACCTGCACGACACGCACGCCGGCCGCCAGCGCAGCCTCGGCGATCTCTTCCGAGCGTCGCCCGACGCTGAGCGACTCCTCGGTCACCAGGTAGACGCCCGCCTTCCGGAGCACTTCGCGGCGGCGCGCCCGCTCCTCGTCTGGGGGCGTTCCGCTCATGCCGGATCCATCTCACCGACCGAAGCTCGCGCTCGCGACAAGACCGTGTCGCTGTCCAGCGCCGCCACGGCGTCGATCAGATTCGCCCGGAACGTGCCCGGTCCGGCGCTGCGCTCCGCGGCCAGCTCGCCGGCGATCCCGAACGCGATCATCGCCTCGGCCCCGGCCAGGAACGGGTCGGGCTCGACCGCCAGGAACCCTCCGACGATAGCCGTGGCCATGCAGCCCGAGCCGGTGATGCGGCCCATGAGCGGATGGCCGTTGTGCACCTCGGCCAGGCGGGTGGCGTCGGCCACGTAATCGACAGGCCCGCTGACGACGGCCGCTCCACCAAAGCGGGTCGCGGCCATCCGAGCGGCCGAGACCGGATCCCCGGACGAAACCGCGTCCACGCCCCGGATCCTCGCCTCCATTCCGGCGATTGTGGCCAGCTCGGCACCATTGCCACGGACCACCGCGACACGAACCGCGGCGCGGATCCGCTCGGTGGCGGCAGTGCGGAACCTCGTCGCGCCGGCCCCTACCGGATCCAGTACCACGGGTATGCCGCGAACGTTCGCCTCCTCGCCGGCCGCCAGCATGGCTTCGATCCAGCTCTCCTCGAGCGTCCCGATATTGAGCACGAGGGCGCCGGCGTGGGCCACCATCTCGCGGACTTCCTCGATCGCATGAGCCATGACCGGCGAGGCGCCGAGCGCGAGGAGCACGTTGGCCGTGTCGTTCATCACGACGAAGTTGGTGATGTTGTGGACGAGCGGGGTGCGTTCGCGTATCCGGGCCAGCGATTGCGCAGTCAGCGCAGCCAGATCGAGCTCACGCATGGAACGACCTCCAGAGATGGTTCACTGGCCCGTGGCCGGAGCCGAGTGGCTCGGCATGCTCAATGGCTCCTTGGAGGAACGCCCTCGCCTCCCGTGCCCCCGCCAGCGGGGTCATGCCACGGGCGAGGCAGGCTGCGATGGCTGCCGAGAACGTGCAGCCGGTGCCATGCGTGTGGGGGGTGTCGACGCGCCTACCGGACAGGACTTCGAACGAACGACCGTCGAACACTAGGTCCTCGGACCGGTCGCCGTCGAGGTGTCCGCCCTTGACGATGACCACGGCCGGACCGAGGCCATGGATCCGCCGTGCAGCTTCGCGGGCAGACCGCGTGTCCCGCACCTCCAGGCCCGAGAGCACGGTCGCCTCCGGAGCGTTGGGCGTGACCACCGTCGCCATCGGGAGGAGCAGCTCGATGAGCGCCCGCACCGCCGCCGGCTGCAGCAGCACGTCGCCGCTCTTGGCGACCATGACCGGATCCACGACCAGCGCCGCGACCGGGTGGGCGCGCAGTCGGTCAGCCACGACCTCGATGATCGCCGCGCTCGAGAGCATTCCGGTCTTGGCAGCGTCGGCGCCGATGTCGTCGAGAACCGCGTCGATCTGCGCCGCGACGACATCCGGCGGCACCTCATGGATGGCGCGCACGCCGACGGTGTTCTGGGCCGTGATCGCGGTCACGACCGAGGCGCCATAGACGCCGAACGCCATGAACGTTTTGAGATCGGCCTGGATGCCGGCACCGCCGCCCGAGTCGGAGCCGGCGATCGTGAGGGCACGCACGCGCCGGAGCTTCTCGTCCGCGCGTAGCTCCGCGCGCGGAGCTGGCTGCCGCGTCGCCCCCAGTCGGTCGTCGTCACTCACCGTGGACCAATCCCGTTCACCTTCTGCCTCGAAAACAACGTCGCCGCGCTCCGCGTTTGGGGAGTGCGGCGAGAGGGAGTTGGTTGTGCCTGCTTCCTTCGCTGGCATTACCCAGATCAGGTACAGCGGGTCTGCGGCAGGAGCCGCACTCTCAGCGCCAGTGGCGCTCCCCGGAGGCGTATTCGGTTGGCCGAATCCTAGCACCTGGCGCCGCAAGGATGCCTCGGGCTCGCATGGCCGATCTCGTCCTGCGGGCTACCGAACGCCGGTCGCAACCGTCACGAAACGCCCTGCTAACCTGCTTGCATGAGCAATATCCCTGCGGTGGGCGAAATCGCCCCCGATTTCGAGCTACGAGACGACGAGGGACGACATCACCGTCTCGCCGACAGAACGGGCCACTTCACGGTCGTGTACTTCTACCCGGCCGACGACACGCCGGGCTGCACCAAGGAGGCTTGCTCCTTCAGAGACGCCCACGCCACTTTCGGAGACGCAGACACCGAGGTCTGGGGAATCAGCCCCCAGGGGGCCGCGAGCAAGGCGGCCTTCCGCGCCAAGTACGGACTGCCCTTCACTCTGCTCGCGGACGAAGACCACGCCGTAGCCGACTCGTACGGCAGCTGGGTGGAGAAGAACCAGTACGGCAGGACCTACTGGGGCGTCGCCAGGAACAGCTTCCTGGTCGGTCCCGACGGCCGGCTCGCCCACGTCTGGACCAAGGTCAAGCCCGAGAACCACGCGGCGGAGGTCCTGGAAGCGCTGGGTCGGGCACGCGCGACCCTCCCCTAGCGGCGGGCATGGAGAGAGGCCTCGCCCGTGGGGGGAGACGAGCGAAGCCTCGGGCGGCATGATAACTCTCGTGCGCGATCTTCGCGGAGGCCCAGATGGCCTGCCGGAGCGTGCCGAGCCATCGCTCGGGGCCGGTTGTTGCCGATTCGCACCGCAAGTTGTCCACCTTTCAGGAGCCAGATGAAACCCACCATCGACGAGATGCCCTCCCCGCACGATTGGCGACCCAGGCGATTCATGGTCATCGTGGCCCACCCTGACGACGCCGACTTCGGCCCGGCAGGTACGGCCGCGGCCTGGATCGAGGCGGGAGCCGAGGGCTGGCTGGTGTGCTGCACATCCGGCGACGCCGGCGGAGAAGACCCCGAGGCCAATCCGTTCGAACTGGCCCAGGCTCGCGAAGACGAGCAGCGTCTGGCGGCGCAGGTTGTGGGCTATCGGGGCGTTTCGTTCCTGCATCAGCCCGACGGCAACCTGGTCGACGACCTGTCGTTGCGCGAAATGCTCGTCCGCGAGATCCGAACCTTCAAGCCGGACGCGGTCTTCGCGGGTGATCCGGAGGTGGTGATCCACGACGGCGGAGGCATCAACCATACCGATCATCGCGCGGCAGCAATGGCGGCTCTGGACGCCGTCTACCCCGCCGCCCGCAATCCGATGGTCTTTCCCTGGCTGACCCGCCAGGGGCTCCCGGCTCACCGGGTGAGGCGGCTGTATCTCATGTGGTCCAACAAGCCCGACGTGTGGATCGACGTGACCGCCGCCGCCGACCGCAAGATCGAAGCCCTGCGGGCACATTCCAGCCAGCTCCACGATCCCGAGGCCGTGTTCGGCCGCGTGCGGGCACGCCTGGTCGACCAGGGAGCCAGGATCGGCACAGCGGCGGCCGAAGCCTACCGACTGGTAGTCCTCGACCCGGATCCGGTGGAATCAGCCGGAGCGGAGGAATCGGCCGACGTCGAAGAGACGATCTCGGCTGAGGAACCGCCCAAGCGGTAGAGCCTTTGGGGTCGCGCCTTCAGGCGCTGGGAGCGTGGCGGATCAGCCGGTCGTCAGGCCTTAGCGCGGCGTCCCCGGTTCGTGCGCCGATCGGGTGTGAGCAGGCCCACGAGGAATCCATCGCCGTGCTTGCGTACGGCGATCTCGACTTTGGCGTCAGCCGCAACGCGAAGCAAACGCTGCCTGATGGTGATCGGCTTCTCTGTGGGATCGAGGCGTACTGAGAAGACCTGCTGGGGACCCTTGAGCTGGGCGATCAACCGCTTGAACTGGCGCTGCTGCTGCTCTCGCTGCTGCGCGGCCGGGCTCAACTCGCGCCCGGATTTGGCGGCCTTGTCCATAAGTGCGGGATCGGCTTTGCGAACTGTGACCATAGCGTTCCACTCCCGGTCCACGGCCATCCTGATATGTGTCGCCGGCAAGCCAGCGGTGTGGGATCGACTATACGCCCTTCTGCACGTGTGGCCAGAGGCCCGGTTGCGGAGCGAACTGATGTATGAGCGCCAATTCGATCTGTGAAACAGGGCCAACCTCCGGCGCCTCGATCTTTGAGACGTGGGATGGTTCGGACCAAGCTCGATATGCCGGATTGGCCACCGCAAGGAGCCAGAGTTCCGCGGGTGCCCTCCGCCGGCCTTTCGGGGTCGATCCAGGGCGGACGTGCCGGAAGGCACGCACGCCACAGCGGGCCGGACTAGACTTCCAGCGCGTCCTAGCTGGACGCTGTTGCCCTGAATCGGCCGGTCCATGACGCGTGCAGCAGGTGAAATCGCGATGAGAGTTGGCGTAGCCAAAGAGACCGCCCCGGACGAGAGGCGCGTGGCGCTGGTCCCGGACGCGATCCAGAAGCTCCGCAATTCCGGGATGACCGTGCTCGTGGAGCGCGGCGCGGGGGCGGCCGCGCATTTCCCGGATCAGAGCTACGTGGATGCGGGCGCCAAGATAGTCAACACCGCGACGTTGTGCTCCACCAGCGACGTGATCCTGAGGATCCATCGGCCCACGTCGGCCGAGGCAGCGATGCTCCAGGAAGGCCAGGTCGTCATCGGCCTGCTGGCGCCCCTCCTCGATCCGCTGGCGATGGTCCGGCTCGCGCGCCAGAAAGTGACGGCAGTTAGCCTGGACGCGATCCCGCGGACACTCTCCCGCTCGCAGGGGATGGACGCGCTCTCATCGCAGGCGAACGTGGGTGGCTACAAGGCAGTTCTCATCGCCGCCAACGCCTTCGGCCGATACTTCCCGCTGCTCACTACTCCGGCCGGCACGGCCAAGCCCGCCAACGTGCTGGTCCTCGGGGTGGGAGTGGCCGGGCTCCAGGCTATCGCCACCGCCCGCCGGCTCGGGGCGATGGTGAAGGCCTACGACGTCCGCAGCGATACCAAGGAGCAAGCGGAATCGCTCGGGGCCCAGTTCGTGACCCTCAAATCCGCCATCGAGGCCACGGGTCAGGGTGGCTACGCCCGCGCCCTGACCGCGGAGGAGCAGGCGGCCCAGCAGGCCGAACTGAACGGCATCATCGCCGCCTCGGACATCGTGATAACAACGGCCCAGGTGCCGGGCCGGCGGCCTCCCGTGCTGGTCACTCGGGCCGCGGTCGAGGGTATGAAGTCAGGCTCGGTGATCGTAGACATGGCCGCGAGTGAACTGGGCGGCAACTGCGAACTGTCGAGACCTGGCAAGGTCATCGCCACTCCAAATGGCGTCGAGGTTCACGCCCCGGTGAATCTGCCGGCCTCCATGCCGACTGGGGCAAGCACCTTCTACTCACGCAATATCTCCAACCTTCTGCTCAACTTCGTCGTCGATGGCAAGCTCGACTTCGACTTCAGCGATGAAGTCACGGCTGCCACAGTGATCACCCATGGCGGCAAGGTTGTACAGGCAGCTACCCAGCAACTGCTTCAGACCGCTCCCAAGGGAGGCGCCCAGGCATGAACGTCGGCACCCTGATCAACGACCTGACCGTCTTCGTCCTGGCGATCCTGCTGGGCTTCGAAGTGATCAGCCGTGTTCCGGCGACGCTTCACACGCCGCTCATGTCGGGTACGAATTCCATCCACGGCATCGTCCTGGTCGGAGCCATCGGTCTGGGCGCGACCGCCGACAACGCATTGACCTCCGTCCTGGCTTTCGTTGCCGTCGTTTTCGCCGCCGCGAATGTCGTCGGCGGCTACTGGGTAACCGATCGAATGCTGCAGATGTTCAAACGCCGCCCGGTCCCCAAGGCCGACAAGTCCGCCAACTGAGGAGGATCCGGCCATGACCGCCATCGATCTCGGATACGTAGTTCAGCTCGCCTTCCTCATCGGCGCCGCCTTCTTCGCTCTGGGCCTGCACCAGATGAACTCGCCGGCCACGGCCCGGCGTGGCAACCGCCTCTCCGCGACGGGCATGACTATCGCCGTCGT
This sequence comes from Chloroflexota bacterium, assembly GCA_003158675.1. Classification (GTDB taxonomy): domain Bacteria; phylum Chloroflexota; class Limnocylindria; order Limnocylindrales; family CSP1-4; genus Fen-1039. Next base: position 28,753 of record PMKN01000064.1, on the reverse strand, counting down.
CGCGGAACTGATCTACGTCGGTTATCGCGGCGTCGAACCGGGCAACTGGTTGATCATCGGCGGCGGCATGGTGGTCGGCGGCGCCATCGGCCTGCGAATGGCACGGACGGTGGCCATGACCTCGATGCCGCAGTTGGTCTCTCTCTTCAATGCCGTGGGCGGCGGCGCGGCGGGGCTTTTGGCCATCGACGACTTCATCCGGCTCAGCAGCCAGCGGACCCCGGAAGGGGCACTGGCGGCCCTGGATGGGTGGTTGATCTTCTTCATCCTGGTCGACGTCATCGTCGGTTCGGTGACATTCACGGGCTCGCTGATCGCCTCGGCCAAGCTGATGGGCCGGCTCAAGGGCCAGCCAATCGTCTTCCCAGGCGGACGGTTGCTCTCGGCGGTCGCCCTCGTGCTGGCCATCAGCTGCTCCATTGTGCTGGTCCTCTCCGGCACGGGCCTCTTCAACTACGACGCCTCGGTGATGGACCTGCTGCTCATGGTCGCCCTGGCGAGTGCCCTCGTCTTTGGCGTCACGATGGTCCTGCCCATTGGCGGCGCGGACATGCCGGTGGTGATATCTCTGCTCAACGCCTTCACCGGCAGCGCCGTTGCCATGGCCGGCTTCGTGGTGGGCAACGTCATCCTGATCGTGGCCGGGGCTCTGGTCGGCGCCTCCGGAGCCATCCTGACCAAGCTCATGGCCGACGCCATGAATCGTTCCATCGCCAATATCCTGGTGGGCGGCTTCGGGGCCGCAGAGGGATCCCAGGCAGCGCTGACCGGTGCGGGCGGAACGGTCCGGGAAGTGTCCGTCGACGACGCCGCGATCCAACTCGCCTACGCCAGCAAGGTCGTCATCGTCCCGGGGTACGGGCTGGCCGTGGCCCAGGCCCAGCACGGAGTCCGGGAGCTGGCCGACCTTCTCGAGGCTCGCGGCGTGGACGTCTCCTACGCCATCCATCCGGTGGCCGGCCGAATGCCTGGCCACATGAACGTGCTGCTCGCAGAGGCGAACGTGCCTTACCCGCAGCTCAAGGAGATGGACGAGATCAACCCCGAGTTCGAGCGAACGGACGTCGCTCTGGTGGTCGGCGCCAACGACGTTACCAACCCGGCCGCCCGAACTGACCGCTCCAGCCCCATCTTCGGCATGCCGATTCTGGACGTTGACCACGCCCGCTCGATCATCGTCATGAAACGTTCGATGGGCCGCGGCTATGCCGGCATCGACAATCCGCTCTACGTCAATCCCAAGACGGGGATGTACTTCGCCGACGCCAAGGCCGGCCTGGCGAAATTGATCGCCGCGATCAAGGCCCAGTAGAACCCGGAGTCAGCCTGCCGGATCGCCTGCCTCTCCGGCACCGCCGGTATGAAGTGCCCTTCGGCTGGCCAACCGCGGGCACCGTTGCCCCATTTGCCTTCGCCGCCCTAGTACCGAGCGGCGGAGTCCGGCACTGACCCTCCGTACGGAAGTGCGATTGAGAATTGCGCGCAGACGCGTATCCTTGCCGACGCTGCACACGAACCAGTGGGGCAGCGATTCCCGGTCAAGTAGATCAAGGAGTCGGCGGTGGACCTCAACGTTCTGGCTCCGGTCGTGGTGGCGCTTTTGGTGATCGTCTGGGGGAAGCGCTGGTAGACCGGCCACTCCAAGAAACCCGGGCCTCTCGTGCCCGGGTTTCTTCGTGTCTGGGTCGCCCGACCAGGTGGCGCGGCCCGCCGGACGGTGAGGCGGATGGGCGGCGGAGGCGGGTCCCGGCGGCGCGGCATGAACCTACAGCTCGAGCTAGCTGCGCTCGGTGAGCCCAAGCCTGATTGCGGCGGCGGCCGCCTCTACGCGTCCTGACACTCCGAGCTTGGTCAGGATGTTGCTCACGTGCACCGCAACGGTCTTGCGGGTTATGTAGAGCTGACGCCCGATCTCGGGATTGCTGCGGCCTTCGGCAATGAGGGCCAAGACCTCGAGTTCTCGCTTGCTCAATCCGAAACCGTGCTGGACCTGCTTGGTCGCAGACGCGGCAAATCCGGCCGCGACGGCCGTTCCCGGCCTGAGCCTGACGCCGGCCGACGAGCCGAAGCCGGGGATTGGGGCCGGCTGGCCCAGCCAGCTTGAAACCGGCGGCGGCGAGGCCGGCCGGCCGGACGGCTGCCGGGGCGATTCGGGAGCCGATCCCAGGCGCCCGTCGAGAGCAGTTTCGATGGATCTTGGGAGAGGAAGCATGGCCCGACGCGAGAGTTCTGCCACGGCCCGAAGCAGCGGCCACGCGCCCAGGGCGTAGGCGCCTTCAGCCGCGGCAACCAGCGGGTCCCTGGCGACGAGGCGCGTGGATCGACCTCGGGACCTGTCCAGGAGAGCTTCCGCCTCGCGCCAATGCGCCCGAGCAGCTTCATACGGATCGCCCAATTCAGCCCAATCCGTCGCCAGCTGGGACCACGTGGCCGGGTCGTCGCGGCCCTCGATCCGCGCCCGGAAGGCCCGAGCGACTCGGATCGCCAGATCCGCCTGGCGCCTGGAGCCGAGCCTGGGCGAAACGCCACACGCCCTCACTACGGCTTCGGCCTGCAATACGATCGGCAGGCTCCTTTCGCGGGCCGCCGCCACAGCACCGAGGTCGCGGCGCCGGTGGGCATCCGTTGATATGGTCGCGTCGACCTCCAGGCACGTCGCTGCCATGCGAGCCATGAGCAGCCAATCCTCGGTGTCGCTGACCTTCTGCCAACCGCGTTCCGCGGCGCGACGCGCGTCCACCAGGTCCTCCTGCCAGAGCCCGTAAGCCGCCGCGGTCTGCTGGGCCGGGACGGCGAATTGCGGGTCCTGGACGGTCTCGACCGCGAGCAGGACCTGCCCGAGCAAGCGTCCGGCGGACTCGCCCGCGCTCATCGCCACCTCGACCGTGGCCAGGTTGAGCAGTGGCGAAAGGAACCCGATGCCGACCGGGTTCCAGCTCAGCGCATCCAGACAAAGGCGCCGCGATTCGTGCCAGCGGCCCATGAAGTAGAGGGACTCGGAGGCATTGGCCCGCAGGAAGTTGCCGTACACGGTCGCCTGGCCTGCCCGTTCCGCCTCGGCGATGCCTTCGAAGGCGATGGCTATCGCCTCCTCTCGGCGGCCCAGCAAGTCCAGGACGGTGGTCAGGTTCGCGTATACCCGGAACAGATCGTCCAACCGGCCCAGCGCGGCGGCCTCGTCGCGGGTACGGCGGAGCATCTCGACTGCGGGGTCCGGGTTATCGCCCCAGGCTTCTGCCACGGCAAGCGTGCAGGTGGCGTGGAGCAGCTCCTGGCGAGCTGGGTCGCCAACTGTCCGGGCCACGTCGACCGCCTCTTGCGCATAGCGCTTGGCCTCGGAGAACACTCCTTCGAGCATGCGGAACTGGGCCAGCGAGGCCAGAACTCGCGCTCGGGCGGCCGTCGGCTCGCGTGGCACGAGATCGACGGCGCGTTTGTAAGCAGCGAGAGAACCCTCGTAGTCGCCGGAGGCGCGTCGGTAGCGGCCGAGCTGCGCCATCACGAGCCCGAGCGCCAGCCTCTCGCGGGGATCGTCGAGATGGGCGGCCGCCGCCTCGCTGTAGGCTTCGGCTCGCGCCGGATCACCGGCCGCGAACGCCGCCTCCGCCGCACGAACGTACAGGTCGGGTAGTTGAGGCGCGCCCTCCTCCTGGGGAACGATCTCGTATAGAGAAAGCGCTTGCTCGTAGTGGGCGAGGGCATCAGCCCCGGCATCGAGCCCCTCGGCGGCGGCGGCCGAGGCCAGCGCCGTCTGCTCGGCCTCGGTCAACTGGTGCGCCGCCAGGTGGTGGACCAGGGCAGTGGCAGGCTCGGGTGGCTGGCCCTGGGGCGTGCCCTCCCCTCGCCCGGCCACCGCCAGTGCCGCGTGGTAGCGCCGCTTCGTCGCTGGCAGCAGATCCGCAGCGATCGCCTCGGCTATCAGCTCGTGACGGAACCGGACGCGCATCTCACGACCCTGGCCCAGGAGCCTGCCGTCCGCCTCCTCGACGAGGAAGCCGTGCTCGATGCCCTCGGCGGTGCCGGCCGCGACGTCCGAATCCAGGCCTTCTCCCTTGCGCGAACCGTACGCGGACCGTGGCGGCCGCGCCGTCGCACGCCGCTCGAACTCCATGGCCATGGCCATGAGCGTGGGCATCGAGACGGGAGTTCCAGCCAGGGAAAGCAAACGCAGCACTCGCCGGCACTCCGGAGAGCGAAGAGCGGACCGGGCCGTCACGAGCCGCTCGAACGATCCGGCGAGCGACACACCGGACAATTCGCGGCGGGCTGCAAGCAGCTCCTCGGCCACCAGAGGGTTGCCGCGCGACCGCTCGGCGACCAGCAGCAGGGTAGTCGAGGAAGGCCGGCCGCCCTCGATGGCATCGATCAACTGGCTCAGCTCACCGCGGTCCAAGGGGTTGACCTCGGCACTGACGACCGAAGGCGTTGTGGCCAGCGCGGAGAGAGTTGCCCGCAGGGGATGGGAGCGCACCAGCGTATCCGGCTGGTAGGTCAGGACGAGCGTGACCCGCTGGCCGCGTGACACCCGGGCCAGGAAAGTCGCGAGGCCGCGCGTCGCCGCATCCGCATGGTGCAAGTCCTCGAGCAGGACCGCGACTGGCTGCTGTGCGCCGAGCCGCTCCAGCAAGCCGAGAACCGCCTCGAACATGCGCGCCTCGCGCCACTCGGTGGCGACGATCGGAGGCCGGGCCGGCAGAACCCCGAGAGCCGCCAGCCTGGGTCGTAACTCCGGCACCAGGCGGGCGATGGCGTCGCCTGTTGGACCGACCAACGAGGCGATGATTTCGTCCGGCATGGGGACCAGCAGGCGTTCGAGGGCAGCGGCGATGGGCGCGTACGGCACCCCGGACGCGGCCGGCAGAGCGACGCCATGGACTACCGCGAACGGCTCCGCCAGAGACTCGATTCGACGCCTCGTCTCCGTCAGAAGGCGGCTGACGCCGAGGCCCGCCGTTCCCGAGAGAATCAGCGCATTGGGCTGGCCGTCGGCGGCGCTCTCGAGTCCGACCGCGATTCGTTCCAACTGCCGCTCGCGGCCAACGAAACGCTGGCTCCACAGCTTGCGGTGGACAGAGCGTCCTTCGGAGCCGTGGGGGCCGCTACGACCCATGCTGTTCACCATGGCCTTGACAAACCCCGTAACAGCGCCGTCTGCCCCGACGCCCGGCCGATCCCCTCGGCCCCCCAAGCGTACCCTGAAGCGGCGACTTCCTGGGTACCGATTTCGTAGTGGCCAGGAGCGGACGCGTCGCGCCTGGTAGGCTCGTGCCATGAGTCCACGACACCCCGGCAACACGCTCAACGAACTCACCGGGGAGGAATGGCTGTACTTCACCAAGTCCGTCTGGGGCACCGCCTACCCCTCCGAACTCGGCCACGACCTCCGCAAGGAGCACGGCGCCAACAAGCCGCCTCGGCTCATGGCCCGACTGATCGAGTTCTTCACGACAAGTGGGGAGCTCGTCCTCGACCCTTTCGCCGGCGTGGGTGGGACGCTGCTGGGAGCGGCGATCGCGCGCGGACCCCGGCGGGCGATCGGAATCGAGATCGAGCCTCGCTGGGTCGAGGTCTACGAATCGCTTCTTCGCCGCCTCGTATCGGAGCGTGGCGGACTCGGCCCGCTGCTGGCCGACATCGGCTCGAGCGACCCAGGCGGCGAGCGCCCGTTCGATGCCTCGGGGCTGGAGATGCGACTGGGCGACGCGATGCTCGTGCTGCCCGAGATAGAGGCCGATAGCGTCGACTTCATCGCCACCGACCCGCCCTACAACATCCAGCTGCCGATCACCATGGCCGGGGGGAAACTCGCCGAGCAGCACGCCAACCGCCGGACGGACTACTCGATGGTCACGGACCACCCTGGCGACCTTGCCAACAGCGCCGACTACGGGACGTTCCTCGATCGGATGGAGAGTGTCTTTCGGCAACTCGAGCGCGTCCTCCGACCGGAGCGATATGCGGCCGTAATCGTTCGGGACGCCTACCAGGGCGGGCGCTACATCTTCACCGGTTCGGACCTGGCCGAACGAGCGACACGCACCGGCTTCACCGTGAAGGGCGACGTGATCTGGTACCAGGCCGGGTCCCGCTTGAGGCCTTACGGCTACCCGCGGTCTTTCGTTCCGAACATTTGTCACCAACACGTTCTGGTTCTGCGGCGAGAGAAGCGTCGCTTGCAGGCAGGTCCGACGAAAGGTTGACTACCTGGTCCGACGCCCGCTCAACCGCCGGCTCCTTCCCTACGGTCGGTTCCGTTGGCGGTTTGGGGCCCTGGACGGCGAACCCGGCCTTCTCCAGGCAGTCGCGCGCTCGACTCACGGCCGGAGCGGCAGTCGGCGCCGCAGGACGAGTCTTGGCCCGGCGCCGAGGTCGAGACACAACCGGATCGGCCTGCGCAGCCAGGGCTTCTTGAGCCACCGCTTCGCCCTGGCGCAGTCCGCTGCGGGCCCGCATGTAGGCCTCCAGCAGCCCGTCAGATGCCTCGTCCTGACTTGCGGCCGCCATTTCGGACTCCGTCTTGGACGCAGGCGGTCGACCGTTGGCAGCGTCCAGCTCGGCCACGAACGGGGCTTCGTAGGCGGCCTGCGAGTGCGTCGAAGCCTCTTCCTCGGCCTCCGAAGCGGGGTTGCCAAGAGTCATTCGATGTATCCAGCCGGCGCGCCCGTCGGGGCACAGGATCCGCCAGTAGACGCCCCGGCGCTCGAGTAGCTGAACCTCGTCGCCGCGATCCAGGATGCCGATCTCAGAAGCCCGGACCTCGTCCGGACCGTCGAGCAGGCGGACCAGTCGGTAGCGGATCTCGCGGCGCTCGTAGCTCTCGAGCGGACGAACGCCGGCGGACTCGAACGAGAGGTGCGGCTCATTTGCCACGGCACGCAGCGGATCGGTTCGGCGAACCTGCTGCAGCGAGGGCCGTCGCCAGCGCGGGAGCTGCGACTCATCGACCTCCGCCAGCCCATCGGCCGCTGCCATGTTCACACCCGCGTCCGCAGCTGCGGCCTGCAGAGAACCGGACTCGGACTCGTCACCGTCGCGACGGCGCTTGCCAAAGAGCACGAAGGCAGCCCAGGCCGCTCCGCCGGCCGTTGCCGTGCCAATGGTCGGCGCCAACTCACGGAGTAGCTGAGGCAGCGAGGTGTGGCGATACGGCGCCAGAAGGTCGGCAGGGACCGGTCGCGCACCAACGGCGATCGCGCCGCGAGTCTCCTCAACTTGACCGCCGGCCACGTTGCCGGTCGAACTTGGCCCGCCGGCCTGATCGGACTGCTGGCCGGTGCCAATGCCGAGATCCGCGGCGAGATCGGTCGAGGCCTGGGGATCGGCTCCGTCGGGCGTCGCGGCGGCACCGCCACCGGATGTCGTGACCGCTCCGGGGACGGCAGTCGTGGCTGCGTGGGGTGCCGGGGTCGTCGCGGGATGGGGCGCCGGGGTCGTTGCGGCGCGAGGGACAGGCGTCGTTGCGGCGCGAGGGGCAGGAGTTGTGGCGCCTTCCGGTGCCGGAGTCGTGGCTGCGCCCGGTGCCGGAGTGGTGGCTTCGGCCGGTGCCGGAGTGGTGGCTTCGGCCGGTGCCGGAGTGGTGGCTTCGGCCGGTGCCGGGCTAGCGCCCACGTCGGACGATCCGCCGTTGTCGGCGGGCGTTGGGCTGGCGGCGTTCAAGCCGGATCCGCCGTCGTTCTGACCGCTGGTTCCGGTACCCCCGTCCGTTCCTTGGAACTGCGTGGGCGTGGGCCGCGGCGTTGCCGTGGGCTCCGGTTTGGGAGTTGCAGTTGGGCCCAGCGTCGGGGTCGGGTTTGGCTTGGGAGCCTTCACGAGGATCTGGCCTGCCCAGAGGTCCTCGTCGTGACCTCCAGAATCAGTCGCCCGGATGACGACGGCCTGCCAGCCCGGCGCTGGAGTTATCGACACCGTGTAACGAACTCCGGTGCTAAAGGCACCAGAGCCGGCGGTCATGGCCGCGCGAATGTCGCCGACCTGAGCCACCACCGAGCGAGGCGCAGCGCCGCCGGCATCCGTGTAGGTGATTCCCAGCGCGATGGCGTCGCCCGCTTGGATCTGGCGCACCGAAACGGAAGGGTCGGACAGATGACCTGGAGGGTGGGCTGCGGCGGTGCCGACTGCCAGGACGAGCATGAGCAGCGCGACAGGGAACGCCAACAGCCATGTGGCGTAAGTCTCTGCGTGGCGCCGTCCCGACAAACCGAACCTCCGTGAACACACGAGCCCCGTCCGCTTTGGACAATGGGACGGCCGGGGGGAGCGAGCAATGGTACGGGTGTAATGGCACCCAGGACCAGGCCAAGGCTGTCTGCCAACCAACCTCTCAGGGCACCTTGAAGCGCCCGGGCTGCCTGGTCAGATATACCACTCCAGACCACACCCAACCGCTCCTGTCATCGTCTGAATGTCCCGATAGACCATTCGGACACAAACCCGATGGAGCGGTGCGCGCAGGCACCGCTCGCCGTGGCCGGTGACTCCAGGCAACTGGTCACCGGACCTAGTGCCGCGACTGCGCGGAGAGAGCAAGATTGCACCGTGACACGTGCGATGGCTCCGGCCAAGCTACGAACCAGCCGCCAGGTGGGGCCGATCGAACTGACGGTCCTCGGGATCGCCTGGCTCTCGGTCGCCGCCATGTTTGGATATGTGGCGCTGGCCACGCCGATGATGGCCACGTTGCTGCCGTCCGACCGCATCGCTTTCGGCGGAAGCGCGGTCGATCTGCTCGCGGCGGCGCTGATGGCGACCGTTCCGCTCAGCCTCGCGACGGCCGGCCTTGCCCGCCTGTTCGGCGCCTTCCGGTTGGCTTTCGAACCGCGAACGGACGCACTGCACCGGGTGGCCGGCCCGTTGCCGGTGAGCGGCCCGGTTTCGCGCCCCGCGGGCCGCCGCAACGACTCGCCACGCCGCCCTATCCAGGTGACTGTCTTCGCGGCTGTCGCAACGGATGCCTGGGAGATCGACGGCAGGTCCGGCTGCACTGTTCTGCGGGCGGACCAGATCCGGCCCCGAGCGGCAGGCGGGCGGCGGCAGCGACCCGTACCGGCGGATCGAGCGCGCCAGAGCCAGTAGCCGAATTTCGTTAGCCGCAAAGCCTAAAACCCCCGGCGAACCGGGGGTGCACACAGGCCTGGTCTTTCGGCCCCCGCCCGTCCGCCCCACTCGGGACTTACGGCCCGCATCGCGCGCCCATTGGCCCTACTCGACGAGGCTCCGCATCGCGGAAGCTCGTATCAAGATCGCTGACGCTCCCGCAGCGCCATCCGGTACGGACTGCTCGTACCACGGGCGCAGGCCCCGAGCAGCATATGAAGGCGGCAGTATGAGTACGGCCCATCCCCCGAAGTCGAACGTCATGGAGACCGTCTACGCACGTGCACGTGCGGCGAACAAGACCGTCGTGCTGCCAGAGGCCGACGACGTTCGGACGGTCACCGCGGCCGAGCGGATCGTCCGCGAGGGCCTGGCCAAGGTCGTCCTCGTGAGCCCGGAGTGGAAGATCGTGGCCGCCGCGAAGGAAGCCGGCGCGGATCTCAGCGGCTGCCGGATCGTCGATCCTACGACCTCGCCGGAGCGCGACAGATTCGCGGCGACGTTGCTCGATCTCCGCCGCCACAAAGGGATGACCGAGGAGAAGGCTGCGCAACTGGTCTTGGATCCGCTGTTCTACGGCTGCCTCATGGTGCATGAGGGCGAGGCGGACGGCCAGGTCTCCGGGGCGACCCACTCCACCGCCGACACTATTCGGCCGGCCCTGCAGGTCCTCGGCACCGCTCCCAATTGCGGCCTCGTCTCGGCCTTCTTCGTCATGCTCGTTCCGGACTGCGAATACGGCGAGGATGGCGCGTTCATCTACGCCGACTGCGGCCTCGTCATCAACCCCAATGCGGAGCAACTGGCTGAAATCGCGATCCAGAGCGCGGACACCATGCGCAGTCTCCTCGGGTTCGAGCCTCGCGTCGCGATGCTCTCGCTCTCGACCAAGGGCAGCGCCAGAGACCCGATCGTCGACAAGGTCGTCGAGGCGACCCGGATCGCCAGGGAACGGCGCCCCGACATCGCCCTGGACGGCGAACTCCAGGCCGATGCGGCGCTCGTCGACTGGATCGGCAAGAAGAAGTCACCGGGCAGTCCGGTTGCCGGCAAGGCTAACGTGCTCATCTTCCCCGACCTCAACTCTGGGAACATCGCCTACAAACTGACCGAGCGGCTCGCGAAGGCCAAGGCATTCGGTCCCGTGCTGCAGGGTCTATGCAGCCCGGTGAACGACCTCTCGCGTGGCTGCGATGCCGTCGACATCGTGAACGTGGCTGCCATCACCGCTGTTCAGGCCGCTCAGTAACGATGAAGATCCTCGTCCTCAACAGCGGCAGCTCCTCGCTCAAGTACCAGCTCATCGACGCAGAGACGGAGGAGGTCGTCGCCAAGGGCCTGGCCGAGTGCGTCGGCGTGGCCCAGCGACAGGGCCGGATCATCCAGGAGACGAAGCGCGACGGGAAGGTCGTCTTCGACGCGGAGATGGACTGCCACGACGAGGCGATGACCCGAGTGTTCGCGCTCCTCACCGACCCCTCCAAGGGCGTCGTACAGCGAGTCGAGGAGATCGTCGCGATCGGCCACCGGGTCGTCCATGGGGGCGAGAAGTTCGTCCAACCCACGCTCATCACCGATGAGGTCCTCGCCGGAGTCGAGAAGATGAGCCAGCTCGCGCCACTCCACAATCCGCCCAACCTCGACGGCATCCGAGCCTGCCTGCGGCTCATGCCGGGCATTCCGCAAGTGGCAGTATTCGACACGGCATTCCACGCCACGATCCCCGACTACGCCTACATGTACGCGCTTCCGTACGACTACTACACCGCTTTCGGCGTGCGGCGATACGGGTTCCATGGCACCTCCCACCAGTACGTGACCGGCATCGCTCTAGAGATGCTCGCCAAGGATGGGATCGAGCGGGAAGCGTCGCGGATCGTCACCACCCATCTCGGCAACGGCTGCAGCATGGCCGCCGTCAAGGGCGGTCGAGTGGTAGACACGAGCATGGGGTTGACACCGGTCGAGGGGCTGGTCATGGGCACGCGTTCGGGCGACTTGGACCCGGCCATCCTCGTGTACCTGGCGCGGCGTCTGGAGGCCTCGGTCTCGGACATCGACAGGATCATCAACAAGGAGAGCGGCCTGCAGGGCCTGTCCGGACTGTCGAGCGACATGCGCGACGTCGAAGAAGCGGCGGCGAAGGGCCACGCCCGGTCCGAACTCGCTCTGGCGGTCTTCTGTTATCGAATTCGCAAGTACGTCGGCGCCTACGCGGCGGCGATGGGCGGCCTGGACGCGATCGTCTTCACGGCGGGCATCGGCGAGAACAGCCCGGTCGTCCGAGAGCGCGTCTGCCGCGGGCTCGGGTTCCTCGGCGTGGAACTGGACGCGAAGAAGAACGAAACCGAACGAGGACACGCCGTGAATCTCGCCACCCCGGCGAGCCGCGTCCGTGTGCTGCTCATCCCGACGAACGAGGAGAGGATGATCGCTCGGGAGACGATGCGCGTCATCGCCGGGTTGTCAGCACCGGCGCCTCGCGTCACGGAGCCCTGAGGAATCGGGCGCTAGGGCACGGCGCGGCCTGCCGGCGCCGATTGAGAGGCTGCCAGTTCCGTCTAGACGGGGAAATCGACCCCAATGCCCACGTCGACGTGCGAGCCGCCCGTGTCGCGATGGCTGCAGTCGCTCGAACTCGACCAGTCGTCGTGAGGCGGATTGTCCTGCGTCCGCGGAGCGACCATCGTCGGCCGCTGGTCCAGGATCCGGACCTTTTGCGCATCGGTCAGGTTGCCCGCCCGGTACAGGCGGACCAGGCCGTTGGCCGCGGCCAGGCGTGTCTCCCACTCGGAGTTTGTGAGAAGCCCGATCAGAGGCTCCATGGCACGGGCGTCCCCAATCTTGCCCAGGGCTGTCGCAACGGAGTCGCGGCAGCCCGCTGCGCCGAGCAGCGGGATCAGGACGTCAACCGCGGGCGCGCCGATCTCGACGCACCCGTCCCAGTTCTCCTTCGCTGCCCAATAGGCGCCTCCGGCCTGGCCGTTGTCGGGCTTCCAGCCGATGCCGTCCAGGGCTTCGGCCGCTGGGAGGCTCTGCCTGGCGGGCAGAACCGACATCGCCAGGGCCAGCGCATCCGCCGCCGCCGCGCCGATCTCGACGCACTTATCCCAGCGCCACCTCGCCGCCCAGTAGGCAGCTCCGCTGGCATCCGCGCCCGGAGACCATGCCAGCCCGTCCAGCCCATCGGCCGCGGCTTTGCGGACATCGTCGTCGGGCTGGCTGAGACAAGCTACCAACTGATCCGTGGCGGTCGGCCCGATCGCGATCAAAGCTGCCCGCTCGGCCGGTGCGATCTTGTGATCCCAGAAACGGCCCACGGTCACGAGCGGTTCCACGGCGCGCAGGTCGCCGATCCTGCCGAGTGACGCCGCGGCCGCGTCACGCACTCGCGGGATGGGGTGCTTGAGAGCGTGAATGAGCGGCTCCACCGCACGCGGATCCCCTATCTCGCCGAGAGCGAGGGCCGCCCCTTCATGGCCCGCGCCATCGGGGTTGCCCAGCACAGCGATGAGCGGCTCCACGGCTCGGGCATCGCGAATCTTGCCCAGCGCCACCGACACGGACTGCCGCGCTTCCTTTGGCCCGGTGTCGAGAGCTGCGAGTAGCGTCTCCACGGCCGGCGGACCGACTTCGCCGCACTTGGACCAGTCGCCCCTGGCGGCCCAGTAGGCAGCGGCCACCTCGTCCGCCGCGGGCACCCAGCCGGCTTTGTCGAGCCCTTCGGCTGCAGCTCGGCGAACGGAAGCGTCAGGGTCCGAGAGAGCGGCCAGCAGAGGCGGCCGGACTGCTTCGCCACCGATGCTGCTCAGCGCCAGCGCGACGCTCAGCCGGATGCCGGCGATCGAGGAAGCGAATCCCGCACTCAGAGGTTCGATCGCGGCGGGATCGCCGATCTGACCCAGGGCCGAGGCTACAGCGGTGCAGACGTCGTGGTCCGGATCGTTCAGGCTTGCCGCCAGAGCGGTGACGGCAGCGGGATCGCCCAGCTTGCCGAGTGCCCGCGCCGCCTGGAGGCGAGTGGTGATGCTCGGCGAACTGAGTTCTGGGATCCAGTAGGCGACAAGAAGCGGGTTGGCGCGCGTGTCTGGGATTGCCGTCAGGGCATCCACGATCGCCCGCCGGACACTGGGGTCAGGGTCGGCCATGAAGACCGCCAGTGCGGGAACGCTCACCGGGACGCCAATCCGTCCAAGCGCGGAAGCCACGGAGCGGCGGACCTCGGGCTCGGGGTCGGCAAGGGCGGAGGAAAGCACGGTGGCAACCGCCGAGACGGCCTCGATGGCCTTGTTCCAGTTGTCAGAAGCTTGCCAGTCGAAGACGGCCGACGCGTCGACTCGCTGCCGGGAGTTGTCGAGGACGCGGATGCACAGGCTCGCCAGCGAGGTCGCCGCCTGTGCCCTTACGCCGGCGTCCTTCTTGTAGCCGAGCGCGTCGAGAAGTCCCTTGATGTCCGCCTTGGCCTCGAGCTTGGCGATTTCGGGCGGTCCGAACAATCCCATCGATCCCTCCTGCGGCGATCAGCCGCGATCCACCAGCCGACGTCCGTCCACCCAACCCCGCCAGCCGTTGATCGCCCGAACCAGCGCCCACGCCCCGGCACGCGATTCCACCATCAACTCCAGGCGCTCCGGCAGGTTGACCATGGGCGGCCGCGACGGGTCGGGAGCGTCCCATGCGGCCATTCCGCTTGGGGGCACGAGGTGGGTCGGGACCCACGCTGGAGGGACTTCCTGCGGCGCGGCCACCGGTACGGCCGCGGCCACCGGCTCGGGCAGGGTTTCGGCGGCACTTGCGACTGCGACCGCCGTGCCCGTCGCTCCATACGGCACGGTCACCGCATATGGCAAGGAACTCCCCATCGGGGCGGCCACCAACGGCAGCGCCTCGAGCTGGCTGCGGATGCCGCGGATCTTGAGTCGTTGCGCATCCATGGCCGGATCGATCGACGTGCCAACTCGGCTGCGGATTATGGCGTAGTCGATCTGGGCCGCCTGGAGCTGTCCCGTTAGGCGCGAGCCCATCGGGCCGCGCAGTCGTCCCGCGGCCGTTCGAGCCGACCTCCTGGACAGGAGGCTTCCCAGCGACGTGATCTCGGGCTCCGTGATGACCTGCGGATCTGGCTCGCCGGCCACGATTGACCGAAAGTTCTTCTCCTCGCTTCGGGTTGCCAGGACCACGAGGACCACGAGCAGCACGAAGAACGGCATGCCTTTGACCAGGCCGTATTCGATCCACTGCAGCGTGCTAGGCCGCCCGCTCGTGGTTGCCAGGAACGACTGCATCCAGGGCGAGTTCCACACCACATGAGCGGATACGCCTGCAACGACGCAGGCCGCGAAACCCAGTACCCGCCGGCTGAACCCCGCTTTGCGCTGCGTGACGAAGTAGGCGAATCCCATGCCGGTGACGGCGGTGAAGAGTACGTGGCTGTACATCCCGCCCGCGACGACGCGGATCAGGAAAGTGTCGACGACCGGGCCCGTGGCGTCTCCGCCACCGAAAGCGGCGGAGGCGGTGATGAAGTAGGAGACGTCCTCGACCACCGTGAAGCCCAGACCGACCATGGCGCCGTAGACGAAACCGTCCATGACGCCATCGAACTCATCGGGAACGATGAGGAACAGGGTGATGACCCCCATGAGCTTGAGCGTCTCCTCGACGCCCGGGCCAACGATCGCCGGCCCCCAGTTGGCCGTCACATCGAGCGGCAAGGTCTTGCCCATGATCGAGAGCCAGGCACCGTTGGCCTGGGCCGCAAGGCTGGTAGCGATCACGCCACCCCACAGGAGGGCGGCCGCCAGCATCAGCTTCGGCTCCCGTTCGAACAGATCGAGGCGGTACACGATCAAGGCGACCGGCACGGCATATATCAGGACAAGAGCCCACGACATGGTCAGGGCAGTGGGCAGCTGGCTCATCGTCGACTGCTCGTCCAAGAACAGGTAGCCGCCAATGCCGAGCAGGACCAGGAACAGCCAGAAGGCCGGCTGTCGGGGCTGGATCAGAGAAGCCTGGACGCCCCAGCGTGGGGGCGGAGCGACCGGGTCGGTGGAGGCAGGCGCGGCGACTGCAGCGCTCATTGACCCACCTCAACGCTGGAGACCATTGCTTTGACATCGTCCACAACGGTGCCGAGGTCGCCCTGTGCCGCCACCACTTCGAAGACCACGGCGTTGCCGCTCGCAATCATGCAGATGAGCTCGCCGTCGACGGTGCCCGAACTCGAAGAACCCGACACCACCGCCTCGAAGCCGGCCATCGCCACTTTGCGCCCGGAGATCGTCCCGTCCTGCTCGTCGCCGAAGGAGACCTGGTCGGCCTCCGACGAGACGGAGCTCTCAAGGTCGCTGAGGGCAGCGCTGGCCGATCCGCCGTACGAGAGAGCCTGGACAGAAAGTTGGGCGTTGGCCTGCTGAAGGGTCACGCCGGCGCTGCCGTTAGCGCCCCCTTCGTCGGCGCGAACCCAGCCGGGCGCCGCGACGATGGTCACATGGTTGCCAACTGCGACTTTGCCTGCGCTCGGGGCGGCGAGGACCTTGTCCAGCCCAAGACCGCCCAGGACCACGGCCGCAACGATGCACGCGACCGCGACTGTGGGCATCAACCTGCGCCGGTCGAGGGAAGGCTGGCGGTCTTCTGCCGGGCCGGCCATCGCGGCCCAGGGCGCCTGACCGTTGGGCGCCTGGCCGTAGGGCGCCTGACCAGGCGGGATTTCGACGGCGGTCGGCTGCGCCGGAGTTGCGGCCGGTTCGGGCTGTGCCGGAGCCGCCGCAGGTTCGACTTCGGCCCGGATGTCACTCACGCCAAATGTCGGTACCTTCGCCGCTTCCCCCATACCCGTCCACGGCGGTGGCACCGCGGGTGCGGCCCAGCGCGGGAATTCCGTCGAGTCGGTGCTGCCGTCTTCGGCGTCGGACTGGGACGTGTCGGACGCGTCTGGAGGGAGGGAGCTCATTCGCGGACGGTCCTCTTCCTGATCGCCTTGCGGCCGTGTCTCCACCAGTCGGCGGTTGACTGGCGCCTCCGATGAAGCGCTCGGCAATCGTACGGTCGATCGACTCGCTTGGGGAGCCCCGAAACGCGGCTGCCGGACCGTCGCCCGAACGGCGCACCGCGCGAGGTCTCACAATGCCGGGCTGAGGGAGGCGCATAGCGTAGCGGAGACAGAACACGCAGCGGAGGTCCGTCGTGTCTGCGATCGAGACCCGTCAGCAACACCCGCGATTCGTTCGAGGCGCCGGCATCGCCGGCCTCTTCGTCCCGGTTGTCTGGGCAGTGGCGGCAGGTCTCGAGATCTGGCAGGGCCAGCTGAGCCATTCCCTGGTCTCCCGGCCCGAGCGCCTGTTCGGCGCCGCAGACTCACGCTGGTTCGCGGTCCTGGTGCCCGTCTGCGTCACCCTGGTCGCGCTGCAGCTGTACGCCCTGGGTGGGGCGCTGCTCATGGCCGAACGCCGGCGCGTTGCGTGGCTGGCGTTTGCCGCAGGGGTCGTGGCGGGCGCCGGGAGAAACGGCGTTGCCGTCTTCGCACCGGATGCGCATCTGTACGCGGTGAGCCAGGCCCGCGGCGTGGCAGCGCTCGCCGTGCTCGTAGGCCTGCCGGCGGCGCTGGTCCTCGCAGGCGTGGCTATCGGTGGCCGGTCCCGGGCATTCGCCTGGCTGTCGGCAGCGCTGGCGGTGGCAATGATGTGGACCGCCACCGATTGGACGATCTGGAGCCTGCGAGAGAGCGCGCTCCAGCCCCAACTCTGGGCGATCGAACCGGTCGAAGCGCTCGCGGCGGTATGGAGTGCGCTTGCCGGCCTGTGGCTGCTCGGCGTTCCGGGCCGGGTGAAGGACGCCCTTGAGCCCCGCCTCGGGGCGGACTCGCTCCTGCGACCGATCCCGCGCCCGGGCCGCAAAGCCGCGATCGCCTTCGCGGCGTTGGCGATCCTCGGCCTGGTGAACATGTCGGCGCAGTTCTTGAGGGATCAAGCCCCGGTCATTGCCGCCCAGCTGACCGGCCGAACGCATGTGGACACGATTCGCGTCGGGGCTATCGACCGGACCTACCGTGTCTACAGACCCTCCCGGGTTGCCGCCGGGCCCGGTCTCGTCTTCATCCTGCACGGTGTCTACGGCGACGGCTTCACCATGGAATCGATGACCGGCTTCGACACCGAAGCCGACCGGCTCGGTTGGATCGCGATCTATCCCGATGGCGTCGCCGACGGCTGGGACGCCTTCGGCAGCGGGCCGGCCTGGGGCCAGCACCCCGGCGCGGACGACGTCGCCTTCATCTCGGCCACGATCGACCGGCTCGAGGCGAGCGACGCGGTGGATCCGGATCGCGTCTACGTGACCGGCCTCTCGCGCGGGGCGATGATGACGTACCGGCTCGGCTGCGAGCTGTCCGGGCGCGTCGCGGCCATCGCGCCCGTTTCGGGCAATATGGCCACCGCCGACGGCGGCGCGGACGTGCCGTGCACCCTGGCCCGGCCCGTCTCGGTGCTTGCCATCCACGGCACCGCCGACGGCGTCATCCCGATCGCGGGCGGCAGGACGGACATCCTCTTCTCGCCGATGGCGGATGTGATCGAGCGCTGGCGCGACCTGAACGCCTGCGCCGCGAACCAGGCGGTTACGGTCGACGGCGCATCGACCACGACGAGCTGGGCTTGCGGGGCCGGGAGCACCGTTTCCATGCGCGTGGTAACCGGCGGTTGGCACGGCTGGCCCGTTCGATCTTCGTCCCCCACGCCGTCCAACCCGGACGACTTCGACGCCTCCCGGTTGATCGCCGACTTCTTCGTCGCCCACCCGCGCGTGGGTGGCTGACTGGGAGAGCGATCACGCTTGCGGCGGCAAATCCCGCCGTCCGCCGAGCAGGCTGGAGGCCGGCACCTCGTCCGCCTCGTTCAGCGCCCGTCGCCGCTGCAGTTCGGCGTCGAGCTCCACCTCGCGCTGCCTGCGGCGTATTGCCCGTCCGGGGAAGAGACCGTCGAATAGGGCTCGATACTGGTAAGGATTTGCCAGGCCGAAGAGGACCGCCATCAGAGCCACGAAGGTGTAGCGATTGGCGAAGGCCAGGGCGGCCACCGCAGCACTGAACGCGATGCTCGCCGCCAGAGCGAGCAACTGGCCTCGCCGCCCGAAGGCGAGCCGCAGCAGGTGTACCACCGCGCTGCCGCCGTCGAGCCCGCTGATCGGGAGCAGGTTGAAGACGCCCCAGCCCAGATTGACGAAGGTCCAGGTGCTGGCAGCCGAACGAATCTCGGGGCCCTGACCCGCCACCACGTGCTCAACCACCAGCCCGATTGCGCCGAGAACGAGGCCCACTCCGGGTCCCGCCAGCGACACGACCAGCCAATCTCGATCGGGCAACCTGGCCGCGCCCAGCTGATCGTCGGGGATCGTGACGCCACCGAGCCCCCAGAACGCGATCGACGATTCCAGCCCGTAGCGCCTGAAAGCCAGGGCATGCCCGAGCTCGTGGACCAGGATGGCGAAGGTCCCGAAGATGACCCAGACGACCAGCTCGATGCCCGTCAGATCGGAGATGTACCCGAGGAACGTCAAGAACGCCGGAAACGCCCAACCCACCGTGATCGGGAACCCTAGAACCCGGACTTTGGCTGCCATCGCGCTCAGGGTAGCCGCAAGGAGCCATTACCGGTTGCCGAGCCGACCCGGGTCGCCGGCCGTGAGTCTGTGGCCGCAGGTCGCCTGCGGCGTAGCCGGTTGGGTGGGTCGGGGTTGCCGCGGGCGGCTCGCCAGTCGCAGGTGAGCTCGAGGTAGTTGCCCACAGCGAAGCCGATCGCCTCGTAGAGCGGCCGACCGTCGGCGCTGGCTCGAAGCCAGATCCGGCGCACATCCGCGGCGCGGGCCTCCTCGACCACCCGTTCCATGAGCGCTCGGGCCAGTCCCATGCGGCGCGCTTCCGGCCTCGTGTAGACGTTGAGGATGTAGGCCTCCCGGCCTCCCGGGTTGCGAGGCCCTGGCGGATGGGCGAACCACAGCAGGCCGGCGCTGGCCACCGTCCGGCCATCCAGGTCCACAACCCAGGCGATGAAGTCGCGCCCAAAATGCTCGGCCATCCATCGCAGGTTGGACGCGCGCAAGGCCTCCAGGTCGGCGAGTAGCGCCGTCTTCGCGCCTGGCTCGCAGTTGCGCATGTCGGCAAACATGGCGAGACGGAACTCGACCAGAGTGGCCTGATCCGAGGCGGTCGCCGGGCGAATGCGCACGCGGTCGTTGGCGAGCGGCGGTGTCACCGGCGAATGATGCCTGCCCACGAAGCTCTCCGTCGGCCCCGGCCGCCGGGTTCTGGCCGCCCACGCTCGCAAAGGAACCGCGAGCCGGCCGACGAGCCAACCTGCCTCTCCCGATGACCGCAAGCTGGTCTGGATCTAGCCCGGTTGGCAAATGGCGAAATCGGGCCGCGGCGACGGCGTCCAGGCCAGGTGGCCACCGCCGCTACGCGACGTGATCAGGGCGTCCTAGCCGGGTCAGGTTCTTGGTAGGGTTCCCTGTTGTATTTGCGTGGGAAATCGCGGCGTCCAGAGCGTAAGCTGCTGGCGGCAATTCATCTTGAGGGACCGAGATGACTGGCGAGGTCAGCGTTCGCAGTCGCTCGTGGCGACGGGCTGGAGCTTCGTGGATCGCCGGCGCCTTGGTCGGCTTGGTGGGTGGGTATGCCACACTCGTTGTGGATCCGGACCTGATCGTCCCTGAGCTGCTCGTGGTGCTCGCGCTGGCTCTTGCACGGCCTCGACTATTGGGCGTCGCCGGTGCGATCGTCGGGCATAGCCTCGTCTGGTCGTGGCTGCTCGCGACGACTTCGGTCAACTGCGATTCCCTGTTGATCCCAGGCGAGGCTCCATGCAGCGTGACGTTGCCGTTTCAATCCGCCTACTACGGTGGACCGTTGGCCTGGCCAAAGGTGCCAGGGTGGTGGTTTCCTCTGCTGCTGCCTGGCGCGCTCGCCCTTCTGCTGGCCGGACTCGCTCTGACCGCCAGAACGGCGCGACGGGCAACGAACCGGAGTCTCCCGGCTGCTGCCCGCTAAACGCGGGGGGGGATTCTTCCCACGCAAATACAACAGGGGTTGGTAGGGGAGGGAGGATTCGAACCTCCAACCGGGGCTGTATAAGAGCCATGCTCTAACCGTTGAGCTACTCCCCCGCCGGCCGCGATCGTACACCTCTGGGGCGGGGGCGGCCGACCTCAGTCCATGCCCCCGCGCAGGACCTCGATGCGAGCTCGGTGCGGAATCGTCTCGGGAGTGTGCGCCGCCACGAGAGCCACGCCATCGCAGAAGCGGCGGAGCTCGGCTTCCGTATTGAAGAAGCCGACGCTGATACGGACCGCCTTGAGTGGCGGGATCGTGCGGGCGATGACGAGGGTCCGCTGCGCCAGTTCGTGGAGCGCCGGTCCCGGTGCCCAGCCAGCGATACGGAAGGTCACCAGCCCGGCCATGCGATCGCGCGGTGTCAGCACCTCCACCCCCGGAATCTCGGCCAGCATTTCGGCGGCCTCGCCGGCCAGGCGCGCCGTTCGCTCGTAGATCCAGTTCAGGCCGACATACATCGAAAGCCAGGCCGTGCTTCGGGCAAAGCCGAGAACGGACGGCTGGTGGAAACCGGCGACCTCGAAACGCCGGGCATCCGGCCAGGGCTTTCCTTCGGCGGTCTGATCGATCGATTCGAAGCTGGCGTAGCCGGCGAATGTAAGGCGCGGCCGATCCAGCACCGAAGGTGCGCAGTAGAGCGCTCCCGTGCCTTCCGGGCCGAGCAGCCACTTCTGGCCGGGAACGGCATAGAAGTCCGCGCCCAATTCCTCGACCGACACCGGAATCGCCCCAACCGCCTGCGCGCCGTCGACTGCGAGGAGCGCTCCGCGCGAATGAGTCAGCGCCGCGATCTCGGCGATCGGGAGGCGCGCACCGGTGGCCCACGAGACGTGCGACAGGGAGACGAGCCGGGTATTCGGCGTAATCGCCCGATCCAGCGCCGCGAGCACGTCCGCCGGATCGCTGCCGGTGCCGATATGGGCGATTGCCAGCTCCACTCCCTGGCGATCGCGCACCGCCCAGAGCGGCGCCAGCGCGCCGGCATGCTCTAGTGAGGTCGTGACCGCCCTGTCTCCCGCTCGCCAGTCGACCGCCCACGTCGCGACGTTCATGCCGTCGGTGGTGGCGTGCGTCAAAGCCATCCGGCGCAGCTCCGTTCCCAGGACCGCCGCCACGGCCGCGCGGGCCTCGTTCATGCGCTCGGTCGAGTCTTTCCAGTACGCCAGGTCGGCCCGGCCGGTGCGCAGTTCGATACCCTCCAGCTCGGCCATCGCCCGAGCCGTCTCCCGCGGCAGTGGCCCTGCCGAGCCCGTGTTCAGGTAGATGCCCGCAGCCGTGGCAGGCAGTGCTTCGCGGATCGCGGGCACCTTCTCGTCGTCGGGCATGAACGGACCAACCATGGGTTCCTATCATAGAGGTCGCCACTGGCAGTTCCGTCTCGCGGGAGGGTCGAGTTGGGGACGATCGGATACCACCGAGCGGAGCTGCTGGCGACGCCCGAGTGGCTGGTCGAGAACATCGCCCGTCCCGGCTTCCAGGTACTCGACGCTCGCTGGCGGCCCGATGGCTCCGGTCGGCGCGCCTACGCGGCCGGTCACATCCCCGGCGCCACGTATCTCGACTGGCGCGCCGATCTTGTGGAGCCCGACGAGGATAGTGACGTGCTGCAGCTAGCCGGCCCGCAGCGGGTGACGGCGGCAATGGGCAGAGTCGGACTCGGTAACGGAATGGTCGGGGTCCTCTACGACGACACGGCCAACTCCTACGCAGCCCGGGCGTGGTGGACCTTGCGGGTCTACGGTTTCGACTCGGCGAGGATTCTCCAGGGCGGGCTGGAGGCCTGGCGGGCGCTGGCTCAGCCGGTCTCCGAAGCCCTGGAGATGCGCCCCCCGGCCACCTTCACGCCCCACATGCAGTCGCGGCTTCGGCTCAGCGCCGCCGAGGTGCGCGATCTGCTCAAGTCACAACAGGTCCAGCTGATCGACGCGAGACCGGCCTCGGAATACGCGGGCCTGGCGGGCTCGACCCGTCGTCTGGGGCACATCCCCAGCGCGTTGAACATCCCGGCGGCCGCAACCACAGAACCTCGGACGGGCCGATTTCGCAGCGCCGATGAGATAGCGGCGCTGCTCCGACGAGCCGGCGTCGCGCCGGGGCGCCGCCTGATCTGCTACGACGCGACGGGATTCGGGGCCTGCAAGCTCGCCTTCGCACTGATGCTGCTCGGCCATGACGATGTTGCGGTCTACGACGGCGGCTGGGCCGAGTGGGGCGATCGGCTGGACCTGCCGGTCGAGCGCTGAAACCGGCGAGCCGCGGCGCTACCGGCGCGGCTTACCAGGGGTTATGGCCTCGGTCCGCATCCGTTCGTTCCGGGGATGTATCGGCCTGCCAGGCGACGCCCGCCGCGATCGAAACGTGGGCCCGAGCGTGGTTCACCACCAGCAGGTCCACCTCGGTTGGCGACTCGGCCACACTGTATGACCAGTAGCTTGCTCCCGTGACGGGCACGAACCGATCCCCATATGCGTCCAGGGCGATCCGAAGCTCGGACTCGTAGGACAGGTAGATCGTGCCCTCGACCGTGAAGGGTGGCACGAGCAGCGTTGCCCTGACCGGCTGCTTCGCCATCCGCATGGTCGCCGCTGACTCTGTCGGTGCGCTCGAATGTACGAACAGCACTTCGCTCAGCCGAACCTGGGCGGCGATCCCTCGCGCAACGACGCGTCTCGAGCCCACTTCCATGAACGTGGCATCCTGGAGCACCAGGTGCACCGCGTCGGGCTCGTTGACCAGATCGGTGAGGCGACGAACGCGCGTCTGGACGGTTCCCTGGATGACCATCCTGTCGGTCACCAGCGTGATCGTCATCTGCTGCATAGGGTTGAACGTGCCGAACATGACGGCAGGATAGCGACCGCACGTATTCCTTGGATGGCCCGTCAGTAGGCGCTGGGCAGGACCTTCGTTCCGGATCCGGGCCGAGGCGGCGGCCCTCGCGGCTCGGTCAGTCGCGGACCGGCTTGCGGGCATCGGCGGTGACCAGGTATTCGGCGCCGGTCTGCAGCTCGCCGTGCAGGCGCTCGACCGTCTGGAGCGAGTCGATTTGGGCCGCGCTCTTGTCGGGACGCAGGCGAACGATTCGGGGGAATCGGAGCGCGAAGCCGGATTGGTGGCGCGTGGAGCGCTGGATGACGTCGAACGCGACCTCCACCACCACGGTCGGTTCGACCAGTCGGTAGCGGCCGGCCTGGCGCAGCGTGTGGGCCTCGAACCAGGCCGTCATCTCGGCGATCTCCCGATCGGTCAGGCCGGTGTACGCCTTGCCGATGGTCACGTGCCGTCCGCTGGCTTCGTCGCGGACCGCGAACGTGTAGTCCGACAGGACGCCATGGCGCTTGCCATGGCCGACTTCCACGCCGACCACGACGCAGTCCAGTGTTGCCAGGGCCCGCTTCATCTTGAGCCAGCCGAGGCCCCGCCGGCCCGGAGAGTAGCCGCTCTGCGGATCCTTCACCATCAGGCCTTCGTTGCGGCGCGCCCTGGCCTCGCCGAAGGCGCGATCCAGCGCCTCGACCGAATCGGCGGTCACCAGGTGCGAGCGCGCGAACCGTCCGCCGTCCGCGAGGACCGGCAGTTCGAGCGCCTCGAGGCGACGGCGGCGCTCCGCGAGAGGTGTCGAGAGCAGCGGCTCGACAGCGGCAAGCGGCCCGACAGCGGCAAGTGGCGCGGACGCCGCGGCCGTGCCCCCGCCGGACCTGGGCCCGACGGCGAGCAGATCGAAGGCCACGTAGATCACCGGCACCTCAGCCTGTACCGCGCCGGAGGGATCCTTTCGGCCCAGCCGCGCCTGCAAACTGAGAAACGGCAGAACGTGGCCGTCGGCATAGGCCAGGATCTCGCCGTCGAGGATGCCATCCCAAGGCATCGCCCCCGCGGCCGCGACGATTTCCGGGAACTGATCGCTGATGTCGTTGAGGTCGCGCGAGTAGAGGCGAGACTCGCCGCCGCGCCGATGCAGCTGAGCGCGGATGCCGTCGTACTTGTCCTCCACCCAGACCGTGGGTCCCAGCCGCGAAAGGATCTCCGCCGCATCTTCGGCCGGCGTCGCGAGCATGAACTTGATGGGATGAAAGAGCCGCAGGCGCGCTTCTCCCAGTCGCCCCTCTTTGGCGAGGACCGCGGTCTCGCCGGCGTCGCCGGTCAGCATTTCCGCCATTCGCACATCGGCCAAGGGTCGATTGAACGCTTCGGCGATGGCCGCCTCGAGCAGCCCCTCTCGCAGCCCGATGCGCAACTCCCCGGTCAGGATCTTGACGACGTACTTGGCCGTCAGGCAATCGCAGCGCGCAAGCAAGCCGCCGAAGATCTTCCCCTTGGCAGCGGCTCCGGAAGCGGCTTCGATGGCGGAGTAGGCCTCAGCCACTTCCTCGATCTCCGGGGAGTTGGCCGGGTCCGGCTGATCGGTTCGAAGAGTCAGGACTTGGGCGACAGCCTGACCCAGATCCGACGACCGATCGTAGGCCGCCCCGAGCGCTCCGGCGGTGGTCCCGGCCAGATTCGTTACCGCCGTCGAGATCGCCGCCCAGCCCAGTCCCATGGTCCGGCGGTCCGACTCGGAGAAGGGCCGCCCGGTCAGGAAGACAGCCGCCGGCCTGAGTTCGCTGCCGGAGAGTGGCGCAAGGTATCGGGCCAGCAGTGCAGTCTTCTCAGAGGTGCGGGTAGTTGCCCCGACGCGTTCGGCTACCTCGCTCCAGCCACGCATGGGCGGGATGGTATACCTTCCCCTCGTGAAGCCCGCTCGACCATCTCCCACCGATCCGCGGCGGCGAACGGTCGTGCCCCGCGCGGCGGCCGCTGGCGGCTCACAGCGATGACATTCGTGCCCGAACGGGGGGCCTGGCGGCCCGAGGCAATCCCGGGCAAGCTCATCGTTCTGCGACGCCACCGGGGCGAGAACCTGAAAGCGTTCATTCGCTGGTACTCGGATCCGGAGGTCGCCCGCCTGACCCGCTACCAGGATGGCCCGCTTTCGCCGGACGAGATCCAGCGCTTCTTCTACGGCCGAATCATGGGCGCCGACTTCCTCGCCATGGCTATCCACATCCGCGAGACCGATCGGCTGATCGGCACCTGTGCGTTCAGCCAGCTCGACGGAGACAACGGGTCGTCGCTCTTCCACATCACGATCGGCGAGCGTGACGCCTGGGGCCACGGATACGGGACTGAGGCCACCGGCCTGATGGTCGCCCACGCCTTCACGCGGCTCGCCATTCACCGAGTGGCCCTATCCGTCTTCGAATTCAATCCGCGTGCGATCGGCGCCTACGAGAGGTGCGGATTCATCGAGGAGGGCCGGGCTCGCGACGCCATCTTCCGAGACGGTCGCTACTGGGACGAGATCCACATGAGCATCCTGGCCGACGAGTGGGAGGCCCGGCAGACGAAGAGATAGGCGCAGGCGGCTCGTTCCCGTGTCAGCGTCGCCGCGCCGCCGTGTTGCTAGGCGTTGGCGGCAACCGCTTGCTTGGCCAGGAACGCGTCGATGATGCTCTGGAGCGTGGCTCCGCTGAGCTTCTCGAGGATCGCGCTCTCGGCCGCGTAGAACACGTCGTGGACGCCACATTCGCCGTCCGCCCCGCACGCAGTCCCGCGCATCACGCAGATCTGGCGATGAGGATCGCCTTCGACGGCCTCGATGACCGTCAACAGCGTCACCGACGAAGCCGACTTCGCGAGTTTGTACCCCCCGGAACGGCCGGGATGGGCTTCGACGAGGCCGGCCCGGGTGAGGTCGCCCATGATCTGCGGCAGGAAGCGCGGCGGGATCTTCATCTCTTCCGCGATCTTGCGGCTGCTCAGGAGACCGTCCGGCGTCTTGGTTAGAGCGAGCATCGCCCGTATGGCGTAGTCGCTGCGTTTGGTGAGATCAAGTCGCATGGTTCGAACAGTATCGCGCCGCCGTAGTGGTCGATACCGTGCCGTTCGTCCCGCCATGAGGTGACGGCTGGCAGAAAGTGCACCGATCTAGATAGTCATTTCGGGATGCAACGGCTCGGGGAGCGGCCTCTTGCGCGACCGCTCCCCGATGAGCCCCCGGCGGCGTCCAGCCGCCCCTCCCAATGCGGCTGATCAGCCGATCAAGTAGCTGACGGTGACCTCGATCGTAATGTCCGTCGTGCCGGTCTGGATCGGCGTCGAAACCTGGGCCGCAGCCTTGTCCGCCATGGCCCCGGCGGAATAGGTGATCGGCGAGGACACGGTCGTTTCGTTGATCGAGGCGACTCCCTTGATGGAGACGCCCGCCGCCTGTGCCAGTGCGTCGGCCTTGGCGCGAGCGTCGGTCATCGCCAGCTGGCGCGCCTGAGCCTCGACCGTCTTGGGATCGTCCAAACGGAACGAGACACCCTGGATCGTGGTGGCGCCCGCCGTGACCGAGTTGTCGATCACGTCGGCAACCTTGGTCAAGTCGCGCACAGTGACCTTCAAGCTGTTGCTGAACTCGTAGCCGGTGAGCCGCGGAACGTTGGAGCTGTAGTCGTAAACCGGATTGAGGCTGATGTCGGTGGTCAGGATGTCCTTGTCCGCGACTCCGACCTGCTTCACTGCGGCGATAACGGCGTCCATCGAGGTTGCTGCGGCCGCGCGGGCATCCTTGACGGTCGTCTTCGTGACGCTGACGCCGATCATGACGTCGGCGGTGTCCGGGGCGACGCTGACGTTGCCCGATCCCGAGACGGTAACCGTGTGCTCGGGCGGAACGGCGGTGCCGGTCGGGTCGGCGGCGGAGGTGGAATGGTTCGCGATTATCGGCCCGACCATGATGCCGACGAGCAGACTGAAGGCCGCCGTTACGGCCACGATGCGGCCCAAAGTGAAGGGGCCGGGCCGGCTCGATGGTTCATTTGCGGCCGGCTCGCTCCGATCCTGGCGAGCGTTGCTGGTGCTGTCGTTCATGATCTTCTCCTGGCGCCTTTCGGCGATGGTCGGCTGTCGTTTGGACACCGCTCAGACGCCTGGCGCGCCCGAGCGGTTCCATCGGTCCTCGGGCCGCCCCCTCGTCGGCTCCCCGGCGCTACGATTGGCCTCGTGAGTACGATCGAAGGCAACCCCTGGCAGCGCGTGTCGCGACGCGTCGCGTACGAGAACCCGTGGATCGAGATCCTCCACGACGACGTGGTTCGACCTGACGGCAAGCCCGGCATCTACGGCGTCGTCCACTTCCGGCACCTGGCCATCGGCGTCGTGCCGCTCGACACCGGGACGGACCGGGTCCTGCTGGTTGGGCAGTTCCGTTACACCATGAACCACTACTCGTGGGAGATCCCCGAGGGGGGCGGCGATTTCGACGAGTTCCCCGAGGCGGCGGCACGTCGCGAACTCGTCGAGGAAACCGGCTACTCCGGCGGAGAGTGGCGCGAGCTGTGCCGCGCCGAGCTGTCCAACTCAATCTCGGACGAAGTGACGATCCTGTTCGTGGCCACCGGTCTGGAAGCGGGCCCGGCCTCGCCCGAAGGCACGGAGAGACTGCAAGTGCGTTGGGTAGCCTTCGACGAAGTCATGGCGATGATCGCGAACGGCGAGATCGCCGACGCAATGACCATCCTGGCTATGCAGACGCTGGCCCTGGAGCGCGCCGTACGCTGACGCCAGGCGACCGTGCCGCCAGGCGGCATTCGACGCCATTGCGGTCCGCCCGATGTATGATCGTCGGGCATGCAGAGTGCATAGGCTTTATGCGTTGGCGCCGCACCACCGACTCCCTCGGTAGAGACGGCCACATTCCGGAGGCGCGTCATGGCAGAGCCCAGGGTTGGCGATCACGACCCGGCGGCACGCCTTGCCGGGGAGACCGCGGCCGCACATGCGCTGGCGGCGCGCCACGACGACGCCCCCTTCGTCAACCTGCGTGACCCCGCCCGCGCCCTCGGGCCTGATGGCCACCCTGCCGTCAGCCGCCGTGCCCCCATCTGGGCGGACGTGCCCGACGAGCGCTGGAACGACTGGCGCTGGCAGCTTTCCAACCGCGTCAACTCGGTCGAGGAGATTGGCAGCGTCCTCAACCTGACCGACGACGAGCGCGCCGGGCTGTCGTCGCCGGACAAGTTCCGGGTCGACATCACGCCCTACTTCCTGAGCCTGATCGACCCCGACGATCCCGACGACCCGATCCGCCGCCAGGTCATCCCCACAGACTGCGAACACGAAGCCTTCACGGCGATGATGGAGGACTCGCTTGCCGAGGACCGCCACTCCCCGGTTCCAGGGCTCGTCCACCGCTACCCGGACAGAGTTCTGATGCTGGTTACGACCCAGTGCGCGAGCTATTGCCGGTACTGCACGCGGTCGCGCATCGTCGGCGACGCGTCGCAGAACTTCAACCGCCACGATGTCGAGGCCCAGCTCGATTACCTGCGCCGCACCCCACAGGTCCGAGACGTACTGCTCTCAGGCGGCGACGCGCTGACGCTCAATCCGAAGCTGCTCGAGTCGATCATCCGCAGCCTGCGCGAGATCCCCCATATCGAGATCATCCGCATCGGCTCGCGCGTGCCAGTCTTCCTGCCGCAGCGCATCGACGACGACCTGTGCGAGATGCTGGCGAAGTAC
>PMKN01000043.1 GCA_003158675.1 Chloroflexota bacterium | reverse complement strand
CCGCAGTCGATGCAGCGCGACGGCTCGCGCAGGATGAAGGCGTGGCTGTCGTCGCGGATGTAGTCGTGGTTGGCGCCGGTGAAGCGGTTCTCGGTCACGCTGCGGAAACCGGCGCCCTCGTTGTTGCGCGGCTCCAGGGTCTGCAGCGTAGTCCCGTACTCCAGACCCAGGTTTCGCAGATCGCAGTAGCCGATCGCTTCGCAGGTGCACTGCAGGCAGCGGCTGGACTCGGCCATGACCTCGGCCTGGGAGTAGGGGACCTCGTACTCGACGTAGTTCGCAATCCGTTCCTCGGCGGGCATGGCCTTGAGGCGGTGGCGCGGCTCTTTGACCTCCTCGGTGTACGGGACGATCGAGAGGAAGCCGGGGTCCCATTCCACCAGAGGCTCGCGGGATCTGAGTTCGGACAGGTCGTTGCCACGCAGGAACGCGTCTACCGCGTATGCGCAGCGTCGCCCTTCGGCGACGGCCTGGACCACCGTCGCGGCGCCGATGCGGACGTCGCCCGTGCCGAAGACCCCGGGCCGGCCGGTCTCGAAAGTGACCGCGTCCGCCTTGAGCTTCCACTTAACCGCTTCGAGGCCCTCGTTGCCGGGCCCGATCCATGTCAGATCCGGGCCCTGGCCGATGGCGAGCAGGACTCGATCGCACTTGATCACGAACTCGGTCCCCGGCGCAGGTTCGGGCCGGCGGCGGCCGGAGGCGTCCGGTGCGCCCGGGCGCATGCGAATGAACTCGACGCCGGTGACACGGTTGCGAGCGTTGACCAGAACTCGGGTCGGACCGGCCTGGAAGATCATCTTGGCGCCCTCTTCGAGGGCTTCGTGGGCCTCGCTCGCCGCTGGCATGTCCTTCATGTCGCGGCGGTAGACGAGCGTTATCGCCCTGGCGCCCTGACGTACCGACGTTCGGGTGCAGTCCATCGCCGTGAAACCGCCGCCGATGACGACGACGCGACTGCCGGCGTGGCCCGGGTACGGCAGTCCCAGGGTAGCCGTCTTGAGATACTCGAGCCCGTCGATCACGCCCTTGGCGTCCTCGCCGGGGATGCCGAGCTTGTTAGTGTCGTAGCAACCCGTGGCGACGATCGTGGCGTCGAAGCCTCGGGCGCTCAGGTCGTCCAGGCTGAAGTCGCGGCCCAGGGCCTGGTTGCACTCGAGCTTCGCGCCCAGGCGCCAGACAGCCTCGTACTCGGGATCCAGGACATCCTTCTTGGGCAGGCGGTATTCGGGGATCCCGTAGCGGAGCATGCCGCCCGGTTCGGGGTCGCGCTCGTAGACCGTGGTGTCGTGGCCGGAGAGCTGCAGGTAGTAGGCGGCAGCCATGCCGGCGGGCCCGGATCCGACGATGGCGACTCGCTTGCCGGTCTTGGGCTGAGACTCGAACGGCAGCGGCGGCTCGATGCCGTCGTGTTGCGCCTTGAGGACGATATCGCCGGCGTAGCGGTGGCTGTCGCGGATGGCGATCGCCTCGTCTACCTCGTCGCGGCGGCAATGCTCTTCGCAGGGCGCGGGGCAGACGCGGCCCAGGATCGAGGGGAATGGAATGGTGCGTTTGAAGATGCGGGCCGATTCGCGGAAGTTGCTCTCGGCATTGGCCTTGAGGAAGCCCGGGATGTCGATATGGCTCGGGCACTTGTTCTGGCAGGGTGGCAGGCAGTACGCGTTGTGGTCGCTGAAGATCAGCTCCAGGTTGGTGCGGCGCAGCCGGCGGACGGCCTCGGTTTGGGTCCGCACGACCATGCCGGCGGTTGCCTCGCGGGCGCAGGAGATGGCGGGGCGATCCTCGCCCTCGACCTCCACCACGCACATGCGGCAGGCGCCGAAGCCGGGCAGCTTGGGCTCGTAGCACAGCGTCGGGACGTCGATGCCGTTGTCCCGGCAGACCTCCAGGATCGTCTGGCCGTCGGTGCCGGTTAGCTCGCGGCCGTCGATTTCGAGCTTGAACGTGGGGGTCGAAAGGGGCCGCTGCGGCGCCTGGGTCGTCAGCAGGCGTTCCGCCGGCGAATCGTCCAGCGGCGTGACCGTATCGCGCGGCGCCTTCGAGTCGGGGCGGCTGTCGACTCGTCCGGCGCTGCGGTTCCAGACCGGTTTCTCGTTCGCGGCAGGCCTGAGGCCCTTGACCGAGGGTGGCGCCGGTAGAACGGGCAGCGGTCGCGGCGGCACGACCGGCGGGGTGGACGGCTTTGCGGGCGGAGTGGCGAGCGTGGTGCTCGAGCTGGGGCGGTTGTTGTGGTCTCGCATGGGACGCCTCAGGAAGCGGTCCCGGCCCGGGAGGCTGCCATTGGCTGGCAGATCCCGGCGGGGCACGTGCTGCGGTCAATATGGGCATCGACCTCGCCGCGGAAGTACCGGACGAGGCTCATGAGGGGCAGCGTGGAGCGGCGTTCGTGGTCGCACAGGCCGCTGGCGACCACATCGGCGGAGAGGTCCGTTAGGCGCGCGATCTCGTCTCCGCGGGGCTGGCCCTCGCAGAATCGCGCTCCGATCTCGGCGAGGCGGCGCAGACCGATCCGGCACGGGATCGTCTTGCCGCAGGCCTGATCGGCGCAGAAGCGGGTGAGCACGGAGGCGAGATCGACAAGGCAAGTGCGCTCGTCGATGACGACGATCGACCCGGAGCCCATGTGGGCGCCGGCCGCCTCCAGGGCTTCGAACTGATAGGGCGTCTTGAGCGCATCGGGCGGGAGGATGCCCCCGGAGGGGCCCCCGACCAGGAGCGCCTTCACGGTATGCGGCGCGGGCACGCCGCCGGCCAGGGCCACGATCTCGCCGATCGGCGTCCCGAGCGGCACCTCGGCCAGCCCCGGGTTGGCGACCGCGCCGGAGATCTGCACCAATACGGTACCGAAGCTGCCTTCCGCGCCTGCCGGCTCGCCCGCGGCGTCCCCGGTGTCGGGGCCCTCGCCGCCATTGAGGACGCCCGGGATCACCGCGAAGGTCTGGGCGTTGTGGACGAGGGTGGGCTTGCCGTACAGGCCTTTCGTCGTGGTGTATGGCGGCTGCTGCTCGGGCTGGCCGCGGCGCCCTTCGATGCCCTTGAGGAGGACCGTCTCCTCGCCGAGCATGTAAGCCCCCTGCAGCGGCTTGACGACGACGTGGATATCGTGGCCGCTGCCCAGGACGTCCTCGCCCAGATAGCCCGCGGCCTCGGCCGAATGGATCGCGGCCTCGAGCGTCGCAATGGCCCGAGTGGCGTCGGCATGCAACGCAACGATGACGTCGGCGGCGCCCACGGCGACCGCTGCAATGGCCGCGCCTTCGAGGACGGCGTAAGGATTGCGCTCGAGCAGGACGCGATCGGCGAAGACGGCCGGATCGGCCTGGTAGGCGTGTACGACCACGTAGCGGCGATCCGACGAGGCCAGGGCGCACGCTCGCCACTTCTCGCTCGTCGGGAAGCCAGCGCCTCCGCGGCCGCGGAGGCCTGAGGCGGCCAGGGCCGCCACGATCTCGCCCGCGGTCATCCCGGTTACGGCCGCGTTCAGCGCCTTGAAGGCGCCGGCGGCTACGGCCGCCCCGAGATCCGTCATTGCGGCGTCGCGAGCCCCGCGCGCGCCGGTCTCGGGCAGGAGTACGTGCGGCCACGTCTCGGGCGTCGCGAGCACGTTGGAATTGCTCATGCCACGGTCTTCCTGGCCAGAGAGCGAGCCCACGCCGCGGCCCCCGTCTCGGTCATATTCGGCTGGGGCTTGCCATCCAAGGTGACGAGAGGCGAAGCCGCGCCGCGGACGTGGACAAGCAGCTGTTCGAGGGCCACTCCACCCACCGGCCCGGCCCCGAGCTTCGTCCCGAGCCCCTCGCAGATGGCGTTGGCGATGCGGCCGGACCCCGCGACCAGGCAGTTGGTGCAGCGGCAGACCGCGACGGTCCGGGCCCGCCGCTCGAAGCTCAAGTGGCCGTAGTACGTCGCCGTCCCGTACACCAGGGCATAGGGGGCGCCGGTCACGTGGCCGATGTGCTTGATCGCGGCGATGGGCAGGTAGCCGTACGCGGCCTGGACCTCTTCGAGGATCGGCAGCATCTCGCCCGGGTCGAAGTCACGGCGCTCGAGGATCTCCTCAACCGGGACCAGGTCGATCGGCTCGAAGTGGACGTAGGCCTGGTCGGGCACGGGCCGGCCGGAACGTCGCTGGGCGGACTCCTCGCGCCGCTCGCCGTAAGTCTCGGCCGGACCCCAGTGGGTGTAGAAGCGGTTCTTGGTGTCGTGGCCGCCCATGTCGATACATTCGACCGGGCAAGCCTGGGCGCACTGGAAGCACGTCTCGCATTTGATGTTGCCGAACTCGTCGTACAGCAGCTGCAGTCGGCCGCGGAAGCGGACGGCGATGTCCGGCCGGGTTTCGGGGTACTGGATCGTGGCCTTGGGCTCGAAGAAGCGGCGCAGTGTCAGCGCCATTCCTTTCGCGATGCCGAGGCCGGGAATGAAGGTCATCGTGCGTTCACCGGTTCAGGATGATCACGGCGGTTGCCGTCACGAAGAGGTTGAGAAGCGATGCGGGCAGGAGCCATTTCCAGGCGAAGCCCATCAGCTGATCCACCCGGACGCGGGGCAGCGTGCCTCGCATCCAGACGAACGATGAAGACGAAGACGTAGGTCTTGGCCATGAACCAGAAGATGCCCTGGACCCAGTCGAAGGCGATGAAGAGCGCCAGGCCGACGGCTGCCGTCATGAGCGCCCCGGTGATCAGCAAGCCCAGACCGAAGGCGCTGGGCGCGGTCCAGGCCTTGCCTCCGAGCAGGCGGACCACAGCCGCCATGATGTCCGTCCCGACGAACAGGACGATGCCGGCGATGGGGATCCAGAGGATGCCGATGCTCCACGCATCGAGCCAATTCAGGTTGTAGGGCCAGGGCCAGTTGAAGGGGGCCGTCCAGCCGCCGAAGAAGACGGTCGTAATCAGTGCCGAGACGATAAACACGTTCACGTACTCGGCGAAGAAGAAGAAGCCGAAGCGCATCCCCGAATACTCGGTCGCGAAGCCGGCCACGATCTCCGAGTCCGCCTCCGTCATGTCGAAGGGAGTGCGGTTTGCCTCTGCTGTCGCTGCGATGAAGAAGATGAGCGCAGCCAGAGGCTGCTTGAAAACGAACCAATCGAGGGCCGAGCCTCGCTGCGCCAGGACGATGGAGTTGGTGCTCATCGTGCCGGCCAGGATGACGACGCCCACGACGGATACGGTCAGTGGGATCTCGTAGCTGACGATCTGGGCCGCCGAACGAAGACCGCCCAGGAGCGAGTACTTGTTGAAGCTGGCCCAGCCTGCCATCAGCAGGCCCAGGACGGAGAGGCCGCCCATGGCGAAGAAGAAGAGCAGGCCGATGTTGAAGTCCTGGCCGAAGATGCCGGGCGCGAAAGGGACGACAAGCAGCGTCATCACGCTCGCCAGGAAGGTCACGACCGGGGCCAGGGTGAAGACCGGCAGATCGGCTCCGGTGGGTGCGAAGTCTTCCTTGGAGAGGACCTTGAAACCGTGGACCAGACTCATCGCCGCACCCCACGGCCCGATCCGGTTGGGCCCGACCCGCAGGTTCATACGGGCGATGATCTTGAGCTCCATGTAGATCAGAACGAAGGCCGTGGGAATCGTCAGTACCAGGATCCCCACGACGGCGACGCCGAATCGCACGAGCGGCAGGTTCGCTCCCAGGAAGTTGATCGTGGCGGGCACGACCACCAGCACGCCGATGACCGTGGCCACGGCCAGCAACAGGGCCAGCGGCACGAGAATCGCAGTCAGGCGCGCGGTCGGGGACATGCGATCCCAGGTCCGCACGGCGAAGGTCATGGCCTGGCCCTCACTTGTCGATCCCGCCCATCACCGGGTCGAGCGACGAGACGATGGCCATCGTGTCGGCCAGCAGATTGCCCGGCAGCAGGGCGGGCACGGTCTCCAGGTTGACGAAGCTGGGGTCGTGAATGCGGAAGCGGAACGGCTGGTCCGAGCCGTCGCTGATGGCATACACGCCGAGCATCCCCCGCGGACCCTCGACGGCCCCCCAGGCGCGTCCCGGGTGCGGCCGCAGGAGGCGCGGGAGCTTCGCCATCACCGGGCCGTCCGGCATGTTGTGGAGGCACTGGTCGATGATCTTGATCGACTCGCGGACCTCGTCGACGCGGATCAGGTAGCGCGCCAGGGCGTCGCCCTCCAGGCGGGTTGGGACGTTGAAGTCGAGGGCCGGATAGACGCTGTACGGGTGAGCGCGTCGGACGTCGAACGGGACGCCGGAGGCGCGCAGGTTGCCGCCGGTGACGCCGTATCGGAGAGCCATCTCGCGGCTCAGGACGCCAACTCCGCGAGCCCGCCGGACGAAGATCTCGTTCTCGTTGAGGAGCCCGGCGTTCGCCTCGGTCTGCTTGGCCGCGCGGCTCATCCAGTCGCCCAGGCGGCTCAGGAACTCGTGGTTGAGGTCGCCGTTCACACCGCCGATGCGGAAGTAGTTGAAGAGCATCCGGGCGCCGGTGAGGGCGGCCAGCATCTCCACGATCTCGTCACGCTCGATGAAGCTGTACAGGATCGGCGTCAGGCCGCCCAGATCCAGGGCCAGGAAGCCCATGAAGAGGGTGTGGCTGGAGATGCGCAGGAGCTCGCCCGACAGGACGCGAATCCACTCGGCCCGGGCCGGCACCTCGACGTCCATGAGCTTCTCGAAGGCGAGCACTGCCGCCCACTCCTGGAAGAGCGAGCTGACGTATTCGAGCGGATCGACCTGGTCGATGACGTGGTAGTAGTCCGAGTTCTCGCAGATCTTCTCGACGCCGCGGTGCAGGTAGCCCAGCACCGGATCCACGTCCACGACCTGCTCGCCCGAGAGCTTGAGAACCAGCCGAAGCACACCGTGAGTCGCCGGATGGTGCGGGCCGACGTTGAGGAACATCTCGCCGTCGCCGCGGGTGTAGAACTCGGCTTCCCGCTCGGTTTGAGTTGGATACGGCGGAACGGGGTCGTACAGATCCGAGCTGATTTCGCGGTCGAGCATGATCCGCGGGTCATCCTCAGAAGCGTGCGGCGGGCGCGGTGCGGCCGACCTAGTGGCGCGACCGGTGGTTCGAGTGGTGCGGGGCGGCATCTCGGTCCTCAGCTCGCCGGAGCCCGGCGGACGCCGGCCGCCGGATCGTCGGCCACGACGGCCGGGGCGTGGGATCGCTCTACATGCCGGACGCCCTCGCCCGTGGATCGGGCCGCGTCGTCGGGCAGGAGGAAGTCCTTGCGGAGCGGGAAGCTCGTGTAGTCGGGCGGCATGAAGATGCGGCGCAGGTCCCGGTTGCCCTCGAAGACGATGCCGAACATGTCGTAGGCCTCGCGCTCCAGCCACTCGGCGCCGGTCCACAGGAAGGTGGCGGAGGGGCAGCGAGGGTCGTCACGGGAGAGGCCGTCGGCGATGACGCGCAGCCAGTCCGGGCTGGTCTCGCTCCAGAGGTGATAGACGACCTGCATGTGCTCGCCGGTGTCCACGCCCGCCAGATCCGCCAGAATCTCGAAGCGGAGATCGACGGCGTCGTGCAAGGTGCGGAGCACGTCGGGTACGTCGCCCGGCTGAATCCGGATCTCGGTTTCGTCCTGGCGCTGGCGAATCGGGCCCCGCAGCTGCGCCTCCAGGCGGGCTTCGAGTCGACGTTTGAGGTTGCGATCCATCGGTCAGATCTGGTCCGGTACGGTGGGGCCGATTTCGCGCTCGGGCCAGTGCCCGCGCCGATCCTTGACGAGTTGCCCGAGCTGGAGCATGCCGTAGATAAGGCCTTCGGGGCGGGGCGGGCAGCCCGGGATGTAGACATCCACGGGCATGACCCGGTCGATTCCCTGGACCGTGGAGTAGCTTCTCTTGTAGCGGCCGCCGGAGACGGTGCAGTCGCCCAGCGCCACGCACCACTTGGGCTCGGGCATCTGCTCCCAGAGTCGGATCAGCGGCCCGGCCATCTTCGTGGTGAGAGTTCCGGCGACGATCAGCACGTCGGACTGGCGCGGTGAGGCCCGGAACGGGAACATGCCCNNGCGCAGCAGGCCAGGCCCGAGAGGAGCGGCCACAGGCTGTTGGCGCGGATCAGGTCGAGGATGTAGTCCGCCTGTGTGGGGATCACCTGGAGTTCGCCCCATCGCCCATCATCGCGCCGGCCGGCGTCGGTCAGGCCGAACTCGCGCAGGTGGGTGACCTCGGCTGGGCGCCCGCCGTCGTACGCGAGCGGGTTGGCCGCCTGCCAGAAAGTGTTGGGAACGACGATGGGGGCCGTCAAGTCGCCGCGAGCGCCAGGCACCAGCCCGCTCTTCGCCGCCGCGGCCGCATCGGCTGCCTCAGCCGGGTTGGCGGCCTTGGGGGCTCTGGTTCCCTTGGCTCCGCGATCGCCTACCGCCACGTCAAGGCTCCCTTACGCCAGGCATAGGCCAGGCCGAGCATCAGCATGACGACGAAGGTTCCCATACTCACGAGACCGCCGAGCAGCAGGCTGCGGAAGACGATCGCCCACAGGAAGAGGAAGACGACCTCCACGTCGAAGGCGACGAACAGAAGGGCGTAGATGTAGAACGAGATGCCGAACCGGCCCCAGGTATCGCCGACGGTGTCGATGCCGCTCTCGTACGGCAGGCCCTTGTGGCGATCGCCGCGGTTGCGGTGCGAGAGAACCCAGGCCAGGCCGATGACGAGGAATACGAAACCGACTCCCGCGGCAGCCAAGCCAAGCACGTACCAGATGCCGGTCATCTCTCTCCAGCCGTACCTGCCGTCGCGGTGGCGTTCCGCGGGGCGTCCGGCGTCAGCGCGTTTGGTATCCGGGCGCGGGGATGGGGTTCGATGCCCGGTCCCGCGCGGTCCGCTGGAAGTCTACCAGCAGGGCCGGGTGTGCCGGGCATTTCGGCGTCGCGATGGAGGCGCAGGCCGCGTGGGGCCCGTTAAAGCCGGCGCGGGCGGCCCGGGGTTGGTCGGTGCCGCCCGCGTCTCCGGCGAAAGCCGTCAGCGGGGTAGCGACTGGCGGCTGCACACGGATAGTTCGATTTCAAGGAGCTGGCGCGTCGAAGGGCCGATCGTTCCCCCCGCAAACCCGATGGGCCCTCGCCGCGTCCCCCCGGCTCCACCGCGTACCTTGCCTAATGGCTGACAAAGCCGCAATACGGGAGGTGTCCTATTCGGATCGGGCGTCAGCCCCGAAGCGCCTCGCGTTCCAGCGTCAGCACCAGAAAGCAGCCCATGTGGCGCGGGTCGAGCATCCGGACGATTCCGGAACGAGCCCTCATGTAGTCCGCGGCTGTGGTCGCAGGCGAGACCTGGAGCGCCTGCAGTTCCGCCTCCAGGCCGGCGGCGATGAGGAATTCGGATTGAGTGGCAAGGGCCACGGAACGGAGACCGCGCCGCTCCCCAAGGAGCCGGACCGCGGTGAAGTCGACATGGGCGGTCAGGTCGGTTAGCCCCACGCCGTCGAACGGGCTCTCCACTACTCGGTGGCCGCGATAACCGAGCAGCGTCCCGGCGAGGCGGCGTGGGCCGTACAGATCGGCCGCGTCGTAGCCGTAGTCGATCGCCAGCACGTACCCGCAAGCGAGGCGGCGAGCGACATCGTCCAGCCAAGGGGCGAGGTCGAGGCAGATCTCGGCGACCTGACCCTCGGCCAGCGAGGCGGGCACGATCCCGTCGTCGGCGAGCCGGCCGGCTAGCTCGAGTGTGGACGGCTCGCCCGCAACCTCGACGAAGCCCTCCCGCCACGCGACATAGAGTTCGAGCAGTTGCCCGCCGCGGACGACGACACGGTGGACCGGCAGGGCGTCGAGGAACTCGTTGGCAATGATGACGCCCGTGACGGGCACGGCCTCGTTCGATGGCGAGCCGGTGGCCGCCAGGAGGCCGGCAAGGCCGGCCTTTTCGAACCTGTCGCGCAGATCGCGCTGCCGGACTGGGTTCTGCTCGATCGGCCGGTAGCGGACCGTCTCCAGCAACTGGATCGAGTCGTGACGGCGGAAGCCCTCGAGGATCGAAAGCGCCAGCGTGCCCGACCCGGCGCCGTACTCGATGAGGTCGAACGGACACGGTCTGCCCAGCTCGGCCCACATCCGCTCGATCCGGCGGGCGACCGCCCAGCCGAAGATCGGGTGCGTCTCGGGCGCGGTCAGGAAATCGCCCGCGTCGGTGGGGCGGTCCTCGGGTCCGGCGTAGTAGCCGAGCCCGGGCTCGTAGAGTGCGCGCTCCATGAATCTTGCGAACGTGATTCGGCGTTCGGGGCTCGATTGAATCTCCGCCCGAATGACTGCCGTCAGCTCAGACGTCATCGTTTCCCCGAGTGAGACTGCGCCGCGAGCATGGCTCGCCCCGCAAGGAGCCGAAGTCCGCCGTTCACGAGGGTGTGGCCGCCGAGCAGGAGCGGGTGGTCGGAGGAGACGGCGGCCGATTCCGTGAGGGCGCGGAGCCACGGATCGGAGATGGACGTGGGCCGCAGCAGATCCGAGGCGAAGCGGTCCTCGGCGGCGGGCCAGCCTTCTTCGTCGGCGCCGTGGCGGTGGGCGAGCAGGACCCGTGTGTCGACGAGAGCGGCGTCGGCCAGGCGGGCGACGATCTCGGGAAGCGATTCGGGGCCGTCGCGGTCGAGCAGCTCTCCGAGAACAGAGTGCGGAGCCCGGGAGGCGGTGGTGACGCCGGATTGGGCGAGGCGGCTCGCGGCGCGGAGCCCGCGCTCTTCGACCAGGGCTCGGACGCGACAGGCGACGCCACGCTCAAGCCATCGGAGAGTGGTCGCGGAAATTCGGCCCGCGACGAGCAACTCGGCTCGGCGATTCGCCAGGACCTCGCCCAACGCCTCCAGCCGCTCACCAATGAGTGGCTCCGTTTCGAGGCCGTGGTCGGCCGCGGCCCAGCCGCGCCCCGCCGTACCGCCCAGCACGATCAGATCGAGCGGTGTGTCGATGTCCACGCCCAGCCGCCAGCGTGAGCGAAGATCCGCGACTGCCACTCCGGCCCGCTCCTCCAGCCACCGGGGAAGGGCGTTGTCGGCGGGGAGTGGCGGCAATTCCGCCAAGTCGGCCGCCCGCGAGATCGCCACCACGTCCGCCGAATAGCGGTTGTTCGCCAGCGCGTGTCCGCCCGGCCCCGCGGCGACCTCCACGAACCGCCGCAGGTCGGCCGGCCCCGCCAGCGGAACGCTGCCCGAACCGAGAACGATCACGCCGCCCCGTGCGCCGCCGCCCCGCGCCGCCATCGCCTCCGCCAGCCGCTCCCCAAATGTGAGCCCGTCGGGCGGACCGGCCACGATCTCGACCTCGTCCGCACCGGCGCCTACGAAGGCGACAAGCCGCCGTTCTGCCAGCGAGCGGCGCGCCTCTGCCAGCGCTCGAACGAGCCGTCCAGCTCCGGCCGGGGCCTCGGCATGGAAGATGAGCACGAGAACGGGGAGCATGAGCGGAGTCTAGCTGCGCGCCGGAGCTGCTACGGAATCGCGTCCAGCGGAACCAGGTGGAGCAAGGACACCCGCACCGGCGCGTTTCCCTCGGCAGTATCTGCCCGCTCGAATTCGGCCGCAGCAACCGCCCGACATATACTCGACCGACGACGTCGAAGACATTCCTGCGAGCTCCCAGCGAGGCCTGTTCCCGATGATCGATCTTCGCAGCGACACGGTCACGCATCCCACTCCGGCGATGCGCAAAGCGATGTCTGAGGCCGAGCTAGGCGACGACGTCTTCGGTGACGACCCCACCGTCAACGCCCTCGAGGAGCGCGCCGCGGAGTTACTCGGCAAGGAAGCGGCCCTGTTCGTGGCGAGCGGCACGATGGGCAATCTCGTGGCTCAGCTCGGGCACCTGGGACGGGGCCAGGAGACGATCGCCGGCGCGAGCGCCCATATCGTCTCGGACGAGCAAGCCGGCCATGCGGTCGTCGTCGGCACGTCGATCCGCCAGATGCCGGAGCGCCCGGACGGCACGTGGGACCTGGCCGAACTCGACGACGCCTTCCGCGACCCGCGCGACCTGCACGAGCCCATCTCCGGCCTCGTGGCCCTGGAGAACACCCACGCCCATTCGATGGGCCAGCCGCTATCCCTGGAATACACCCGCCAGGTAGCGGAGATCGCGCACGCGCATAGAGTCCCTCTCCACGTCGACGGGGCGCGCTTCTTCAACGCAGCCATTGCGCTCGGGGTGTCGGGCCGCGAGCTGGCTGCCCCGGCCGACTCGGTCACGTTCTGCCTGTCGAAGGGCCTCGCCTGCCCGATCGGTTCGATGGTCGTGGGCAGCCGCGACTTCGTGGCCAGAGCCCGCCGAGGCCGGAAGCTCGTCGGCGGCGGCATGCGCCAGGTGGGCGTCGTCGCGGCCGCCGGTCTCGTGGCCTTGAGCGACGGCCCTGACGGCACGATCGCTCGTCTTGCCGAGGACCACGCCAACGCCCGCCGTCTCGCCGAGGGCCTGGCCCAGATGGACGGCCTGGAGTCCGCGGGCGGCCTGGCCCAGCCAGCGACCGGCCCCCTCGATCCCGGCCGGGTAACCACCAACTTCGTAATCTTCCGCGTCCGTCGCGACCGCGCGGCCTTCCTCGATGCCCTGGAAGCCCGTGGCATCCTCATGGTCGAATACACGCACGGCACGATCCGGGCCGTGACCCACTACGGCATCGATGCCGCCGCCATAGACCGAGTCATCGCCGCGAGCGCCGCGGCTCTCCTCGAGACAAGCGCGGTCGGAGTTCCGGCCCGTACCTGACAAAGCCACGAACCCATACTGGAGCCCAACACATGGCAGAGCTCGTCCTCCCCCGACCAGCCTCTAAACCGACCGCCGGACCGGCGGACGAGCGGTTCTGGGAGATCGTCGAAGCCGACTTCCGGCGCATGGTGGATCAGCAC
Source organism: Chloroflexota bacterium (assembly GCA_003158675.1). Taxonomy (GTDB): domain Bacteria; phylum Chloroflexota; class Limnocylindria; order Limnocylindrales; family CSP1-4; genus Fen-1039. The sequence continues at coordinate 17,162 of PMKN01000043.1, read as the reverse complement.
CCGATCGTGGCCACGTACGTCGGTTTGCACGGGGCCGACGACAAGCTCGACGACGCCACTCGTGACGGCGTCGTGCAGGAGATCGACGACGCCCACCGCCTCGAGAGTGAGCTGGAGGCGATCGAGCCGAACGAGCTATCGGAGAGCGTTCGCTTCGAGCGTGAGCTGGCTCTCCACAATGTCCGCCGCGCCCTCTTCGACATGGAGGTCCATCGCGTTTGGGAACGCCGCTCCACGGCCATGGACGCCGTCGGTGACGCGCTCTTCTCGATCTTCGCCCGCGACTTCGCTCCACTGAAGGATCGGCTCGCGTCGCTGACTTCGCGCCTGGAGGCCGCGCCGGCGTTCATCGAGCAGCACAAGACCCGCGCTACCGCGCCCCAGGTCCGGCTCTGGCAGGAGCTCGAGATCGAATCGGGCAGTCAGATGCCGTATCTCTTCAGCGAGATAAAGGCGGCCGGCCACGGCGTCCTCGATGAGCGCGCCCAGGCCCGCCTGGATCGGGCCGTGGAGACGGCCTCGGCCGCGGTAGTCGCTTACGTGGACGTCATCAAGGCGAAGATGGGTTCCACGGTCGAGGATTGGGCACTCGGCTCCGCCGCCTACGATCGGCTCGTGAGCCTGCGCGCATTCGAGGGCCTCGATGCCTCGCAGATCCTCGAGATCGGCCAGGACCAGCTCGCCCTGAACAAGGCCGCACGTGCAGTCGACGCTCGCCGCATCGACCCGACTGCGGACGAGCGCACCGTTGTGGAGCGCGTCAAGGCGAACCACCCGAAGGACTTCGACGAGGCCCTGGCGGCCTACAAGGACGCCATGATGCGGGCCCGGGCCCACATCATCGAGCATGGCATCGCCACCATGCCGCCCGGCGAGCAGATCACCGTCATGCCGACGCCCGAATATCTGCGGACAGTCGTCCCGTTCGCCGCCTATTTCGAGCCGCCCAAATTCGACAAGCACCCGTCTGGCATCTACATCGTCACGCCATCGGTTCGCGACGACCCCAATGCGATGCGCGAGCATTACTATGCCTCGATAAGCAACACCAGCGTCCACGAGGCGTACCCGGGTCACCACCTCCAGCTCTCTGCCGCCGTGGCCCACCCGTCGATCGTCCGGCTCCTCGTGGATGCCCCCGAGTTCGTCGAGGGATGGGGCATGTACAGCGAACAGATGATGCGCGAGCAGGGCTTCGACGACGGGCCCGACTTCCTGCTGGCGATGCACACCGACGCCATCTGGCGGGCCTGCCGGATCATCCTGGACGTCCGGATGCACCGCGGCGAGATGAGCGTCGAGCAGGCGACGGCCTTGCTGATCGAGCACACCGGCTTCGAACACGCCAACGCCCAGGCCGAAGTCTTCCGCTATACCTACACGCCGACCTACCAGCTGAGCTACTTGCTCGGGAAAGTGCTCCTTCTCCAGCTGCGCGCCGACGAGCAGCGCCGGCTGGGCGACCGCTTCAGCCTGAAGCATTTCCACGACACGCTCATGAACAACGGCAGTCTGCCGATCAGCTTCCACCGCCGCCTGCTCGCGGCCGCTGCGGGCGGCAGGGGATAGCTGCGCGGTGCTGGTCATACCTTCGATCGACGTCGAGAACGGCCGCTCGCGGATCGTGCATTGGCCGGGCGTGGCCACCGGCGCGGGCACGCCGAGCGATCGGCCGGAACGGATCGCCGAACGGTTCGTGGCGGCCGGCGCCACGCTGATCCACATCGTGGACCTGGATGGGGCGAGGGCCGGGCGGCCCGTCAACCTCGAGGCCATCGGCCGCGTTGCGAGCCGCGTGGCGGTGCCACTCCAAGTGGCCGGGGGCATGGAGGGGGCGGACAAGATCCGCCTCGCGTTCGCCGCCGGAGCCACACGCGTCGTCGTCTCGATGGCTATGGCGGATCGACCGGAGGCACTCGCTGAGTGCCTGGCCGTCGCCGGAGACTGGTTGGCTGTCGGACTCGACCCGCGCCCCCAGCGCCTGGCCGCGTATCCTTGGCACCGACCCGCGCCGCCGAGCCTCGTGGAACTCGCCGGCGAACTGGTGGACCTCGGGGTTCGCCGGCTCGTCCTATCGCATGGCGGAGCGCGTCCGGAACTGCCGTTCCTCGCTCAACTGGCTCGGCAAACCCACGCCGAGATCTTCGTCGCCGGCGGGTCCGTCGATCTGGATGTATTAAGGAGCCTGCGAGACGCCGGAATCGCAGGCATCATCCTCGGTGAGCCGCTACTGTCCGGAGCCGTAGACTTCGCCAAAGCCCTGGAGGCCGCTTCATGACCCTCGTCTCGATCTCGTCGCCCGGCCGGCTCGCGACCGTTGGCCTCGTCGCGTGGCTGGTAGCCGCTTGCGCCGTGCCCACGAGTCCACCCACGCCCTCACCCACGGCCATGCCCACGATCCCGCCCGCGGCGCCCGCCTACACACTTGGGCCCACTCCGGGCGCTTGCCCCACCGCGGCCCCCGCCGCCATGACCGTCGGCACCACGGCCACCGTCACGATGACCACCAACTTCGGCACCATCGTGATCAAGGTGGACGCGTCGCTCGGCGCCAACGCCGGAGGCACCTTCCTGGCACTGGCCCGGTGCGGCTACTACAACAACGTTCTCTTCCACCGCATCCCCGCCAGCCCGGCCGTCATCCAGGGTGGCGACGGCCAGTACGCGCGGCTGCCAAGTATCGAGCCGGACAAGTACGGTCAGGGTGGCCCGGGGTTCACGATTCCCGACGACGTGGTTAGTGCCTCGTACACTCGTGGCACCGTTGCGATGGCCAACGCCGGCAGCGCCAACACCGGCGGCTCGCAGTTCTTCATCGTCCTCACCGACACCGCCTTCGACCAGTCGACGACGCCTACGTATGCGATCTTCGGCACCGTGACCCAGGGGATGGATGTCGTCGACAAGATCGCGGCCATCCCGGTGGGTGGCGACAACGGCGATTCCGCGCTCCAGATCGCGGTCATCACCGGCACCACCGTCACGACGCCCTGATCCGCCACGACCCTGGCCTGCTAGGAGAACCGATGACTAAGGCGACGATCGATACCGACAAGGGCACCATCGAGATCGACATAAACGATAAAGGCGCCCCCAAGGCGGCGGCCAACTTCGTCGAACTTGCGCGCAAGGGCTATTACGACGGGGTCATCTTTCACCGGCTGGTGCCGGGCTTCGTGATCCAGGGCGGCGACGGACAGTACGGCAAGATCGACAAGCTCGACAACGGCAGCGTCGGCACCGGCGGACCCGGCTACAAGTTCGCCGACGAGCCGTTCGAAGGCGATTACGTCCGCGGCGCGGTGGCCATGGCCAACGCCGGCCCGAACACCAACGGCAGCCAGTTCTTCATCTGCCTGGCCGATCTCTCCGGCGGGCGGCTGCCCAAGAAGTACACCCTCTTCGGCCAAGTTACCAAGGGCATGGACGTGGTCGACGCCATCGGGGCCTCGAAGCGCGACAGCCGCGACCGCCCCATCGAACCGACCGCAATGCGCACGGTCACGATCGGGGGCTGAACTCCCTGCCAGACGGCGCCGTCCAAAGCGGCTACGTGCGAGTCTGGGCGACGGTTCTGAGAGTTGTTCCGCAGGCTGCAACGATTTTGTAACTCAACCCTCACTAAGTTGCGGGATTTTAACTCGAATGCCCGACAAAACCCTTGGTTTGTAGGCATAAAGGGCTGTAGACTTTAGAAGCTGCCAGTCAGCCTGCTGCCCCAGTTACAAGGTCATGGGTAGGTCGGGTTAGGGTAGTCGGTGCAGCCGACGTGATAGATGCCTTTGTAGCGTGGCAGAAGACGTCCCGTTTCGGCGGGTCGACCCTTCACCGGGACAGCAACGAAGCGGCTCCTTCGGGAGCCGCTTCGTGATTCTCCGTCGTCTATCGCGGAGGGCACTGGTCGTGCCCGCAGTCGTTCCGGGGGCCGCATCGGCCTACCCGCCCGAGGTCGACTGGCCCATGCCTCCGGCCCGTGTGCCGGTCTCCAGTCCGGCCCGGCCCGTCGCACCTGCAGTCAGGCCGGCCTGCAGATGCCGCGCCCTCGCGGGCGGCGCGGCTAGCCATAGCACTCTGCCGATGCGTGAGGGGATTGCTGCGGCGGTCGCCAGCCGCCCTCCGCAACCGCCGTTGCCGCTGCTATCCTTGGCACCCGCGGTCGGTCGTGAGGCGATCGGGCCCGCGGCGTCGCGCGCCTGTAGCTCAGCGGATAGAGCGTCGGCCTCCGGAGCCGAAGGTCGCAGGTTCGAATCCTGTCGGGCGCGCTCTAACAACCTGTTCGGGCAACGCCAGCGCCAGACCGTGGGCGTAGGCGGCTGGGGTGAGGCGGGCTGACACGAATTCCCTCCCTGCTATGACGATGCGCTCGTAGATGGCGTGGAGCGGGTCTCTCCTTGCCTCCGGAACGTCGGCTTGCTGCCAGGTCTCCGCAAGGGCTCGCAGCCACTCCACGGCTCGATCCGGAGCAACTCCGACCTGTGCGTGCTCCTCAGCCTCCGCCAGAGACGCTCGCAGGTGCTTGAGGCGCTCCAGGTACGTCTCGTCGCTGATGCCGCCTCCCAAGTGGTCCATGGCAAGCTCGCGCATCTGGCGCTCGATCCGAGAGCGGTCGATGGCCACAGGACGGACTGAAGAACTGAGCACGGCAACCACCCTGGCGGTGACCCCGTCGTCGAGTTCGATGCCTCCAACCTGCGCGAGGATCGGCTCCTCCCAGGTCTCGGCCGGAATTCGAGCCTTGCGGCCGCTAGACTTGGGGCAAGGCGGCGTAGGACTCGACTGTTCGCTTGGAACCGGAGCGGTTGCCCTTGTCGATGAGGAAGGCATACAGGGCCTGGTCCCAGGCGGATGGGTCGCCGCTGGCCAGGGCGGGCAAGGGTTGAGTGGTCATCGTGGGCGTCTCATGACGAAGACCCAAACGCCTCGAGCCGTAGTCCGTGCCATTCGGTCCGGATTGCGGTCCCAGCTCGCGGGCCCGACCAATCCCCACGAGACGCGCGGTTCGAGCATCCTGCGCCCCTCCGTGTTTGGCGCGACCGACGGCCTCGTGGCCAACGTGAGCCTGATCATGGGCGTCGCCGGTGCGTCGTCCGGTGACGCCCATACCGTCGTCCTGGCGGGCATCGCGGGTCTCATGGCGGGGAGTTTCAGCATGGCCGTGGGCGAGTACATCTCGGTGCGTTCCCAGCACGAACTCCTCGACTACCAGGTCGAGCTTCAGCGCCAGCAGCTTCGTCATACTCCCGAGCAGGAACGAGCCATTCTGGTCGAGATCTATGAGTCGAGAGGTCTGTCACGAGCCGACGCCAAGTTCATCGTGGACCGCCTCCTGGCTAAACCAAAGCGAGCGCTCGACACCTTCGTGCGCGATGAGATAGGTCTCTCTGCCGCCACAATGGGCTCGCCAGTGGCTGCCGCATTGGGCTCACTCGTCGCTTTCGCCGTCGGCGCCTCCGTGCCCCTGGCGCCTTTCCTGCTTCTGTCCGGGGCCACGGCCTTTGGGCTGACCGTCGCCGCCACGCTGTGTGCGCTGTTCCTCGTCGGGTTGGGAGTCAGCCGCCTCACTCACCGCCAGCCAGTCCGCTCCGGTCTTCGGCAAGCGGCGTTGGGCCTTCTAGCAGCCGCTGCGACCTATGGGATTGGCACCTTGCTCGGTACCGCCGTTCGCTGATCGAGGCTGCTTCCGCCCTCGCGGGCAGGAGACCGACAGGCTGACCGCAAGCATGCCGCTGGCCTCTGACCGTCACCATGGCTTGATCGTGGCCACCGGGGCAGCCGCGCCCGTCTGCAGCAGAGCCCGTCGGTCAGCCGTCTTGGGACGAGGGCTTCGCTGACGTCCAGGCCAGTCTGTCGATCTTCTGCCCGAGGAACAGCAGGCCGACGGCTGCCACGATCGGCACGAGGGGCAGCCCCGATCCGACTGCGATCCCCACCGCCGGGGTCGCCAGCAAGGTCGCAATTGCACCGCAGTAGGCCAGCACGGCCAATCTACCCAGCCGCCGATGCCGACGCTCCCAATCTCCGCGAAAGTCGTCGACACGGACGCCGGCCCGTTCCATCGCCCCGATGAAACGCGAGGTCTGCCCGTACCAGACGTCAATTGCACAGCCGGTTGGCCAGACGCGCCATCGGCCCCTGAATTCGTGCACGACCTCGACATCCCGACCCAGCGCGATGACAGCGGAGGGCTTGCTGCCTGGCCTGGACAGCCAACTCCGTCGGCGAAGCTCGTCGCCCGCAACGGTCCACTCGACGGTTCTTCCCAGGACCACGCGCCAGATCACGAGGAAGATGACGGGCCAGAGCGCCAGCTCCCACGCCAACCGATCGGAGCCTTGGGACCAGAAGGCACCAAAGTGTGGGACCGACCAATAGAGCTCCGTCCAGCAAGCAAATGCGGCAGCCAAGCCCACTTGTGCCGCGACACCCTGCCGGGTGCGCGAGTTCACCCTGATTGGCTGGGCCGACGCGCCTCCCGGGTCGATCACGTCACCCTCCCGCTCGCTTTCCTGCCGACCTGGCGTGATGCTCAGGTTAGCATCGGCTTCACCTGCGATGGGCCCGACGGCCAGAGGCGCGGCCGAGTTCAGTAGGCTTCGGTGTAGGAAGCGAGCCCCGCCACAATCCGTTGTTGGTGGGTGCGCCCTCAAGCCCCCTCGAGGGTGCACCGGGACGCCAAGTAGCATCTATCTCACTCGCCAACCGACTCGCCGACGCCGCTGGGAAGCAACGCTATGACCCCATCGCGTGCGGTTTGCCCCAGGGCATGGCTAAAGCCGCGAAGCCGCCACGACCTCTCTGGGAGTGACCGACTGGATGGCCCGGGCAGACCGTAGATGCCGTGGCTGGCGAGGCTGCGCGTTTCGCAGCGACCTGAGGCAAGTGCGAGGGTTCTCATCCTCGCATCCGACGACAGAGCCGGCCCAGCCTTCCAGAAGGACATCAAATTACCAGGCGAGAAGCCAAAGCTGCTACGCACGTGCGTCGCATGGAGACAACGAAAGAGAGCCCTAACATGAGCACGATCACCACCAGGGATGGCACACAGATCTACTACAAGGACTGGGGCTCGGGCCAGCCCGTCGTCTTCAGCCACGGCTGGCCGCTCGATGCGGACGCCTGGGAGTCGCAGATGGTCNNTCCAACGGCTATCGCTGCATTGCTCATGATCGTCGCGGCCATGGCCGATCCAGCCAACCGTGGAATGGCAACGAGATGGATACCTATGCTGACGACCTGTCGGAACTGTTTGAAGCGCTCGACTTGAAAGGCGCAACCATGATCGGCCACTCCACCGGCGGCGGTGAGGTCGCCCGCTACATCGGACGCCACGGTACATCCCGCGTCGCCAGGGTTGTCTTGATGGGCTCGGTGACGCCGCTGATGCTGAAGACGAAGGCCAATCCCGGCGGGCTACCGCTCAAAGCTTTTGACGACATCCGATCTGGCGTCACCGCTGACCGCTCGCAATTCTTCAGGGATCTAACCACCCCGTTTTACGGCGCCAACCGCAAGGGCCACAAGGTCACGCAGGGCATGCGAGACGCGTTCTGGTTCCAGGGGATGCAGGGCGGTCTCAAGAACGAACTCGATTCCATCAAAGCCTTCTCCGAGACGGATTTCACTGAGGACCTGAAGAAGTTCGACGTGCCGACGCTGATCATCCACGGCGATGACGATCAGATCGTGCCGATCGCGGCTTCGGCCATGCTCTCATCGAAACTCGTCAAGAACGCGACGCTGAAGATCTATCCCGGCGGCCCCCATGGCCTGGCCGACACGCACAAGGACCAGCTCAACGCCGATCTGTTGGCCTTCCTCAAGGCGTAACCAGCCCTGCACGGGATGCGGGTATTAGCGATCCTCCAAGGAGAATAGTCATGCCAAGTTTTGGGTCGCCCTTCTCGGGGTTGGCGAACGACAGGAAGCTCACGGATCAGGAACTCATCCGTGCAATCCGGTTTACGGTTGCTTCGGAGTACGAGGCGAATCAACTCTATGTGCAGCTGGCTGAGTCAACGGACGACAAGCTCGCCATCGCGGTGCTTACGGACATCGCCGGTGAGGAACTCCGACACGCCGGACAATTCCTCCGACTGCTCTACGAGCTCGCTCCAGATGAAGAGAAGCGATATGCAGGAGGGGCAAAGGAAGTCGAACGGATAATCGAGAAGTCGAAGTAGAACACTGCCCACAGACTGAACGTCCTCAGGCCAATGGATGGGGCGGTCAGCGGGATGGCGTGGCCCCAAGTGACGCACGATGCGCGGATCGTGCACGCGGCAAGTCGCTGCGGTCCTCCCTGGCGCCCATGCCGGGTCCGAGACTGGCGGGGACCGCCTGTCTGTCGCTTATCTGCCACCGATGAGGGATGCACCTGGCGGAAGGTTGCGAGCGCGTGCCGCACGTGACCTTGAAGTCGATCGCTCAGAACCCCGACATTCACGAGGGCATGACGCGCGCCGAGATCGACGTCGCGATCGCCAAGCATGCCGAGACCGAGATCCTGTTCGATCGGCCGTATTCGGACTCCAAGATCGTCCGCGTGGCCGGCCCGTTCACCGTCGAGAGCCTCTCGCCGCACCGCGTCGTCGCCGACGGGCCGGAGGACCTCGTCAATCCGCCGGCGCCGGTGGAGGAGTCCGGGCGGTCCGTCGAGACCATCCTGGCGAACCTTCGAACCTCAGGCGTCGACAACCGCACGAAGGGCGAGCGCCTGCGCTTTCTCACGCTCGATCCGTACGCGGGCCGCTCCATCCAGGCGACCGGCACCTACACCGAGGGTGAGACCGAGCGTCGGGTCGCGGTCACAATCGGGCCTCAGTACGGCGCCGTCGGGCCCGAGCTGGTGCAGGAGGCCGCGGTCGAAACCGGCGGCTACTTCGACCTCCTGGTCGTCTGCGGCTTCGCGTTCGACGCCCGTGCGGACGAGGAGACCGGCAAGGCGACGCGCTTCGGCAAGCTGACCGTCCTGACCGTTCGAATGAACCCGGACCTCAGCATGGGCGAAGACCTGCTCAAAAAGACGCGCACCGGCAACCTGTTCACCATCTTTGGCCAGCCCGACGTCGATATCCGCAGCGTAGGAGAGGGCCAACTCCAGGTTGAAATCCGTGGCCTGGACACCTACAACCCCACCAACGGCGAGGTAGTCCCCCAGTCCACCGCCGACATCTCCTGCTGGTTCATCGACACGGCGTACGACAACCGCCAGTTCTTCGTCCGCCACGCCTACTTCCTGGGTGACGACGACCCCTACGACAAACTCCGCCGGGCCCTCCGCGCCGACATCGACGAGGCCGCCTGGTCCTCGCTCAACTCAACGGTCTCGCGTCCGTTCCCGGTGCCGGACTCCGGGTGCATCGCCATCAAGGTGATCAACCACTACGGCGACGAGATCCTCAAGGTCTACGGGGTCTGACCTGCTGCGTGCGGACGTGCCGGTTCGCACACGACAAGCAGATCGTGCGCTACTCGTCTGGCCGACCGGTCTCGTGTTCGGCCACGAAGGCAGGCACCTGCGTCCGTCGGTCGAGGCCAAGTTTCGCGAGGATGGAGCTGACATAGTTCTTGACGGTCTTGGCCGACAGGAAGACGGCTGCGGCAATCTCCTTGTTGGTCTGGCCGGCGGCGACAAGTGGCAGGATCTCCCGCTCGCGTGCGGTCAGGTCGTTCGTGGGCTCGGAGTCGCCCCCACTGGCGATGCGCCGGATGCGCTGCAGGACCATGCCTGTGACTATCGGATCCAGCAACGACTCGCCGCGCCCGACGGCCTCCAGCGTGCGCACGAGCTCGGCGGACCGCGTCTGCTTGAGAACGTAGCCCCGCGCTCCGGCAATGATGGCGGCGAATACGTCGGCTTCGTCGGGCGAGCTTGTGAGGAACACGACCTGCGTGGCCGGAAACTCGTCCCGCACCAGTCGGCAGGCCTCGATCCCCGATGCATCAGGCAGGCGGACATCCATCAGGACGAGATCCGGAAGGAACCTCCGCACCTGCAAGATGGCCTCCGCGCACGTGCCGGCCTCGGCCACAACTTCGAACTGGCCGTGGCGATCGAGGAAGGCGATGAGCCCCCGGCGTACGACCTCGTGGTCATCGACGATGAGAAGGCGGATGGGTCGGTGGGGATCGGACATCGAGAGATCAGGATGCGCGCTCGACACACCAGCCGCAATCGCGCAGGAGCGCGTGCCGTCCGCCGGGATCAAGCCCGGCCCTGGGTCGATCACGGGCCCACGATCCAGCGATGGTGTGCGCTATGACGGGCCCTTTGGGCGCCTGTGCGTTACTTGCGGGATACGCCCGGTGGTAAGACAGGGGAGCGCCCGATCGCATCGGACGACGATGGGACGGGTGATTCGAGGGGTGGGTGCCGTGCGCTGCTTCCGCGTATCCTTCGTGGACCTACCGACCGATCGCCGCGCTCGACGGGCCCGGGATCACTGCCACGGGAGGCATCCGAGGGCGGTCCCGGCACCATGCTTCGGCTGCCGTGCCAGTTGATCGTAGTTGAGGTCGATGGCGATCAGCAGCCACAATAGCAGCCGTTCGGCCACGCCCCCACACCGTCGGCCTGGGGTCGCCAAGAGCGCCAACGGATGCAAGACGGAAGAGAAAGAGGTTCGAGATGAAAGTTCTCTTGGGAGTCGACGGCTCCGCCTCATCCGATCGGGCCGCATCGCTGGTCGCGAATCTCGCCTGGCCGATCGGCAGCACGATCGAGGTCGTCACCGCCTATCCCGGTAGCGCCGCCATCTTCAGCATGCCGGGAATGGTCATGGCGGCGGACGTCATCCAGGAGACCGAGGACGCGATGGAGGGGGAGGCTCGGCGCATCGTCACCGAAGTCGCCCGGCGGTTCGCGGCGGCGGCCCTCACGATCGAGACGCAGGTCCTGCGCGAAAGAGCCTCGACCGCACTTCTGGATGAAGGGTCCAGGCTCCAAGCCGATCTCATCGTCCTGGGAAACCGCGGTCGCGGACCGTTCGAGTCAGCCGTCCTGGGCTCGGTCTCCGCGGAGGTCGTCGATCATAGCCACCGACCGGTGCTCGTCGCTCGGAGAGATCATATTCGCCGCATCCTGCTTGGCGAGGACGGCTCCAAAAGCGCCGCGGCGGCAGCGGCCACCGTTCGTCGTTGGGCAGTCCTTCACGGAGCCCGCATCAAGGTGCTCAGCGTTGCCGATATCGACCCACAGTGGAACCCCTGGTTGATGGGAGCGGCTCTGAAGGAAGCCCATGTCGCCGCTGCGACCAAGCTGCACGAGCAGCATGAAGAGCTCGCCCGGAAAACCGCAGCCAGCTTGAAGAAAGCAGGGCTCCAAACCGAGAACGAAGTGAGCGCCGGCAACCCAGCCCATCGGCTCGTTGAAACGGCCGTGAATTGGGATGCCGATCTCATCGTGCTTGGTACGCACGGCCGGAGCGGCATTGGGCCGCTGCTCGTCGGAAGCGTCGCCCGAGCCGTCCTCTACCACGCGCCGTGTTCGGTCCTCATTGTGCCCGCTCTCAGCCGGCGATCTGCTACGGCGGCCAAGAGCAAGTAGGCGGGGCCCGCCACGATCAGGTCATAGTGACGACGATTCCGAATGAAGCTCGAACCACCATCCGGCAGGTATGGTCGGAGCTTCAAATCCCAAGAGGGCTCAGACCTGGTGACGGCCTAAGCCACTTGCGGGCCAACGGAAGGTCGTTCATGCTGCTCAGAGTCAGGACGGTCGGGGGGCTCATGCGCCAGCAATCACAAGTTTCGCCTTTGCAATCGCCGTCGTTGCAAGCGCGTGCTCTGCATCGCCTCAGACGGGGCCGACCGAAGCGAGAAACGACGGCGATCTGCCCGGCATCGTGAGGCTCGTGGGCAGCGCGGGCAGCGTCGATCTCGCCGTCCCCGCCCACAGCCTGGTGCGACTCAATGAGCCGGCGTCCATTGGCACAGTTCGCTCGGCGTGGATGACGTATGAGGACTGCAGCTTCAAGGGCGGCGGTCAGATCTACGGCGACGGCACGAACGGCCGGGCATCATTCGAGGCCGGCGGGCTCTTGGTCTTCGGGGGCTACATGTCGTTCAGCGGCACGACCGGCTGGGTAGGAACCACACCTCCGCCCGCGCCCGACGCCGCGACCACGGACGTCTGCGCCAGCGTGCCGACTCCAAGCTGATCGAGTTCATCTGGTCTTCGCTCGCTGATTCGCGGAACGCTGCTCGGGCTTGCCGCTTCGACGCGGTCGTGATGGTTCGGCAAGATCAGCCGACACGCTCCGTCGTCCTCGCCAAGGATGCTCGGACCTTCACCCGTAAAGTGTCGGTGCGACTCCAGGCGCGACGCCGACGTCATGGCAGACACCACACGCGGACAGAATCGGCCGCCGACCGGTCCCGGTCCGGCTCCGGGCGTGCGGCATCCGCCAAACGCTGCCGTAGACCGATCGGTAGGCTCCCCCGCTGTGAGGGATCCGGGCCGGCTAGGGGCGGTCGGTAGGCGTCGGAGTCCTCCCCGCCAGCGCGTCGGTGAAGGCCTGCTCCTGGGTTGCCTTCTCCACGTCCGGCCTCTTTGCCAAAATGTTCGTTCGCGGATCGGACTTGTCCCAGCGGAGGCTGTGGTTCTTCGGGTCGTACTCGATGCCGATGGTCTGGCCTTGCGACACGGGCTTGAAACGGAAATCATCGTGTTCGACCATCGGCTCCTTGATGGCGGAGCGGAACACCCCTCCCTCTGTCGGATGGACCTCGATCACCCACTCCGTGCGCCAGGTTCCCAGGTTCTGGCTTCCGATCTGGCGACTCGCGACGACGAGTCCTTCGGCCTTGATCCAGTGCTCTCCAATCCCAAACGGCATTACTGTCTCCTTCGCTTGCCCCGTCTCAGGCTCATGGTTTCACCATGTTGCGCGACCACCCTCGCCCTGCATCTCGTAGCGTCGACGCTGCGGCGTGACTCGTCAAGCATCTCCGGCCCAGCGTGCACGCTCGTTCAACCTCGCCGGGGATGCTCGCACCTTCACTCGTCTCGCACCTTACTCGTATAGTGTCGGCTCTAATCCATTTGAGCCTCCGATCTGGAGCCTCACCTGGGGTCTGTTACGTACCGCGACGGGTCTCACCAGATCTGACCACTACGCAGCCATAGTGTCGGCGTCTGACTGCCATTTGGTTGTTTGCGCAGGGAAAAGTAGCTGGCTGTAGCATCTGCGGCGGAGGGGGACACTGGCGAGCCTGAGGGAGAGTTCAGATGCGACGATTCGGGTTGATCCTTGCTGGGGCCGCGCTCGTGGTTGCGGCATGTAGTTCCTCAACGGGCTCCGCACCTGTCACGATCCTGCCGGCGGCGCCGGCCGGTTCCTCGAGCGCGCCGGGCGCCACCAGTCAGGCAGCAAACCCGACGACTGGCGCGGTGTCTGGTGGCAGCCACCAATTCGCCGCGACGCTCACCGTCACCGGAGCCGTCAAGTTCACGCTCTCTTTCACCCAGTCGCTGTCTGTGCTGCCGGCCTGCTCCGCGCTGGCCAAGACCGGCTTCTCCAGCAACACCTGGAGCATCCCGCAACCCAACACTCAGGATTCCAAGCTCAATTGGAACGTCCAGCCGTACACCGGACCCGGGACGTACTCGGACACTTCGACCTTCGGGAACTCCGTTGAGCTGACGGGCCCGAAGGGAGACGAATACGACCAGGTCGACTCGAGCGTCGGGTCGGTCACGGTCAACGCCGACGGATCGGGCTCCGCCACGTTCAAAGACCTCGAGGATTCGGACACGAAGGCCGTCAGCGGCAGCGAGACCTGGACCTGCAGCTGAGGCGGGACGCTGTCGTTCGACACGCCGACTCAAGCGACTCTCTCGGTCCGCAGCCAGCGAGCTCCGTCGGAACTGACTCCGACCTTCGCTATTCAGCCATAGGGTCGGCCATCAATGCCGCCACCGGCCGGATAGCAGCCGAGCGAAGCTCCGAGATGCAATCAGGAGTTTCGGTTGAGGCATCACATTCTGCGCCCGCGGATCTGACGCCAATCCCGCTTCGCGGCCAAGGTCAATCCGCGGAAGGTATCCCGATCCAGAGTTGGTTGCCGTCTGTCACGACCACGCCAGTCGGGCCTATGGCCGCGTTCCCAGCCTGGTCATACGACTTGCCCGGCCCTTCTCCGCTCTGTTGCAGTTCGACGAGTTGGAGGTCGCCGGAGAATGCGCTGATCGAACCACGGCCGTTACCAGGCTGCAGGACCAAGCCCCGATGACCGTCCGTGAGCACCTCCGATGGGGTGATTCCCGCAGGAAGACTGATCTTGGTCCATTTCCTGCCGTCGCTCGATGTCCAGGCGCCCTCGGTGTGGCTGTTGACCACCACCAGCACCCGATCATTGATCCGGCAAATCCACGTCGCCTGGAAATCAGAGGTGGCTGTGGCCCCCGGCAGTGGGATCCGTGTCCAGCTGGCGCTGTCGGCCGACCACCAAACCGAAGCCGACCTGACTGGGGGCGTGGGTGCGGGACCGACGGAAGCGGTGCAATCCCGTGTTCCAGCCTCGCCCACCAGGACGTATCCGCCCGAGAAGGCCGTGCCGTCGTCGACCACGGAGCCGGCGAAGGGAGCCGCATCAAGCGCGACGGGCTTCCACGTGCGACCATCGGCCGAGGTCCATGCCCCGCCGCCATCGTAGCCGACCGCAACGTAGCCGGCCGAACCGCCTGAGACATTCGGGATCAGGGCGTCGCCGAAAGCCTTCTTGGTGTCGACGGGCCGCCACGAGACTCCATCGGTCGAGGTCCAGAGCCCTTCGACCCAATACGACGCGCACCCTCCCGTCCAGCCGACGGCGAGCAAGCCTCCCGGGCCTTCGATCACGGCATGGACGCTTTCGAGCCCATGCAATTGGTCCGATGCGACGTCGAGTGTCTGGCCCTTGTGCCAGTGGACTCCGTCGCTCGAGTAGCTCGAAACGATTGTGGTGTCGGCGTCCCATTCGGCGGCGGCGCTCGGGTCCGGATACAGCGCCAGGTTCGGATAGCTGGTGAAGCCAACGTAGCCGTGACTCCAGCCAAACACCTTGAAATTGGGAGCGAGGTCTGGATTCGGATCCACTTGATCCCACTGGGGTATCACTCCCAGCGCTGTCCAGTGGACGCTCGTCCAGTCGCCCGAGGGTGCCGCCGAGACGTCCGGCAGTGGAAGCTGGGTATTGGTCGGTGCGGCTGCGTCGGTTGGGGAGGGAGTTGCCAGAGGCGCCCGCCAGATACTCTCGGGAGACGCCGTAGCCGCCGGTGACGGCGAGGGCGAAGCTGTTCGGGCCGAGCTTACTGAGGCTGTCGCCATAGCTGAGGGGCTTGATCCGCTCGGCCTGGCTCCGACACAGCCGGCCAGACCGACAGTCACCAGCGCCAGCAACACGGCGACGGCTCGCCCGCTTCCGAACCGAATGGATCCCCTCTTCATGGCCCTCTCCTCATGTGGTCAACCTGGCAGCAGTGCGCCTCTATGACGTCGTCTGCTCCAGAGTCGTGATGACCGACCGCGGCGCCCGGCATCCGGCGGGTGGACGCCCGCACCATGGAGTCATCGTGGCGGCTCAGCGCCTATAGTTCTGCTGGGTAGACGAAGGTGAGTTGCACGCGTGAGGGACTTGACTCCCATGATCTCCACCCGTCGTGATGGCGGCCGAATGGGTCTATTGCTTGCGACCCTGCTCGCAGTCTCAGGCTGTTCAGGTGGCAGCACGACCCCGGCGTCAATCACCCTTGCATCGGTCAGACCGATCGCCAGCGAGAGTCCTGCGCACGAGACCCCGACCTCGACTCCCGCCTCGACTCCGACTCCACTCGCGACCCCAAGCCCCACGCCATCGACAGGAACCTCCACGACGGCGACGTCACTGACCGACCGCGTATATGCCACCGCCACCCTGCTAGGCGATGGTCGCGTCCTGATCGTCGGAGGCGAAGATGCGTCCGGCGTCGGCCGGGCTACGGCCGAACTCTGGGACCCAACGACGGGTAAGTCCACGCCGACTGGGAAGATGTCGACCGCCAGAGAGGATCACACCGCCACCCTGCTTGGGAACGGGCAAGTCCTGATCGTCGGGGGCTTCAACCAAGGGACGATTCTGGCGACGGCAGAGTTGTACGACCCGGCCTCGGGTGTTTTCACTCGCACAGGATCGCTGACAACTGCGCGCTACTTCCAAACCGCGAGCCTGCTGCAGAACGGGCAGGTGCTCGTCGCCGGCGGCTCCAGCGACGCCTACTCAGACTCCGCTCTGAGATCAGCCGAGTTGTACAACCCGGGCACCGGCAAGTTCACCCGCACCGGGTCGATGACAGTGACAAGGCAGTCTTACACCGCCACCGTCTTGCGTGACGGTCGTGTTCTTTTTGCTGGAGGAGATACCGCCACCGGGCCGCTGTCCACCGCAGAGCTCTTCGATCCAGCCACCGGCCATTTCGCCTCAGTAGGCTCGATGACCAATGCCCGCCGGAGTCACACGGCGACGCTGTTGCCGAGCGGTGATGTCCTCATAGCTGGGGGTGGGGGAGCCAAGGGGGCCTCTTCCTTGGCCAGCGCCGAGTTGTTTGACCCATCCACTGGCCGCTTCGCGCCGACCGGGTCAATGGCGACGGGCCGCTTCCTCCAGGCTGCGGTGGTACTTCCTGACGGGCGAGCGTTGCTGTTGGGCGGCCTTGAAAATGCGGCCACTCCCCTTGCTTCGGTGGAGGCGTATGACCCCGAGACCGGCCAATTCGCACCCGCCGGATCAACGACCCAAGCAGGTTGCTCTCTCATGGCAACCGTCCTGGCTGACGGACGGGTCTTGATATCCGGGGGCGATTCTGGAGGCGGCAAACCACTGGCGACGGCGGAGGTCTTCCAGCCATAGCGCCCCGCGCCCCCAGATCGAGGAGGCCGGCCGCAGCGCAGTGGCCGCGCACTGGAGCGCTGCGTGTGGATCCCAGCGCCATCGTCCGTCGCCTTCTTGATGCCGTGGCCCTGCGAACTTCCAGCCCGTTGTTGAGTCAGGCGTAGCCATCACGATCGTTCCATAGTGTCAGGACCCTGAGCGGGAGCGCTCGTGCGAGTCGTCGCGGTCTGCGAGCAGCGGAGACGAACGCCTCCTCTAATCAATCCAGCTGACAACGGGCTCGTTGCGCAGGACTGGGACAGGCTGGCTCGCAG
>PMKN01000034.1:8059-34838 GCA_003158675.1 Chloroflexota bacterium | reverse complement strand
GCGGTCTCGGCAGCGGCGGTCTCGACAGCGGCCGTCTCGGGCGGTCCGGCCTTCCTTCTGAACCGCATCGCCGTCGCCTAGCGCTCGGCGAAGGCGTACCCGGCGCCGCGCACCGTCAGCACGAACTTGGGAGCCGACGGATCGTCTTCGAGCTTCTCGCGCAGGTGGCTGACGTGTACGTTGATGGTCTTCTCGTCCTGATCGAGCGCCTCGTAGTCGCGGATGAGTTCCAGTAGTTCGCGCCGCGAGTAGACCCGCCCCGGCTTGCTCGCCAGGTGGCGCAAGATCTCGAACTCGGTGGCGGTCAGCCCGATGCGCCGCTCGCCGCGCTGCACCCGCCGCCGCTCCAGGTCGATGAGCAGGTCTCCGTGGCGCAGCATCCGCCCGCCGCCGGCGTCGGAGAGGTCGCCGTAGGCGCGGCGCAGCAGCGCCTTGATGCGGCTCATCAGCTCGCGCAAGCCGAAGGGTTTGGTCACGTAGTCGTCCGCGCCTAGCTCAAGGCCGACGACCTTGTCCATCTCTTCGTCGCGTGCGGTCAGGATGAGGACCGGCGCCTTGCTGCCGTTCATGCGCATCCGGCGCAGCACTTCGAAGCCGTCGATGCCCGGCAGGCGGACATCCAGGACGACGAGATCGGGCGCCTCGCGCATGGCGAATTCCAATCCCTCTTCGCCCGAACGCGCGACAGCTACCTGGTAGCCCTCTTGCTGCAACGCGTACTGGATGCCGCGAGCGACGGCATATTCGTCCTCGACTATAAGGATCGTGGCAGCCACGAGCGGGAATCTACACCCCGCGCCAGACGAAGATCGCGGTTTCGGGCCGAGCGGGCCCCTGCGCCCCGGCTGCCGCCGGTGCTACTGCACCCCGGCGGGGGCGACGATGACGAACTTGCGCCACCACTCGTGGACGCCGACTTGGCCGTCTATCGGATCCTTGATCACGGAGTCGACCTGCTCGAAGGGCCAGAAGCGCACCAGCGGCGGCCCGAACTTCCATTCCTGGTACGAGAAATAGTGGTTCGTGACGCGCCGCTCCCGGAGCGGATCGGTGAGGTAGACGCCGTTGACCTTGAAATCCAGCGAGCCGGTCCGCGGATCCGCCCCGGTGACCGAGTAGCCGGTCGCCATGGCCGCGTGGCTGCCGAACTCAGACAGGATTCCGACAGGTTCGTTCGTCATTGCGATCTCGTGAACCGTGGCCTTCGCCGCTTCGTCGAACGTCTTGTACGAAAGGTCGGCATACACGCCGGCGTCGATGCTGCCCCAGCCGTAGAAGTTGAGGGCGTTCCGCCAGCCATGCACGTCCGATCCGGGCGTGACCGGAGACATGGTCATGTGCGAGCGCTCGTAGCGCAGGATGTACGACTGGCTCTTGTACGTGAGCGTCGGGGTCCACGCCAGGCTCGGCTGGGCCGCCTGGACCGCAGTGATTGCAGACAGCGGCTTGGCGGAGTTGTAGTAGATCGTATTGAGCATCGATTGCGTCATGGCGGCCGTGCAAGCGGTCAGGTCCGGGTTCTGATATCGGATCGCACCGCTCACGAACACGTTGTAGTAATAGGTCGAAGGCGTCGGAGTGGCGGCCTGTCCGACGAGGACGGCAATGACGGCGGCCAGGCTCACGAAGGCGTTGATCACGGTCCCAGTTTCCCACGTCGTCGGCCACCCTGGATGCGATACGTTCGTCATCCGGAGTTCGGCCTTGTGGTCCGGGCACGACAATCGGGTGCCTTGCAGAGCACCGGCTCGCGCAGGCGAATCGATCGGGGCGGCTGCGCGTGGTAGGCTCCACAGTCGAAGTCGCGCTCTGTCGCGACCCTGTTAGACCAACAACCCCGCGACCGGTTCGTTCGGCCGCGTGTCGATCGAACCGCGCAGGAGGATCCCGCCAGTGAGCTCCACCCCGACAGTCTTGACCGCCACCAGCCGGACCGAAACCGGCAAGGCGGTCGCGCACCTGCGCCAGGCTGGCAAGATCCCCGCCGTCGTCTTCGGCCACGGCCTGGAGTCGATCCCCGTCACGCTGGACGCGCACGAGTTCGATCGCCTGCGCCGAACCATTCATTCGAACTCGATCATCTCGCTCGAGATTGACGGCAAGGATAAGCGCCGGGTCATGGTTCACGGCATTCACATCGACCCACGCCACCGCCACCTCCTGCATGTGGACCTGTTCGCCCTCAAGTCGGGCGAGGAAGTCACCGTCGAAATCCCGCTCCACACGACCGGCGAGGCCTACGCCGCGACCAAGCTCGGCGGCACTCTGCTGCACACCGTGGACCGCGTCCGAGTCCGCGCTCTGCCGGAGATGCTGCCCGAGGGGCTGGAAGTCTCCGTCGAGTCGCTGGTCGACTTCGACGCCGCGATCCACCTGCGCGACGTCGCCCTGCCCGAAGGTGTCACCCTGCTGTCCGATCCGGACGAAGTGGTGGCCAAGGTGATCCCGCAGCGCGCAATCGAAGAGCCGGTGGTCGTTGCCGAGGAGCCGGTCGCCGAGGCCGAGGCGGAGGCTGGCGAGGCGAAGGCTTCGACCGAGAGCTAACCGACGAACTCCCGACCGCCTGGGTCAACCCGGGCGGCCACGGGTTGAGGCCGGGCTCGGAGTCCGGTCGATGATGCCGCCTGTTCAGCCGCGTCGGCCGACCAGCGTCACGATCGGCGGCCGATGGACCAGCTGGTCGTCCGTCAGCATGCGAAGCCTCGCGCCCAGGGCCGCGAGCGTCCGTTCGCGCGCGGTTGCGTCCAGGGTCGCGAACAGGTCGAAGTCGCGGGTCGTCTCGCGGTAGGTGGCGAAGTCCTCGCGCGTCCAGGGGTGGTCGAGCTTCTCCTCCTGCCTCGAGACCGCGCCGAAGCCCGCGGCCTCGAGTTCGTCTTCGGCTTCAGTCGCGGAGAGATAGTGGCCCGACCGGACCTCCGGGTTCGGCGGTCGCACAACCCCGGCGTCATTCAGAGCGGCTTCGATCTCGACCTCCGGCGCGAACGACTCAGACTCGGTCAGCCAGCCGACGATGGCGGCGATGCCGCCCGGCCGCAGGACCCGGCGAAACTCCGCCAGGACGGCGGGCCGGCTGGGGACCTGCTGGAGCATGAAGGCTGTAATGACCAGGTCGATAGACGCGTCGGCGATCGGCAACGAGGCGGCATCCGACTCGACGAATGAGATGCGCTCGCGTGCGGCGCCAGGCAGCTGCTCCGCCTGGCGCCTGGCCACAGCCAGCATTCCGGTCGAGGCGTCCAGCCCGATCAGCCGGACCCCTGGCCATTTGCGCGCCGCCTCGAGAAGCGAGCTGCCGGTGCCGCACCCCACATCGAGGACATCCAGGCCTTCGCCCCCGGGAAAGCCTGGTTCGAGCTTGCCGAGCCGATCGACCAGACGCACCGATGCCGGTGCGAGCACGGGAGCCCACCATCGGAGGTAGCCCTCGGCTGTGCGGTTGAAGCGCTCGGAGGCGAGAGAAGTCATTGCCAGATCCTGCCATGCCGGTGGTCGCGGCGCAGGACCCAGTCAGCGGGGCGCGGCTGACCGAGCGGCTCCCGCAATCGCCGTCGGCTGGGCCCGGCCCTGCGGCGCAGTCGGGCACCTCGTACGATGGCGCGGTGCCCAGCCTGCCCTTTTCCCGGAGAGGCCTGACCCGCAGCCTGCCGGTCGTCGGCGCGTTTGTCGTAGGGGCGATCGGATATGCGCCGCTGTATTGCTTCCCGCTGCTGGCGCCCGAGTTCGAGTCCACGTTCCACGCCTCGCGCGAGCTCGGCCAGATGCCGTGGACGATCTTCCTGCTGGTTTCGGCGCTGGCTTCGCCGCTGCTCGGTCGGGCCTTCGACATTCTCGGCGACCGACTGCTGCTGACCGTCGGGGTCCTCCTGATGGCCGCCGGCTGGCTGGTCGCGTCCGCGGCCACCGACGTGGTCTTCCTCGTGGCCGCGTACGGCGTCTTCCTGGCCGTCGGGCTGCAACTTACGTTCGTCGGCGTTTCGACGGCTATCGCGCGCCGGTACGCTGGCGTCGCCGGGCTGGCGCTGGGCGTGGCGTACGCCGGCCCGGGAATCGGCGTGGCCGTCATCCTGCCGCTCGCGGCCGGTGCGATTCCGGAGTTGGGCTGGCGCTCCACGGCCCTGGTCTTCGCGGCGATGTCCCTGCTCGCGGTTCCTTTCGTGTGGCTGATGACAACCGGCGCCGCGGTGATCGTGCCGGCGAAGGGGCAGCGAAACCTGGCGGAAGCCGTCCTGCCACGGGGCGGCGAGGCGGGCACGGGATTGCGGGAAGCCTCTGCGCCGGGAGCGATTGCTGCCTCCCAGGAGCCACTTCCGCGCGGAAGCCGATCCCGTCCCGACGCCCTGCGGCGCACTCTGCGGACGCGCCGCTTCCTGATCCTGCTCGCCGGAGCGGTCGGGATCGGCTGCATCGACGAAGGTATCTACCAGATGTCGCCTCGTCACTTGGTCGCCCAGGGCGTCGCCCCGGACTACGCGGCCCTGCTGCTGGCTCTGTCCTGCTATGCATACGTGGTCGGCCAGGTCGTAGGCGGTGGGCTGTCCGACCGCTACGGACGGCGCTTCATCGGACTTCTGTGCGCGGCCACAATAGGAGCCGGAGCCACCGCGATCTTCGCATCCACTGGCTCGACGCCGGTCCTGGCCGCGGCCGGATACGCCGCCTATGGCTTCGGCGTCGGGGCGACGATCGCCATCCGTTCGGCCGCCTTCTCCGACGTCTTCGGAGGCCGCAACTTCGGCGCCATCTTCGGAGTCATCGCGGTCGCCTACCCGACGGGCGGGATCATCGTCATGAACGTGGGCAGCGTCTTCTACGACCGCGTCGGCAACTACTGGCCCGTCTACGGCGTGGTCATGGCGTCGCTGCTGGCATGGTCGGCGGCGCTGATCGTGGCGGGGCCGCGTCGCCACGGCCTGCGCAAGCGGCTGCGCAGCGTTCGAGCCCGGCTGTCGGTCTAGGTTCGATCAGGTCCCGCTGCCGGCTTCTTCATCGGCGCCGGCTGAAAGCAGCCGCCGGATCTCGCCGTCCAAACGAGCGTTGTACTCGGCCAGCCATTCTTCCATGTGGTCCTCGACAAAGAGCGACACCAGCCACAGAACCACCAGCGATGCCAAGACGGCCACGACGGCGAGCGCGGTCAGATCGGGATTCGCGCGACTCGCCAGGGCGATCACAGCGTCGGAGGCCAGGATCAAGGTCTGTAGCCACACGACCCGGGCGTGTCCGATTTGGAACAGGACCAGGCCGATTCCGAGGTGGATCGACCGATACGCTTCGCCCACGGCGACGCGACGCGCCTGGATCTCGGTGATCTGCCGACGCAGATCGGCTTCACCGCCGTCGGAGAACTGGTCCTCCAAGTCAAGCATCGTCCGTCCCTCTTGCCAGCCAGATACTGGACCTAAGCCACTTCCCGTCGGATCGTAGCCGCCGCGAGGGCGATGAAGAAGGCCGCGATGCCGGCGAGCACGCTCAGGTCCAGGAGCACCTGGCCCGAGCTCAGGTCGGCGCCAGCGATCATAACCTGGCGCAGGCCGTCGATGGCGTAGGTGACGGGCAGGATTCGGGCGACCGGCTGGAGCAGGTCCGGCAGCCGCTCGATCGGCCAGAAGAACCCGCCCAGCAGGCCTTGCGGCACGATCACGATCGGGATGAACTGCAGGATCTGCAGCTCGGTGCGGGCGAAGGTGGAGAGGAATATGCCGAGAGACACCGCCCCCAGGCCCAGCACCAGCACCAACAGGTACGCGATCAGCGGGTTGCCGATCGTCCGGACGCCCAGGCCAATCGCGAAGGCAGGGACCGGTCCGAGCGCGGGGATGTCGAGCCGGCCAAGGACGAAGGCCATGACGATGGCGACCTGGAGGGTCGCGAAGAAGCCGAAGCCCAGGCTGTAGCCGAGCACGATCTCCGCGCGACTGACAGGCGTCGCCAGCAGACGCTCGAGCGTCCCGCCGATTCGTTCGCGCAGGAAGCTGATGCCGGTCAGGATGAAGACGAAGAAGTAGGCGAAGAAGCCCACCACGACTGGCGCCAGCGAGTCGAGCTGGGTAGCGTCCGGCGAGCCATAGACGGTCGCACGCTCGATCGTGGGCACTGGCGAGTCCCCGTTTCCGAGCGCCTCCAGCCCAAGCAGGGCTTTCTGAAGAGCGGGCAGGGCCGATGATTCGCCGGCCGGATTGAGCCCCAGCGTGAGCACCTCGATCTTCGGATTGTCGACGCTGAAGTCGGGCGGCAGGATCACCGCGACGTCCACAGTCTGGTCCTTGAGCATCTGCCGCGCGGTCGCCTCGTCAATCGTCCACTCCTGAACCGCGACCCCGGTCTGCTGGCTCAGGGCCGATTGGAGCTTGGAGGCGATCAGGCCGACGGGGTTGCTCGACTCGTTGACGATGGCGACCCTGACTGAGCCGGACGTCTGGCTGCTCAGGACCCAGCCGAGCAATGCGATGATCGCCAGCGGCGCGACGAACAGCAGCGCCAGCGAACGCGGGTCGCGGCGGAACTGGGCGACGATGCGGCGGAAGACGGCAGCAACGCGACGCGGATTCATCGAGTGGCCTCTGCGGATGTCGTCTCGGGGACGGCCGCGGTTTCGCCGGCGAATTGGAGGAAGGCGGTCTCGAGGTTGTCCGTGCCGGCTCGCTTGCGCAACTCCGCCGGCGCCCCCTGCGCGAGAACGTGCCCGTCTCGAATGAACAGCAGCTCGTCGCAGCGATCGGCCTCGTCCATGACGTGGCTCGAGACCAGGAGCGTGCCTCCGTCCGCGGCCAATCGATGGAAGTGGTTCCAGAATTGGACTCGCAAGGCCGGATCCACTCCGACCGTCGGTTCATCGAGGAAGATGACCGCCGGGTGATGGGCCAGGGCGCAGGCCATAGATAGGCGTCGCCGCATTCCGCCCGACAGGTTCTGCGCCGGCGTGCCCAGCCGCCCGTCGAGCTCTACCAGTTCCAGCGAGCGAAGCAGCACGGCTCGGTCTGTCTGGCCGTACAGGGCGGCGAAGAACGAAAGGTTCTCCCAGACCGAAAGCTCGGGGTAGATGCCGTCCGCCTGGGTCATGTAGCCGATGCGGGCCAGGTTCGGGCGCGAGGGCATGTCCACGCCAAGGACGCGGGCCTTGCCACTGGTCGCCGAAGCGAGGCCGACCAGCAACCGGATGAGCGTTGTCTTGCCGGATCCGTTGGGGCCGAGCAGGCCGTAGATCCGGCCCGGCGGCAAAGCCATGTCGATCCCGTCGACCGCATGGATCGAACCGAAGTCCTTGCGCAGCGCGACCGCCTCGACGGCCGGCGCGGCGGGACCGGACGCGGCGGGACCGGACGCGGCGGGACCGGAAGTAACTGCCATCTAGAGACCTCCTGGAGTGCTGCCGCGTTGCGCGGCGCCGTGGAGTAGCAGATCCACGTACGCCTCGACGTTGTCGATGGCTGGATGGATGCCTACCTGGGCCAACTCCTCGAAGACGGCCGGACCGAGAACGATGAGCAGGAAGACGGGCCCGAAGAGACCCTGGATGATCAGTGCCGGATCGATCGGTCGCAGGTTGCCCTTCTCGGTCTGGAGGGCGAACCAGGCGATCATGAGGGGCGCGCCCTGGCCGATGATCTCGGACATGACGACCCTGGCAAGTTCCGGATCCTGCGACGAATTAGCGGCTAGGTTTCGGACCAGGTTCGCCCGCGTGCGCATCGCCGCGTAGTAGGCCCGAGCCATCGCGATGAGGCCGTCCCGGGCGTCGAGTTCGAGCGAAGGTTCGATCTGGGCTCGCATCTCCTCGACCGGACTGACGCGCCGGGCGACCGCCCGCAGCAACTCCGCCCGATCCGAGAAGTGGTGGTAGACGGCGCCCTTGGTCAGGCCTGCCTCGGATGCGATCGCCTCAATCGACGTCAGGCCGGCGCCGGGCCGGGAGAGGAGCCGAATGGCCGCGTCGATCAGTCGATCTCGCGTTGGTTCGTCCTGCGCGGCGGCCGTTGCCATCCCCTCCGCGACCAGGGCGGCGCGCAGGCCTCTGAGCCCCCCGAAGTAGTGGTGGACGGTCTGGCGTGAGACGCCCGCTTCGGCCGCAACATCCTGAATTGAGAGCGAAGGCTGGCTTCCCTGGACCCGGTGACGAGCCGCGCTCAGAATCGTGTCGCGAGTCGATGCGGTCTGGGAGCCTGACATGCATACTAGTATGTATGTGATGTCAAGGCGACGCGCAGGCCTGCTACGCCGGCTGGCGGTACGGACCGATTGTGCCGCGGGTCAGGTCTTCGGCGCCGCCAGCCGTCGAATCTCGTGGGCGAGGGTCGAAGCGAACCTGGCGAGTCCGGCGGCCACGGCCGGCGACAACCCCGCCCCGAAACCGAACTCGGCGCCGCCAATGCCCACGAAGACCCCACGCGGCATCGAACCCCGCAGCTCGGCGGCTATGGCAAGTACCTGGTCCGGTGGCAACGAATGCGACGAGGCCGGGGCGGCGGACGAGTCGGCGCGGCCCGCGGCCACGCGGTCGAGGGGCAGAGTCACGACCACGCCCGCAGCCACTCCGACGGCCGCGTCCGCGACGATCACCGCCACGCTGTCCGGGACATCGAGGAGTGCCTCCACCGACAGCTGTCCAACCTCGACGATATCCGCTAGTGACCGAGCGTCCTCGGGCAGCCATTCGGCGACTAGGAGAGCGGCGGAGTCGTCGCCGCGCAGTCGCTCTCCGCAAAGCAGCAATCGAACCGCCGGCAGACCGGATGGGCCGCTCATTCCGGCAGTCTATCGGGCGGCCTTGGATGATTCGCCGTTGCTCCGCAAGGCTGCGTATTCGCTGGCACTCGACGCGGCCGAGGGAGTAGAGTTTCGATACCTTCCGAAAGCGGGCTGGAGGCCAAGTCGCCGAGTGGGGTACCAATGAAGCGGGACGCTTCCTTCCGGTCGTTTCTCGCCGCATACCCTCCCGCGGCGGGCCTGACGCAGCCGGTGGACGGGGTTTCTCTCGCCGAGGCGATCGAGGATCGTTTTGGGGTCGCCGTGCCCGCCGCGCTACAGCTCTTCTGGCTGCGCGTGGGCGCGGGGGTCTTCGGTGACGGAGAGTTGTACATCTACGGCGACGTCGCCTGCGGACTGCCCGGTCCCGAGGTGATCTCATGGAATGCGGCCTCGTGGTGGCGATCCGTCAATGCGCCTGCTAACGGCGGCGGCCCGTTCTATTTCGGACAGACTGCCTTCGGCGATCAGCTGGGGTTCCGCTGGCAGGGCGCTGTCGCCCTCCCCGAACTCCTCATGCCGGACACGATGCAGGTCTTCGTCCTCGGAGCCGACATCGACGAGTTGTTGGGCGAGCTGCTTGTGGCGCGCGGCGCGCTGTGCGATTCCGAACGGCTGGCGCGGGCCAGTCAGGAATGCGGCCCTCTCCCGCCCGGCCAGAACTACGCCCCGAAAGTGTCACCGTTGCGTGATGGCAAAGACGACTCGTTCGATGTCATGCCGGCCGAGGCCCACGTGACAAAGGCGATCTCCGAGTGGGAGGCTGTCCAGGCTCGCAGCCGCTCGGCCGGCGCTATCGGCTCCAGGGTCCGCGCGAAAGGGGTCTGAGGCGAGGACCCGCGCTCATTCGACGGCTACAACCTCCAGTCCGGCCTCGGTTTCGCGGGTCTCCGTCGGCGTCACGCCGTGCCCCAGGGCGGATCGCAACTCCACGAGTTGGACCAGCACCACCGCCGAACCGGCGAGCGCAAATGAGGCCGGGATGCCGAGCGGGACGAGCGTCGCCCCCAGAACGGTGAGGAAAGAGGCGAAGCCGAGCAGTCCGTGGGTCATGCCGCGCATGACTCCGATCGTCCGATCCGGTCCCTCCTGGGCGTGGGTGAACAGCGCGAGCACCGCAGCAACGGTTGGGATCGTGGTCAGCATGCCGCTGACAGTAGCCCCGAAGCTCGGCCCGACCGTCGTCACGAACACGACCATCGCCGCTCCGGCGATCATCCGTGCCGGCAGATCGGCGAGGACCGTCACCCGGCGGCCCGCGACCGGAGGCGCGTCGGGAAGGAGCCGGCGAGACACGATCAGGATCGCGAAAGTTGCCACAAACGCAGGAGCCAGGCCCCAGGCCGAGATCGGTAGCATCACCGCCCAGGTCGCGACGAATGCAAGATACGCCGCCGCTCCGGCAAGCGGCCAGCCGACGCGCCGGCAGACCAGGGCGTAGACGAGGCAGAAGACGCCGCAGCCACCGGCGCCGCCGAGAGACGCCGCGGCCGACGTGGCAGCGAACGACCGCCCCTGATCCAGCGCAAGGAAGAGCAAGATCGGGCCGCCCTTGGCCGGCACGGCGCCGAGGATTCCGCCGACGGCGGGGCCATAGCGGTGGCTGACGAGCGTGACGATGCCGATCATCAGCACCGGCAGTCCGATCTTGAAGAACAGGTCAATCATGAGCAGCCTCGAGGGCCACCATGCCCGGCGAAGCCCGCGTCGCTGTGGCCGCACGCTCCCCGCAGCTGGTCACAGCGCCGCACACTGCCTCCGCCGGTCACAGGAGTGTTGGGGTCAGTCGCGTTGGATCTCTAGGGTAATGAAATGGGTTGCGCAGCTGATGCACGGGTCGTATGAGCGGATCAGCTGCTCCAGGCGCGCAGTCGCCTCCGCGTGAGGCAGGGAGAGGACCCGCGGTGCGAACGCGGAGAGGTCCGCTTCGATCATGCCCTGGTTCTGCCCCGTCGGGGCGACGATCTGAGCGGCCGCGATTCGGCCGGCCGCGTCCACGTCGTAGTGGTGCCAGCAGATGCCGCGCGGCGCCTCGGTGCCCCAACCGGTCTCGCCGGCCCGTGGCGTCCATGGCTCGGACGGCCGTGCCGGCTCTTCGTACCGCTTGACGATGTCGAGTGCGGCCGCCGAGGCGTGGATCAACTCAACGGCCCTCGCGGCGATACTCCAGTACGGATTGCGCGCTATCTGCGACGCCAGACCGCTCGCGTCCAGGGCCTGTCTTGCGATCGGGTGAAGCTGGTCGGCGTTGAGGGTGACGCGTGCCGACGGCCCGAGCATGTAGGTTCGGCCGTCGGTCGTTCGGGCGTGGAGGGCATTGGTGCCTTCGTGCTGCTCCTCGCGGAAGGCCTCGCGCCAGCCCCACAGCGGCACATCGATGCCGTCGGAAGAGACGATCCGGCCGTCGTTGAGGCCGTAGTCGATGGGGTGCTTGATGGCCACGTAGAGCGGCTCGCGCTCGAATGTCGGCGCCTTGAACGCGCTCACAACTTTGAGCGTCGCCTTGGACAGCTCGAGGGCGTCCTGGAGCGGCTCGCGCAAGGCTGCGATCTGGGCCTTCGTCGGGGTCTTCGAAAAGCCGCCGACCCGCATCGCGACCGGGTGGATCGCCCGGCCGCCGATCAGTTTCATGATCTCGTTGCCGGTCCGCTTGAGCCGCAGCGCCTGCTCGACGATGTGCTTGTGATCGCGGGCCATCGCGATCGCGCTCTCGTACCCCAGGAAATCCGGGGCGTGGAGCATGTAGACATGGAGGGCGTGGCTCTCGATCCATTCGCCCCAGTAGAAGAGACGACGCAGCGCCTTGACCTGCGGATCGACCTCGACCTCGAACAGATGCTCAAAGGCCATCGACGCGCCCATCTGGTACGCAACCGGGCAGATGCCGCAGATGCGGGCCACGATGTCGACGATCTCGTTGGGCGTCCGCCCGACGACGAGCTTCTCGAAGTAGCGCGGCGACTCGAAGATCGAAAGGCGGGCCTCCGTCACCAGGCCGTTGGAGACGCGCAGCTTGAGCGTCCCTTCGCCCTCGACGCGAGCGATCCCGATGACTTCGAAGTTATGTTCGCCAGTTGTAGCGTCAGCCTTGGCCATTCGATCCACCGCCTGGTTGGAGTGCCTGGGCGAAACCCCAAGGCTCCGAGGCTCCGAGGTTGCGCCATTCCCTGCCAGTCGGCCTAGGGCCGTTGGTCGTCCCGCTGCGGGTCCACACGTTCCCCCGAAGGAGGGGGTTCGTGGCTCCGGCGCGACCGCCCCTGTCCTTCAGGCGCTGCAGCCATGCTCATCGGGGTAGAGCGGCCTGGCGAACAGATCGAACGATCCCGTCGACGTCGACCAGGTGGTCGGGTCGCCCTCGTCGGCCGCTGCCCTCGTGAACGTTTGGACATCCGAGCCGCCCAATACCACACAGCGCAGACCGGATCCGACGTCAAGCCCGGATGAAAGATCCACGGCAAGCGGCCACTTGGGCGCCCCGGCCGCGGTGTTGCCATTCGCAGCTGCGATCTGCCTGGCATAAACGCGCATCTCGGCCGGCTGGTACGGCTGGTCGGAAACGGCGCCGCCGAGGAATTTCGGCAGGTCGGTGATCTTCCCGTAGAAGTCGAGCAAGCGCGCGACCGCCGCCTGGTCGGAGGCGTCGCCGATGGGGTACTCCGAGCTGTATTCCAGGGCATAGACGCTGATCTTGTGGGCCCCGCCATCCGCGACCGTCGTGAACGAAGTGTCGCCGGCGTCGTTTGTCCCGACGGTCTGGTAGCGGCGATCCGGACCGAGCAAGCCGTCCGCGTCGGCGGCGGCAAGGAGTGTCTGTATCTGGGCCGGGGTAAGTTGGAACTGGCGGAGGTCCGGCATCACCTTGCTCGAGGAGCCTGCGTTCGGGTCGGAGACGATAACCCGGCCGTCGCCGTACAGGGCAAAGAGCGGGGACGACTTGAGGTGGAACTCGATCGTCACGAAGCCCCCAGATTGGGAGACCATCAGGATCGGCGCGGCAGGGCTCGACGTCACGGTGTAGGCGTGAGTTGGGCCGGTTCCGCCGCAGCTGGCACTGAGCAATGCGACGGCCAAGATCGCCGCGAGATCCCTCATGCCACCCTCCAACTCTGAGCCCGCCGGAACCGCCCGGGGTCTGGATCCGTGACGCTGATACTACTCAACCGGTTCCGCGACGCCGTCGATGTCGGCATCTGGACCGCCGGATCTGGGCCTAGACAGCAGCCTGTGTTGTGGAGCTGCGCTCGCGAGCGAGGAGGTTCGAGAGATGATGTCGGTGGGCTCGGCACTCGGGCGGATGCTTCTGCTCACGACGGTTCTCGCGCTCGCGATCCCGATAGCGCTCCTCCGGCTCGCGGTCGTCGTCATTCGCACCGTCAGCGGACAGTCGTCGGGCCCGCGACGCGACCCGGCCGCCGATATGCTCCGGTATCGGTTTGCCCGCGGTGAGATCACGCAGGACCCGTTCGAAGATGCGATGCGGGCTCTCGGCTACGAGAAACGACCCTGACGAGCACCGGCGCGGCGCGGCCCGCGCGGCGCGGCCCGCGCGAACGACGATCCGGGCCGAGTCACGCCGAGATCCAGCTCAAGTCGAACCCGCAAGGGCGGCCGCACTCGCCTCACAGAACCCGCCGCCAGCACGAGTCCGCGTCCACTACGCCCACCAGGCGTAGGTGAGAGAGACGGAGGCGGAATCCAGCCAGATAAGCGTGCCACGGGTCCCCTGACGGAAACCGCCGAGGTGCGCGTGTTCGGCGCCACTCCGGAACGAATCTGCGCCGCCGGCCGCCTCGGCTATAGTCGAGCCGTGAATCTGCCCTTCCAGCCGCCGCTCGAGCCGATGCTCGCCAAGCTGACCGACGAGATCCCCACCGGAGCCGGCTGGCAGTACGAGCCCAAGTGGGACGGCTTCCGGGCGCTCGTCTTCCGCGACGGCGACGAAGTGTTCATCCAGAGCCGCGATCTGAAGCCGCTCGACCGCTACTTTCCCGAACTGCCGCCGGCGCTGCGGGCCAACCTGCCGGAGCGGTGTGTGCTCGATGGCGAGGTCGTCATTGCTGGGCCGGAAGGTCTCGATTTCGACTCGCTACTTCTGCGCATCCACCCGGCCGCGTCGCGGGTGAAGATGCTCGCCGCGCAGTCGCCCGCAAGTTACGTGGCCTGGGATCTGCTCGCCTTCGACGACCGAGACCTCCGTGCCGCGCCCCAGAGCGAACGTCGCCAGCTTCTCGAAGTCGCGCTTCGCGATGTGGCGCCGCCGATCCACCTGACGCCCGCGACCCGAGATCCCGAACGCGCCGCCGACTGGTTCCATCGCTTCGAGGGCGCCGGTCTTGATGGCGTCGTGGCCAAGCGGCTGGCGGACGGCTACGCTCCTGCGAAGCGGGGCTGGGCCAAGATCAAGCACGCCCGGACCGCAGATTGCGTCGTCGCTGGATTCCGTTGGCACAAGAACGGGCCCGGCACGATGGTCGGGTCGCTGCTGCTGGGGCTCTTCGACGGCACGGGCAAGCTCAATCACGTGGGTATCACTGCCAGCTTCACGACCGAGAAGCGAGTGGCCCTGGTCGAGGAGTTGGCGCCGCTGCGCGAGAACGCCATCGAGGGGCACCCGTGGGCCGAATGGGCGGAATGGGAGGCCGCGGCGCGCGAGTCGGGCCAGCGCATGCCCGGGGCGGTGAGCCGCTGGAATCGCGACCGCGATCTCTCGTGGGAGCCGCTGCGGGCCGAACGTGTCTGCGAGGTCGCCTACGACCACCTCCAGGGCGATCGCTTCCGCCACGCCACGACCTTCGTGCGCTGGCGCCCGGATAAGCGCCCCGCGGACTGCCGCTACGACCAGCTGGAGTCGACGGCGCCCTTCGAGCTGATGGAGATCTTCGGCCGATAGGCGGCGGCACGGCGTCCCGGCACATGGCGGGCAGGTCGCACGGCTCGCGTCGTTGTGGCGCCGCGACGGCAGACCTGCCAAGCTTTCGCGGCGCGGCACCCGCTCATCCGACCTGGCCGCGCTCCGCACAAGGAGAGCAGGAGAGATGGGTTTGGTGAGGCGCTGGGTAGCTCGCCAGTTCACGACCCGAGTCATCGTCCTGATGCCGGTCGCAATCGCCATCAACATCGTCCTCGGCTATACGGTTCAGACCGTCCTCAAGCTCCCGATATACGTCGACTCGATCGGTACGATCCTGGTCGGCGTGCTGGCCGGTCCGCTCGCGGGCGCAGCCACCGGTATCCTCTCGAACCTCATCTGGCAGTACACCCCCGTCCTGAACGCTTCCAACATCGGCCCTTTCGCGATCACGGCCGGCGTCATCGGCTTCCTGGCCGGTATATGGGGATATCTGGGAGTCTTCCGTTCCAGACCCGCAGGTGGGTTGGAGCTGGCCGCGCCCGCCGGGGTCGCGGTCGCCGTGATCGCGGTTCTGGCGGCGCGGATGTACACGATCCCCCAGTACACCGATCCCAACGTCGGCGGCTACCCGGGCTGGGTGTACGGCGCGATCGTGGGCATTGGAATCCTCGCGGCAGTTGCGGTGGTCGCGTTCATCTACCTTCGTCGCGACGCGGCTGGAGCCTGGGTGGCGGTCGCGGGTGCCCTGACCGGCGTCGTCGCGGCGATCGTCTCCGCGCCAATCGCAGCCGTCGTCTATGAAGGCGTCACCGGTTCGGGGACGGACCTCATAGTGGCCTCACTTCGGCAAGGGGGCGCCGACGTCTACAACGCGTCGCTCGGCCAGGGGCTGTTCAGCGACCCGATCGACAAGACGATCACTTGCTTCGTGGTCTTCGTGATCCTGAGCGGCGTCTCACCGCGGTTCCTGGCTCGTTTCCCGCTCGGAGATCGGCTCGTCGCGCTGGACGGCGGGTCGAGCGGGTCCGCTCACGACAACTGATCCTGTGGCCGTTTCGGCCGAGCCGGGGCTGCTGCCTGAGTACGTCCGCCGTATGCCGGACGGCCGCTATCGCGGCCTGAACCCGGTTACCCGGCTCGCTCTTGCCGCCGTCGCGGCGATCGTGGCGTTCGGAGTGCGCGACTGGACGGGACCGGTTGTCGTACTGGGGGGCGTGGTGCTGAGCGGGGCGACAGCCGGCGTCCTGCGGAAGATGGCACTCTTCGGGCTCGCCACGATCCCGCTGGTGGCCTCGATCCTGCTCGTGAACACCTTCTTCTACCCCAATGCCCACGACATCATCGCCCGACTGGGGCCGCTCTCGCCGACCTGGACGGGCGCGACTGCGGCGCTGCAGGCGACGCTGCGGGTGGTCGCCTTTGGCCTTTCGGCGGCGCTCTTCGCCCTGACGACGCCAATGGACGACCTTCTCGTGGAGTTGGAACGCCGCGGTCTCGGGCGACGAGGAGCGTTCGTCGTGGGTTCGGCGCTCGGAGCGATCCCGCGCATGGCCGAGCGCGCCCGCGAGGTTACAGATGCTCAGCGGGCGCGCGGTCTGGATACGGAGGGCGGGCCGTGGCGGCGCTTCAAGGGATTGGTGCCTCTCGTTGGTCCGGTCGTGCTCGGCGCGCTCGGTGAGGTCGAGGAGCGAACGATGGCGCTCGAAGCTAGGGCGTTCACGGCACCCGGCCGTCCCACGCTGCTGCGCCGGCTGCCGGATTCGAATTGGCAGAGAGCGGCGCGCTGGACGCTCCTGACCGGGTCGATGGGCCTGGCGGGTGCCTCGATCGCCGGCCTGGTGAGGCTACCGTGAGTATCCGGTTGGCGTTGGAGGGGGCGGGCTATCGCTACGCAGGTGCGGCAGAGCCGGCGCTGCGGAACGTCAGCCTGCAGCTCCTGGCCGGCCGGGTGCTCGGCGTCGTAGGGCCGAACGAGTCCGGGAAGTCGACCCTATGTCTGGTGGCCGCGGGCCTGGCGCCAGGTGTGATCGGTGGACGCCTTGACGGTTCGGTTCGAATCGACGGTCAGGCGACGACGACCATGCGGCCGCACGAGATGGCCCAGCGCTGCGGGCTCCTCTTCGAGAACGCGGCCACGCAGCTCTCCCACATGACTCGGACTGTGTTCGAGGAAGTTTCCCTGGGACCGTGCAACCTCGGAATGCCGCCGGCGGAGGTCGTGGCCCGCGTCCGGTGGGCGCTCGGAGTGGTTGGCATCGAGGCCCTGGCCGGGCGCGATCCGACTCGCCTTTCCGGAGGGCAAAGCCAGCTGGTGGCACTTGCGTCTGTGCTGGCGCTGCGGCCGGGCTGCCTGATCCTGGATGAGCCGACGAGTGAGCTCGACCCCGGCGGAACCAGGCTCGTGGCCCTGGCTCTGGCGCGCATCGCCCGGGAGACCGGTGTCGCGATCATGGTCGTCGAGCACAAGACGGATGTGCTCGCGGAGATTGCAGACGAGATCGTCGTCATGGACCGCGGGGCGGTCGCGGTCGCTGGTCCTGCGGCCACCGTCCTCGCCGATCCGCGGCTGGCGGATCTGGGCGTCGATGCACCGGCGAGAGTCCGACTCGAGCGGGCAGTCAAGGCGTCGCGGCTCGACTGGTCGGCCGCACTGGCGGGGGCGCTCGAATGACCGCCGGTTCGAACCCTGGCCTGGCTGCGGGCCCCGCGGTCGGCTCGGCCGGCGTGCCCGCGATCGAATTCGAGTCAGTCTCATTCGCCTATCCGGAGGGAACGCTGGTGCTGCGGGAGGTCAGCTTGCGAATCGAGCCCGGCGAGTCCGTCGCGATCGTCGGCCAGAACGGCTCGGGCAAGTCGACTCTGGTTCGCCACCTGAACGGTCTCCTGCGACCGAGTTCTGGGCGGGTCCTGCTGGACGGGCGCGACACTCGACCGCTGCACGTCGCTCGGCTGGCGGGTGTCGTCGGCCTGGCCTTTCAGAACCCGGATCGGCAGCTCTTCGCCGGACGTGTATCCGCCGAGGTCGCCTTTGGGCCTCGCAACCTGGGAATCCGGGGCTCCGAGCTGGAAGGGCGCGTTCGGGCTGCCCTCGAAGAGGTGGGCCTCGCGGACGATTCGGCGACGAATCCGTACGACCTGGGCTACTCGCGGCGAAAGTTGTTGGCGCTCGCGTCGGTGCTGGCCATGCAGACCCCGATCCTGATCCTCGACGAACCGACCACGGGCCAGGATGCTCGGGGAGTGGCGCGTGTCCGCGAGATAGTGGCTCGGGTCGCCGGCGGCGGGCGGACGGTGATCGCGATCAGCCACGACATGCGGTTCGTGGCGGAGTCGTTCCGGCGCGTCGTGGTCATGCGCGAGGGCCGCGTGGTGCTGGACGGGCCGCCGGGCGTGGTTTTCGGCGAGGCCTCGTGGCCGGAGCTGCGGGCCGCGAATCTGGAGCCGCCACTCCCCGCCGTGGTAGGGGCACGGCTGGGGCTTCGCGCCACGCCCACAGATGCGACGCTGGTGGCGGCACTGGTTGCGGTGCGCCCGGGCGGCGAGCCGGACGATCCAAAGCGACCCGCGCCCTCGCTGGGTAGTTGAGGACCTAGATCTCGCCGGCGAGTTGCGCGAAAGCTCTGACCAGTGCCGCGCGCCCGACCTGCGACGGGAACGGGGCCAGCGGCAGCGCGTCGTTGACCGAGCCGCCGTCGAATCGGACACGCCTGGCCAACTGGGCCAGGGCGGAGAGATCGGCGAGCTGCCCCTCGACGAAGGATCTCCCAACGACGTCTCCGTGGCCAGGAACTACCGCGCCGGTGGCCATCTCGAGCAGCCGGCTCACCGTTCCGGGCCAGTCCATCGGGTACGAGTCTTCGAATGACGGCGGGCCGCCCTGCTCGATCAGATCGCCGGCGAAAAGCGCGTGCACGTCCGGCACGACAACCACCACGTCGTTGTCGGTATGACCTCGGCCGAGGTGGGCGAGCGTTACCGTCCGACCGCCGAGTTCAAGCTCGACGGTGTTGAGGAAGGTCTTGTTCGGCGGCGAGATGGGCGTTTCGGTGTACTCCGCCCCGACCTCCGGCATCGCCGCCGCGAGGGCGAATTGCGTGGTGCGGCTGTCCTCGCGCAGGCGCGTGGCGCATCGCTCGTGGCCCCATATGTCCGTCGGGAGGAATGCGTGATTGCCGAAGGAGTGGTCGTAGTGGTGGTGCGTGTTCACGACGCGAATTCGAGTCGAGGTCAGCCAGCGGATCTCATCCATGAGCTCTCTGCCCTGGCGTTCCGACGCGCGCGTATCGACGACCAGCGAATCCGTCGCGCCTTCGACCAGGCCGATCGTGACGTTGAAATCCGAGTAGCGGCGAATGAAGACTCGGTCGGCGATTTCGCGCCACATCCTGGCGGAGCGAAGCGCAACCGGCTTGGTCACGTACGAGTTCATGGCCATCCGGCGGCCTGCCCGAGCCGGACACGGCCAGTCATGGCGTAGAGGCCCAACCTCACATCAGTCCTTCATCACGTCATACGGCGAAGCTAGCGCCGGCGGCGAATCTGGAGGACTACCCACCCCTGTCCCCCACCGGCACAGTTGCTGCGGTCACCGAAACGATACGCCGTTTGCCGGCCCAATTGCTCGGCATCGAGCGCTCGGACGCCCGCCGACAGCGCGGCGTGCAGGCCGAGTCTCGAGGGACCGATCCTCAGGAGGCGCCCGCGCCGGCCCCCGAACCGCCGGCTTCGACCTTCTTGGCGGCGTCGTCGGCGAGGGCGTGAGCGACGGTGTCGAGCGAGAGCAGAGCGCACTTGAGGCGCGCCGGACTGATCTCGATGCCGATCAAATCGAGCAGTTGATCGGGTGTCATCTTCTCCACGTCGGCAACGGACTTGCCCTTGATCTCGTCCGTCAGGAGGGATGCGCTCGCCTGGCTGATGGCACAGCCGCGGCCGGTGAAGGCCACCTCGCGCACCACTCCGTCGGAGATGCCGAGCATCATCGTGATCCGATCGCCGCAGAGCGGGTTCGAGCCCTCATAGCTGGCCGTGGGCGCCTCCAGAACCCCGAAGTTGTGGGGGCGCCGGTAGTGTTCGAGGATGTAGTCGCGGTAGAGATCGTCCATCGGGCCGAGGATACGCCTAGCGGTTGAAAATGCGGGAAACCTCGCGCAGGCCGACCGCCAGCGCGTCGATCTCCTCCGGGATCGTGTAGACGTTGAAACTGGCGCGGGCCGTGGCGGCCAGATCGAACCGCTCATGGAGCGGCATGGCGCAGTGGTGGCCGGCGCGAACGCATATCCCGGAGCGGTCCAGGATCTGGGCAACGTCGTGGGGGTGGATGCCCGGCAGGTTGAACGAGACTAGCCCGCCACGATGTTCCGCGGCCGGGCCATAAATCTGGATCCCGGGCACCTCTCGCGGCAGGAGATCCAGGGCGTAGGTCACGAGATCCTTTTCGTGGGCCGCCACCGCGTCCATGCCGAGACCCATCAGGTAATCCGCCGCCGCGCCCATCCCTATCTGAGCGGCGATGTCCGGCGTGCCTGCCTCGAACTTGTAAGGGACGTCGTTCCACTCGGAGCGGCGCAGGTGGACCTCGCGGATCATGTCGCCGCCGGCCATGAATGGCGGCATCGCCTCGAGCAGTTCGCGGCGGGCCCACAGGGCCCCGGAGCCGGTGGGCCCGAGCATCTTGTGGCCACTGAAGACGTAGAAGTCCGCCCCGATGGCCTGGACGTCGACTGGCATGTGCGGGACTGCCTGCGCGCCGTCGATCAGGACCAGGGCGCCAGCCGCGTGGGCCATCTCGGTCATTTCGCGGGCGGGGTTGATCGTGCCGAGCATGTTCGAGGCGTGGGTAAAGGCGACAAGCTTGGGCCGCAGGTGCAGCAGCACCTCGAATACTTCGGGTCGCAAGACGCCGTCGTCTGTGATCGGGACGAACTCCAGATCGCCGTCCTTCTCCTGCACGAGCAGCTGCCAGGGCACCAGATTGGCGTGGTGTTCCATCTCGGTCAGGACGATCGAATCGCCCCGGCCGATGTTGCGACGGCCCCACGAGTACGCCACCAGGTTGATCGCCTCGGTCGCGTTCCTGACGAATACGATCTCGCGCGGATCCGGGGCGTTGATCAGGCGAGCGACCTTTGCGCGCGTCTCCTCGTAGGCGCCCGTGGCGCGCTCGGCCATCTCGTAGATGCCGCGATGGATGTTCGCGCTGTAGGCCCGGTTGTAACCGTCCACGGCCTCGATGACGGCGAGTGGCTTGAGGCTCGTGGCCGCGGAGTCCAGATACACGAGCGGCTTGCCCAGGCGATTGACCGTGGAGAGGATCGGGAAGTCGGTCCGGAGGAGATGTGGATCGAGGCGCGCAGGCGCGGTTTGCCTCTGCGGCCCTGTTGTCGCGGTGTCGGTCATTCGCCCGGCCCGCCCTAGTGGGCGGCCTCCATCGCGGGCGCAGCGGCCTCGTTGGGCGTCGCCCCGTCGGGCGCCTCGTCGCCGACCTCGCCCTCCAGGCCCGCTTCGGCCAGTATCGGCGCATAGCCCTCGTCCTCGAGGCGGAGCGCCAGATCCTTGCCTCCACTGGCGACGATCCGGCCGGCCGCCAGGACGTGGACCGTATCCGGGGTGATGTAGTTGAGTAGGCGCTGGTAGTGGGTGATCACCAGCACGCCCATGTTCGGGTTGAGCATCGCGTTGACGCCCTCGGCGACGATGCGGAGGGCGTCGATGTCCAGGCCCGAGTCCGTCTCGTCGAGGATGGCCATCTCGGGCTCGAGGACCGCCATCTGGAGCATCTCAAGGCGCTTCTTCTCGCCGCCGGAGAACCCTTCGTTCACGTAACGCGAGGCGATCGATTCGTCCATCTTGAGGAGCGTCATCTTCTCCCGGACGAGCTTGCGGAACTCGCCCATCGGAATGCCGCCCTTGAACGCGTCCGTGGGGTCGACCGCAGGGTCCGGGTTGAGCCCCGAGCGGCGGGCATTGATGGCCGAACGCAGGAAGCTCGCCACTGACAGGCCGGGGATCGCCATCGGGTACTGGAACGCCAGGAACATCCCGAGCCGCGCTCGCTTGTCGGCGGAGAGTTTGAGCAGATCGTGTCCCTTCCAGAGCACCTTCCCGGACTTGATCACGTACGCCGGATGGCCCATCAGCGCGTAGGCGAGGGTGGTCTTGCCGGACCCGTTGGGGCCCATGATGGCGTGGACCTCGCCCCTGCCGACGGCCAGATCGATGCCTTTGAGGATCTCGTGGTCGGGTTTCGCCGCGGGGGCGACGTGGAGGTCGCGGATGATGAGGTCTTGGTCGCTCACGTTTGCTCGGATGCTCCTTCGCCAATCGAGTGTGGCGGTGCGGCCTGCTGGGGCCCCGCCGGGGGCTGCCCTATGGGGTCGAGACTTTCGGCTGGGCGGGCAGAGCAGGCAGCGCTGAGGCCGCCAGACGGGCCCGCGACGGTACCAGATCCGCCAGGGTCATCGAATCCAGTGCGCCGGCAATGGCGTCACGAACTCGGATCCACATGAAGTTGACCGTGCAGAAGCCGGTCCGGGCACAGGTGGCGTGTTCGGGATTGTCGGTCACGCAGATCATCGGCGCTATCGGCCCTTCGAGAGCGCGCAGGACCTCGCTCATCTGGATCTGCTCCGGCGGTCGGGAAAGCTCGTAGCCGCCATGAGCTCCACGTGTACTCCTTACCAGGTCCGCGTCCCGAAGGCTGATCACGAGCTGCTCGAGGTAGGCGCGCGGCAGATCCTCTTGCTCGGCGACGTCGGTCAGACTGGCCGGCCCGTGGCCGTGGCGTCGGGCCAGCTGGGCCATCAGACGCACACCGTACTCGCCCTTCGTGGAGAAGGAGACGGCGCCGGTGCTGTGGTAAGTGCGGGCGGTCAGCGGAGTGCTCCTGTTCGACGGCCAATTCCGACCTAAACCGTCGGAAATGAGTATAGGAGCGCCATTGGAGAGCGTCAACGCGTCACGTTCCCGGACTGGCCGCGCCTGGCGCCCAGTTATGGGCCGGCGTTGAGCTGGCGGGCGCCGGGCTCGGCGCTCCCCGGCACCGTTCGGGCTACGACCTATTCCTCGTTGACCAGCCGGGGCGGTCGATGCTAATTTCGGCGTCTGTTCCGCAAGGTAGGTCCATGCCCTCGTGATAGGGGAGTCAGGCGTTAGCGCCCGGCCGACGAGACCACCGCTGACCCTGACCAAGGAACTCGACGGAGGAGTCGAATGACACGTCGCGGTATCGTCGCCCTGACCATGACAGCCCTGCTCTTGGGGGCCCTCGCCCCAGCGTCGGCGGTCGCACAGACCCCCACGGCGCGGTTCCAGCAGATCGACATCCAGAAGATCGACCCCAAGCTGTTGCCCGCGCTCATAGATCCCACCCGCGTCGTGGACGTCATCGTCCAGATGGCCGCTCAACCTGTCGCCGGCATCGTTGGGGATGCGAAGGACAACGGCACGACCGTTGCGCAATCGACGCGCGACTCGTGGCGGGGACAGGTACAGGCCAGCCAGAAGCCCGTCGTCGATGCCGTTCGCAACGGCGGTGGCGTTGTGGTGAGCCAGATGCAGGACGCCTACGACGGTGTCCACGCGCACGTGCAGGCCGCGCAGCTCACGTCCCTGGCTGCAATGCCCGGCGTGACGGGGATTCACCTGGTTCCCACTTACAAGCCCGCGCTCACTGAGAGTGTGCCCTACGTCGGCGCGCCGCAAGCCTGGACTGCGACCGGCCTGACCGGCGCGGGCGTGAAGATCGCCCTCATCGACACGGGCGTCGATTACTACCACGCCGACTTCGGTGGGTCCGGCAGCCCGGCAGACTACACCTACGGACTTGCCCACGACACGACCGTACCCGCGCTCAATGCCGACGGTAAAACAGTCGCCTTCCCGAGCGCCAAGGTGCCGGTGGGCTACGACTTCGTTGGCGATCTCTACGATGCCAGCGCTCCTGCCGGAGATCCGCGCACGGTTCCGCATCCGGACGGGAACCCGCTCGACTGCGACAGTCACGGCACCCACACGGCCAGCACCGCAGCTGGCCAGGGCGTCCTCTCTGACGGCTCCACGTACACGGGGCCGTACAACGCGTCCATCTACAAGTCCGAGGACTTCCGGATCGGCCCAGGAGTGGCACCCCAGGCGAGCCTCTACATTTACAAGGTCTTCGGCTGCGTCGGCTCGACGGACGTGGTGACCGAAGCCATCAACCGCGCAGTTCTCGACGGCGTGGATGTGATCAGCATGTCGCTCGGCTCCGATTCCGGGACCGCGGACACCCCTGATGCGGTGGCCGCCGACAACGCCGCGCGAGCCGGAGTCGTGGTCGTGGCCGCGTCTGGCAACGAAGGCTCCAGTGCGTACATGACGGGCACGCCCGGATCGAGCACTCGAACCCTGTCCGTGGCCGCGGTCGATAGCAACGCCTCATTCCCGGGGGCGACGATCGGCATCGGCTCCGGTATCGCCGCACTCAACGCCAACAACGGCCCACTTCCGGTCACCGGCACGCTTCACGTCCTCACCTCCGGAGGCGGAATCTCGCTCGGCTGTGACCCCAACGAATACAAGGGCACCGCCGGCGAGATCGTGGTCACCCAGCGAGGCAGCTGCGATCGCGTCGCCAGGGCCAAGTACGGCCAAGCCGCAGGCGCGGCCGCCGTAATCATGGTCAACACCAGCGCCGGCCTGCCGCCTTTCGAAGGCCCGATCGCCGGCGTGACGATCCCGTTCATCGGTGTCCAGTCGGGCGATGCGGGAGCACTAGAAGCGGCCGACGGAACGACCGTCACCATCTCATCGGCCGGCCTGATGACCAACCCCACCTACAAGAACCTGGCTGACTTCACGTCCTACGGGCCGCGATTCGGCGATAGCGCCCTGAAGCCCGATGTCACAGCTCCAGGCGTGAGCATCGTGGCCGCGGGCATGGGCACTGGCAGCGACGTGCTCGTCGACTCGGGCACCTCGATGGCCACACCGCATGTTGCGGGGGTTGCCGCCCTCGTGATCGCCGCCCATCCGGACTGGACGGTGAATGAGGTCAAGGCGGCGATCATGAGCACCGCCGACACCTCCTCGGCCACCATCGTCGGTTACGACCCGGTCGGTGCCGGTTCCGGTGTCGTCCAGGCACAGCGCGCCACCACGACCGCCGCAATCGCGCTGACGCGCGACAAGCTCGACTCGCTCTCGTTCGGCGACGTCGCCTTGAGCGGGCCCTACTCGTCGATCCAGGCCTTCTCCGTCGAGAACAAGAGTTCCCGCCCGATCACGTACAAGTTGTCCGCCACATTCGTCGGCAGCCCGGCCGGGGCTCGCATCGAGGTCTCGCCGTCGAGAATCACCGTTCCCGCCCATCAATCGCGCGAGGTCGTCGCCAGGCTGAGCCTCTCCGCTTCGGCCGTCGCGGCGCTGCCTACGGCCGACACATTCGCGGGCGTGGGCCCGGGCTCAGTCCTGACGGTACGAGGCGTCGTGACCGCGACTCCCACCGCCTCCGGGGCTGGCGTCTACCCGCTCAACGTTCCGTTCCTGGCGGTCCCGCGGGGACTCTCCAACGTCAAAGTCGGCCCAACGTCGCCATACGTGCGGAATGCGGGCCTGGCGACCTCGAGCGTCAAGCTCTTCAACAACGGGATCCACTCCGGGTCCGCCGATGTCTACGCCTGGGGTTTGTCCGACAAGGACCACACGGACGGCATCGCGAGCATCCGGGCGGTGGGCGTCCAGGCGCAGCCGGGAACTGCCTGTAGCTCTCGGTTCTCGGTGAGCGACAGATGCCTCATATTCGCCGTCAACGGCTGGCACGAGACCTCCAACGCGTCCGCTGCCGAGTACGACATCGCAATCGACACCAACGCCGACGGCGCTCCCGAATTCCTGGTCGTGGGACTCGATCTGGGCGCCGAGCTAGCGGGTTCATTCAACGGCGTTTACGCCTCGTTCACCTTCGACCTCTCTGGCCATCTCGTTGACGCGTTCTATGCGGATGCGCCGATGAACGGCTCCGTCGTCCTGCTGCCCGCAGCGGCCAGCGAAATGGGTATCACCGCAGCCACGCCCAGCTTCAGTTACGCCATAACCGGCTTCGACCTGATCACCGGCAACGTCGATTCGGTGCCGGGCCAGGCGGCATTCAACGCCTTCGCGCCGAGCGTCTCGAACGGGGACTACATCCCGCTCGCGGCGGGTGCGTCGGCCACCTTGCCGCTAAGCGTCGACCTCACGCGCCAGGCAACGACCCCGGCGCTGGGCTGGATGATCGTCAGCCTCGACGATCGGGTCGGGGCCGATCAGGCGGCGCTGATCCCGGTGGGCAAGCTGCCCAAGCACTAGCCATCGCCTCGGTATAGCGGCGGCCCGTCCGGATCCCCGGACGGGCCGCTCGATTCCTGGCGGCCATCCGAACCTGCGAACCCCGGGCGCGGTCTAACGGTTGATCTCCGGCCAAGCCGGCCTGCGGCTCGGGGGCGAGCGCGCCGAACTGCCCGTTCCCAAACCCTCGAAGCACTAACATGAACGGGCTATTCCAGGCGGGCTTTCGGAGATCAAGCGTGTCATACGAAGTCATCGGCAAGATGGGGAGAGTGACGGCGGACATAACCCCGGGCCATCTCGGAGAGGTTGTGATCGAGGTGCGCGCAGGGACCGAGAAGTTCCTGGCCCGGGCATCGGAGCCCGAAGTGACGATCAAGAAGCACGCCCAGGTTCTGGTGGTCGGCAGCCTGGGCGGTAGGACAGTTGAGGTGGAGCCGACCGAGAACGTGAGGCTGCCGCGATGACTGATTTCCAGACCCTCCTG
Source organism: Chloroflexota bacterium (assembly GCA_003158675.1). Taxonomy (GTDB): domain Bacteria; phylum Chloroflexota; class Limnocylindria; order Limnocylindrales; family CSP1-4; genus Fen-1039. Next base: position 8,451 of record PMKN01000034.1, on the reverse strand, counting down.
GTGGTTTCCGGGGTCACTGTCCTCGTCGTCCTGGTGTTGCTGATCCTGCTGTTCCGGGCGGCATGGCGAATCGCCGAGCCGGACGAGGCGCTCATCATCTCCGGCCCCGGCGGCGGAAAGTCGCCCGAGAGCGTGGCCGGCGAGAGCATGCACTTCAAGATCGTGACCGGTCGCGGCGTGCTCGTAACCCCCGGACTCTCCAAGGTCCGGACACTCTCGCTCATGGCCCACGAGAGCGAGGTCACGGTCCCGTGCGTGAGCCAGCAAAAGATCCGCCTGGACCTTCGTGGCGTCATCGTCTACAAGGTCGGCGACGACTACCGCTCCATCGCCAACGCAGCCCGCCGCTTCCTCGATCGCCCCGCCGTCGAGCTCGAGTCCAAGGTTCAGAA
>PMKN01000034.1:0-8025 GCA_003158675.1 Chloroflexota bacterium | reverse complement strand
CGCCCGCATCGCCCGCGCCCAGGCCGACCAGGCCGCCGTCGCTCAGGAGCAGGCCGCTCAGGCCCAGATCGCCGAGTCGATCCGGGGCACCGAGATCAAGAAGGCCGGTTTCCAGGCCGAGATCGACAAGGCCCAGAAGCAAGCGGGCCAGCAGGGTCCTCTCGCCGAAGCGCAAGCCCGCCAGGCCGTCGTCGAGCAGGAGACCCGCGTCGCCGAGCTGCAGGCGCAGCAGAAGGAACAGCAGCTCCAGGTAGACGTTCGCAAACCGGCCGACGCGGAGGCGTATCGCCAGACCACTCTCGCCGCCGCCGGCCGCGACGTCCGCATCCGCCAGGCCGAAGCCGCCGCCCAGGAAGTCCGACTGGCGGCCGAAGCCGAGGCCGCAGCGGTCAAGGTCCAGGCCCAGGCTCAGGCCGATGCCACGCGCCTCAACGGCGTCGCCGACGGCGATGCCATCAAGGCCCGAGGTCTCGCCGAAGCGGAAGCGATCAGGGCTCGCGCACAGGCCGAGGCGGCAGGCATCGAGAGCCGCGCCGCTGCTCTCAGCCAGAACCAGGAAGCGGTCATCGCCCAGCAGATCGCCCAGACCATGCCGGACATCGTTCGCGCGGCGGCCTCGCCGTTCGAGCATATCGGCCAGTTCACGGTCCTCAACGGCGCCCAGGGTGTCACGAGCGCGCTCTCGGAGATTATCCAGTCGGCGGGAGCGCTGGCGGCCGTGGCTCGAAGGACGCTTACGCCCGCGATGATCGCCGCCGGCGAGCAGGACGACTCGAACGGCGCCGTGGCCAGGCCGGCTGCCCCGAAGCCAGCTTCGGCCGCGCCGAAGGCATCGGCTCCGGCCAGGGCCGCGGTCCCCGCCGACGCTTCGCCCGCCTCCAACCCCAAATCGTCGACGGACGCAAAGCCGCAGTAGGAAGGGGCGCGATAGCGCCACCAATGGCAGAGCTAGGACACAGTTCGGACCCGGCCCAACCCGCCGGGTCCGACACATCCTGGGTCATCGATCCGACCCGGACGGAGGAGATCGAGAGAACCGTCGCGGACTACGTCGAGACGGTGGTTTCGCTCGATTCGCGCGACCAGAAGTACCTCCGAACGGTTGCCGCCGTCGCTCGGCTGGGACAGCGCGAGTTCACGGCCGCTGCAGCGATGAGCAGCCGGACCCTGGACCGCCGGCTGGAAGTCGCGCGTGGCTTGCTGGCCGGCAAGGCTCCGCTGGCGCGCCAGCTGGCCGAGTTGCGCAAGATCGTGGAGGAACTCAATCCCGTCCGGCTGGAGGGAACCCGCAAGCGATCTCGCGGGGGGCGTGGCCTGAGCCAGCGAGACGAATCGGCGAGGCTCTCCGAATACTTCGAACGCTTCGCCAGCTCGCAGGGACGCGTCGAGTCGATTCTGCAGACCATCGCCGAAGGCCGGCTCGCGCTTGAGCGTGACAATGCGCTCCTCGGCCAGGAGCTGGTCTCGTTGGCCACGGTTATGGAGACGCTCCGCGAGAATGCCTATCTGGCCGGCCGACTTGATGAGTCGTTGGCGGCGCGGATCGAGATCGTAGGCAGGACCGACCCGGATCGGGCCGACTGCCTGCGGGTGGATTTGCTGCATGCGATTCGGAGCCGGCGCCAGGAGATACTGACCCAGCTCGCCGTGGCGATGCAGGGCTATGCGTCGCTCCAGATCATAGAGGAGACCAATCGCCAGATGGCGCGAGCCATGGCAGACGCGACGTCGACGACCGCTGCAGCCCTCCGCAGCGCGGTGATGGTTGCCCAGGCTGTGGCCGGCCAGCGAATGGCCCTCGAGCAGATTGAGGCCGTCGACCTGGCGAACGGACGACTGCTCGAAGACAGGAACGCCCCGCTTGACCGCCAAGTCGCCGCGGCGCATGAAGAGGTGGCAGCTGCCGGCGCCCGCGTAGCTATGCTCCAGCGCGCCTGGGACGAGGTCTACGCGGCCCTCGACCGAGTCGACGCCCTGAAGGAGCAGAGGCTGCGATCGAGTCAGGCCGATCGCCGGCCGCCGAGCGGCTCCTCTCGCGAGACGGGCGACGGCGCCCGCGAAGGCGACCGTGGCATCGACGAGAGGGCCGGCGAAACGAGCTAGCGCTACTGCGCCAGGCGCGGATAGAGGCGCGCGGCGATCGCGATCAGGACGACCGTGGAGGCGATCAGCACGCCGAAGTCAAGGGCGAGCGGGAAGTTCTCGGTCGCGCCCTGGACCATCAAGCCGCGCAAAGCGTCGACCTGGTATGTGAGCGGATTGACCTGGGCCACAACCTTGAGCCAGCCGGGCATCATCGCGATCGGGTAGATCGCGCTGCTGGCGAAGAAGAGCGGCATCGTGAGGATCTGGCCGATACCCATGAAGCGTTCCCGGGTCCGGACGAGGCAGGCGATCACGAGCGAGAAGGTCGCGAAGGCGGCCGAACCGATGACCACGACGAGGGCGACCCCAACCAGCGACACCGGGTCGAGGCGAAGATGCACGCCGATCAGAAGGGCGACGATGTAGACCATGGCGGCCTGGACGAGCGCTCGAAGTCCGCCTGCCAGGGCCTTTCCGGTAACCAGCGCGCTGCGAGCCGCCGGACTCACCAGGTATTTATGCAGGACGCCGAGGTCCCGCTCCCAGATGACGGCGATGCCGAAGAAGATGGCCGAGAACAGAGCGCTCTGGGCCAGGATGCCGGGCGCCAGGAAATCTTCATAGGGGAGGTTCCCGGTCGAGATCGCCCGGGTCTGCGCCATTACCTGCCCAAAGACGAGGAGCCAAAGGATCGGCTGGACCGCCCGGGTCAGGAGTTCCGTCGGGTCGTGGCGGAGCTTGCGCAGTTCTCCCTCGGCGATCGTCCAGGCGTCCAGGACGAAGCGGATGGCGGCGGGCGGCTCAGCCCAGGCGGCGGGCCGTTCGACGCGTTCGAGCGACGTCACGGTATTGACCTCCTTGCTCGCCGGTCTCGCTCAGCCCCGAGCCGGTGAAATAGGTGAATGCGTCGTCGAGATCCTTGCCCTTGCCGGCCTGTTCGGACAGCTCTGCCGGAGTCCCGAGGGCCACGAGCTTGCCCAGGTGCATGAACCCGACGCGCGAGCACAGCTCGGCCGCTTCGTCCATGTAGTGCGTGGTCAGCAGGATGGTCGTTCCTTCGGCCTGGCGGAGCTCGCGGATGTGCCCCCAGACGGCCTTGCGGGCGGTTGGATCCAGGCCGACCGTCGGCTCGTCGAGGAAGAGGACTTCGGGCCGGTGGAGCATCGCCTGCGCTATCTCGAGGCGGCGGACCATGCCTCCGGAGAACGTCCGGACGAGCCGGTCGGCCGACGATTCGAGGCCCATGAATTCGAGGGCTTCGGCGATCCGAGCGGTCCGATCCGCGTCGGGCAGGTGGTACAGCCTGGCGCTCGTCATCAGGTTCTCGCGCGCCGACAGCGCTCCGTCGGAGGAGAGCAGCTGCGGCACGTACCCGATGGACCGCCGTACCAGGCGTGGCTCGTGCCTGATGTCGTGACCCGCGACGCTTGCCTCGCCCGATGTCGGCGGCAGCAGCGTGATCAGCATCTTGATCGTGGTGGTCTTGCCCGCGCCGTTGGGGCCCAGCAGGCCAAACACCTCGCCCGCCTGGACGTCGAGGCTCAGGGCGTTCACTGCGACCAGGTCGTCGAAACGTCTGGTCAACTCATGGGTCGAAATTGCCGGTGGCATCGATCTCCCGCGAACCGTCTGGTGGCTCCTGCGGCGGCGGCGCCGCAGGCGTCCGGATAACAGTTAGCTCTATTAACTAATGTACCATGAGCGGGTGGCAGACACGACTCCGGACCAGGTAGCCAACGCCATTCTCGAAACGATCCCGACATCGATGCGCGCCATCCGCGAGCAGATGCGGTCCGGCCGGGCAGCGTCTCTGTCCGTGTCGCAGTTCCGGCTGTTGCTCTTCGTACGGCGCAACCCAGGCACGAGCCTGTCGCCGCTGGCCGACCATCTGGCGACGTCCTTGCCCGGCGTTTCTCAGCAGGTCGAGCGGCTCGTGCGAGCGGGCCTCATAACTCGGGAGCAGCATCAGGTGGAGCGTCGTCGCATCGAACTGTGTCTCACCGACGCTGGTGCCTCGACCCTGGCCGAATGCGACGCACGGACGCGCGCCTGGCTGTGCGAGCGCTTGTCCGCCCTCGATTCAGAAGAACTCGCCGCGATCTCGAACGCGCTTCGGAGCCTGAGGCGCCTGCTGGCTCCGGGCGGAGAGTAGAGACATATTTGAGTGGCGCTGGCTATTGACAGCCACTCTCATAACATAGACACTGCCAACCGACAGTTACATCGGAAAGGCGGTGGCTATCATGAACGCGATCGAGACCCGGCGCTTCGCGGGAGTCTCCCGCCGCTGGCTGGCTATGGCAGCAATGGCCCTGGCCCTCGTCGTCATCGGCCTGGACCAGACGGTCCTCAATCTGGCCCTGCCTACGCTATCGACGGCGCTGAGTGCGTCGGAGTCGCAACTCCAGTGGTTCGTCACCGCCTACACTCTCGCGCTCGCGGCAACGATGCTGCCGGCCGGGCTGCTCGGCGATCGGTTCGGCCGCAAGACGGTGCTCGCCGGAGGGGTCGTGCTCTTCGGCGTTACCTCCGTCGCGTGCGCGTTCGCGCCGAACGCCAATGCCTTCATCGGGGCCCGCGCGGTTCTGGGCATCGCCGGCGCGACGGTCATTGTGATGTCTCTCTCCGTGGTCACCGTTCTCTTCGACGAGGCTGAGCGTCCTCGTGCGATGGGCATCTGGGCCGCCGGCAACTTCCTGGCCTTGCCGCTCGGGCCGATCGTCGGCGGCTACCTGCTCTCCCACGTCTGGTGGGGCTGGGTATTCCTGATGAACGTACCCGTCGTCCTGCTGGGCCTGGCCGCCGTCATCTTGTTCGTGCCGCAGTCGCGCAGCGAGCACCGGCCCGGCATCGACGTCATTGGGTTGGCTCTGTCGAGCGCGGGCCTGGCGCTGCTGATGTATGGGCTGGTCCAGGCGGGGGACCTCGGCTGGGGTTCAGGGGACGCTCTTGCTCCGTCGCTCGTGGCGCTGGTTGCCCTGGTGGCGTTCGTGCTCTGGGAAGGCTGGCTTACGGCCAGGCCCAACGGCCAGCCGCTCGTGGACCTGAACCTCTTTCGGTCGCGCAGCTTCAGCGTTGGCGTGGTTCTCGCGGGCGCCGGCATCTTCGGGATGTTCGGAGTCCTGTTCACGCTGCCCCAGTACCTCCAGGCGATCATGGGCGTCGACGCCCAGGGGGCCGGCTTCCGCTTCCTGCCGACGATCGCGGGCCTGCTCGTCGGCGCCGTGCCCGCCGACCGGGTCGCCGCCCGGGTCGGGCCAAAGGTCACGGTCGCAATCGGGTTCGCCATCCTGACCGCCGGCATGATCGCCGGAAGCGCCCTGACCGCGACATCCGGCGATGGGTTCATCGCGGCCTTCACCTTCGTGGTCGGCGCAGGAGCCGGTCTCGGACTCGCCACGGCTGCCTCGGCCGCCATCGTCGAGTTGTCAGCGGAGAGGAGCGGTGTCGGCGCCGCGCTGATCCAGGCGATCGTGAAGCTCGGGCCCGCTTTCGGGGCGACCGTCCTGGGCAGCGTGCTCAACTCCACGTACCGGAGCCATGTGTCCGTGGTTGGGCTGCCGGCAGACGCGGCCGCGGCCGTCCAGCGAAGTGTGTTCGGCGGGCTGGCCGTGGCCCGGCAGGTCGGTTCGCCGGCGCTGCTGGAGTCCGTGCGGTCGGCCTTCGTGGCCGGCATTGACGACGCGTCCAGGGTTGCGGCCGTGATCACGACCATGGCCATGGTCGGGGCGGTTCTGTTCTTGCCCCGGCGTGCCCCGACAGCCGCCGATGTGGAGGCGGCCATGGCCGAAGAGGCGCGGGCCACGAGTGAGCCGGCGGCCGTCAGTGGCTGATGCTTCGGAATCGCGATGACGGTCGTCAGCCGTGAGGCCGGCGACCGTTTGGTTGCAGGGCGCCGATGGGGTCACGGTTCCGACTGGCGCAATGGTGCAGCGACGCGCGACAATGGACTCATGAGCGAATCGGCGGTGGTCGACAAACCCGGGTTACGCGAGCGCAAGAAAGCCAAGACCAGAGCGGCCATCCAGGAGCAGGCCCTCCGTCTCTTCCGCGAGCGGGGCTACGACGCCACGACGGTGGAGCAGATCGCCGATGCCGCCGAAGTCTCGCCCAGCACCTTCTTCCGCTACTTCGGGTCAAAGGAAGACGTCGTCGCCTACGACGCACTGGACCCGCTGATGATGGCCGCCTGGCGGGCCCAGCCGCCTGACGTTGCGCCGATACCCGCCTTCCGCAATGCCATGGCCCAGATATTCGCGTCGCTCACTCCCGTTCAGATCGAGGAGATGATGGACCGTGGCCGGCTGCTGTTCTCGGTGCCGGCCCTGAGGCAGGTTGCAGTCAACGAGATGGTTCGTTCCGGCAGGATGGTCGTCGACGAACTGGCGGCGCGGCTCGGCAGACCCGCTGACGATCTCGAATTGCAGGTCTTCGCCGGAGCAGTGATGGGCGCCGTGGTGGCGGTCCTCGCGCCGATGCTCGACGATCCTTCGCTGGAGCTGGAGGAACGCCTCAACGGCGCGTTCGAATTCCTCCAGAAGGGGATGCCGCTCTAGTCACGCTGTCTGGGCCGGGGTCAAGTCCCGCCTCCGCGGCTCCGACGACTACAACGGCAAGTCGTAGCGGGATGGGCCGGAAGAGCATGGTTCGACGTGCGGGCGCGCCCGCGTCGCGTGGAGGGGCGTCCGCACCGGCGGCGGTCGGCATTCGCGAAGGACCGACGCCTCGCTTTCTGCCTGCGCCAGAGGCAACCTTCATGCCCAACCTCGATCCCGTCTTCGAGGCCCTGGCGAAGAGGGAGCGCCATTTCCAAATCCTGATCGAGCAGGCCGCCGACGGGATTCTGGTCGTGGACGGTCAGGGCTGCATCACTCTCGCCAACTCGCGGTCGTGCGAGATGACCGGCTATGGGACCGACGAAATCGTCGGGCTGGATCTGCTCGAGACATACCTGCCCGATGAGCGGGAGCGGGGCCGCCTGGGACTGGGCGAGATGCCTGCCGCGACGGTGGTTCGGTTCGAGCGACTGCTGCGGCGCAAGGACGGGTCGAGCTTCCCGATCGATGTCAGCGTCGCCTGGCTTCCTGACGGCGAGCGCCAATTCATCATGAGGGACATCTCCGCGTACAGGCGCGTGGAAGACGACCTGCGTTGCCTCGCCGCCGAGCTGGAGCGCCGGGTCGACGAGCGCACTCGCGCGTACGAAGCCGCCAATGCCGAGCTGGAAGCCGCCAACGCCGAATTGGGTGAGGCCAACGGCGAGCTGCAACTGCTCCTTCGCGAGCAGGAGCGCCTGCAGGCCGAACTCGCGTTTCGCGCCATGCACGACCCGCTGACCGGCCTGGCCAACAGGGCCATGTTCGCCGAGCGCATCCAGCACGCCTTCCGCGTCGGTGAGCGGGGCGCGGCGGTGCTGTGGATCGATCTGGATCGCTTCAAGGAGGTCAACGACATCTTCGGCCACGATGTGGGCGATGAGATGCTGGTGGCAGTCGCGGATCGGCTGCGCGAGGTGGTCCGCGAAACCGACGACATTGCTCGCATGGGGGGCGACGAGTTTGCCATCGTCCTGCCCAACGTGATCGAGTCCGAGGCCCAGATGGTGGCCGAGCGCGTGCTCTCGGCTCTGTCCGATCGGGACGCATTTCGGCTGCAGCTGGACGCGAGTTTGGGCATCGCCTGGCAGCGCGAAGCCGGAGGCGATGGCCGAGGTTTGATACGTCGCGCCGACGAGGCAATGTACCGCGCCAAGGCGGTCGGCGGAGGGGTGGCGGTCACCTACTGAAACAGTAGACAAAGCGCCCGCGATGCGTGTACGCTCCCGCCGACGGGCCAATAGGCCCCGAATCCAGCGGCTGCCACGATCGCTCCTCTCAACGGTTCTCGGCGAGACAGACGTGTCGCTGAGGCCGCACGAGTAAGGAGCGTTCTTTGTACGCA
>PMKN01000056.1 GCA_003158675.1 Chloroflexota bacterium | reverse complement strand
GGCGAGAGTGGCGCTGATCGCGTACGTGCCGACGGCCTCACCCGCGACGCGGGTATAGGTGGCGGTCACGCCATCGCCGGCCAGGAAGCCCGCCAGGGTGCCGGTCAGGGTCGGGTCGGCATCGCCATAGGTCTTGCTCGCCGCGTTCGGCGTGACCGAGGCGTTGGCCTTGTTGATCACCAGGGTCTGCTGCACGTCAGTGGCGGCGGCCCAGTAGTTGGTGTCGGTGGTCTTGAGCGCAGCCGAGTCCTGGTTCTGGGCCTCGTGGGCGGTGATCACGCAGTTGCCGGCGCCTGTGATGGTCAGCGCCGTACCGTTTGTGCCGCCGGTCGAGCAGGGGCCGGTGGCCGTGAAGGTAACCGGCTGACCTGCATCGCCGTGGAGCGCAGTCTCGGTGGTGGTCGCGCTCAGCGTCATAGACGTGGTGGTGCCGTAGGTGACGGGGGCAGGAGCGGCGAAAGTGATGACGGGTTTGACGTCGTAGGCGATGCAGATGAACGACGACGTGCCCGCGGCCAGGTTGGCTATGGTTTCGGAGTTGTCGCTGTAATGGATGTCGTTGTAGCAGCGAATGGCGCCGAAGCCGGCGACGGCCGGGTACTCGTCCTGGCTGACCCAGAGACCTCCGCCGCGGGCAAGTTCGAGGGCCCTACCGCTGAGATCAATGGTCGTGCTGACGCTCCCGGTGGTCGCGACCGCGCCGATCTGGTTCGGAACCGTGGTGCCGCCACTGTGGAACGTGTCCTGGCCATCCCAGAAGGTGAAGCCCCACGTGCCGGTGTACGGGTCACAGACGAGGTCCGTGGTGTTGTTGGTGATGTCGTTCGCGCCCGAGTGACCGTAATCGTGCAACTGAGTGTCGTGGCCGCCCGTGTCGTCTTTCTGCGGAGACCACGATGCATACGGGTTGGTCGCGTCCTGGTTCATCGGAACGAGCGTGTAGGAGCTGCAGAACCGCGTGTAGAACGTAACCGAGATGGGGGCGAGGATGCTGAACGCCGCGCTCGTGGCGGTGAAGCCACCGCCCGTGGCCGTCAGGGTGTACGTACCAGTAGCGCTGAGGGCGAGGCCGCTGAAAGTGGCCGCGCCGTTGACGATTGACTGAGCCGCTCCTCCGGACAGCGTGCCGCCCGCGCTGCCGGCGCCCTTGGCCAGCGCGATGGTCCCGGAGGCCGTGGTTACGACGTTGCCGCCCGCGTCTTCGACGGTGACGACAACCGCGGGGCTGATCGTCTGGCCGGTACCGGTCGACGTGGGCTGCGTGGTGAAGACGAGCTTGCTCGCGGGCCCGACGGTGATGGCGAAGGAGCCGCTTGCCGCACTGGTGAAGCCACCGCCCGTGGCCGTCAGGGTGTAGCTGCCGGCCTTGTCGATGTTGCAGCCTGCGAAGGTGTCGACGCCGTTCACGGCGTTCTTCGGGTTGGCAGTGCAGGTCAGCGTGGCGCCGCCGGCCGATGTGATCGCAAGAGTGATCGAGGTCGAAGCTGCGGCGGTGTTGCCGTAGGCGTCTTCGACGGTGACGGTGGGCTGGGTCGTCCAGGCCGTGTTGCTCTGGCCGCCATTGGGCGAAGTCGTGATCACGAGCTTCGCGGCGGTGCCGGCGACTACGGTGATCGTCCCGGAGTTGGTCGTGGTGAGGGCGCCGCTCGCGGCGTGGATCGTCGCCGAGCCGGCCACGTGGCCGGTGAGCGTGGCGCTCATCGTGTCAGCCGAGGGCACGAGGTCTCCCGCGACCACGCCAGGGGCGATGTTCTGAAGCGACCACGTGGCCGCGACGTTGGCCACGAAGTTGCCGTTGGCGTCGCGGCTGATGGCGAAGACGTGCAGGGTGTTGCCCGCGGTGAGGTTCTGGGCGCCGACGACGGCTCCGGAGCCGTCAGCCGCGGTCTCAACCCGGATCTGCGTTGCGGTACCGGCGACGACGGCGAATGGGTCGCTGAGGCCGGCGGCGAGTCCGCTCATGCCGCTGGTCCGAGTGGCGGTCAGGACGACGCCGGTTTCGGCCTTCGTGTAGGTGGCGCCGGAGATCGTGATCGAGTTTGTGCCGTTCCCGATCGTGCCGGTCAGAGTGCCGCCGAGGGTGCCGGTGCCGGTGGTGCGCGTGAGCGTGATGAGGGTGCTCGGGGTCACGTTGGCCGGGTTGCCATTGTCATCCTGGGCCTGAACGGTGACGCTGAAGGGGGAGCCGGCGGTCGGGCTCGATGGGCTGACCGAAGTGATGGCGAGCTTGGAGGCAGTGCCGGCGACGACGTCGAAGGGGGCGCTGTTGCCCGCTGTCATCCCGGTATGGGTGGCCGTCAGAATGACGCCGGTCTCGGCCTTCGTGTAGGTGACGTTGGTGAACGTGATCGCACTATTGCCGTTGGCGATATTGCGGGTCAGAGTGCCTCCGAGCGTGCCCGTACCGATGTTGAGGCTGAGGGTGACGCTCGTAGCCGACGTAACCGGGGCCGCGTTGCCGTACGCGTCCACCGCCGTGACGATCACGCTGAAGCCGGTGCCGGCAGTCGGGCTCGAACCGCCGTTGACCGACGTGATGGCGAGCCTGATCGCCGGGCCGGGCGTGATCGTGAAGGAGCCGCTCGCCGCGGTGAAGCCGCCGCCGGTGGCGGTCAGGGTGTAGCTGCCTGCCTTGTCGACGTTGCATCCGGCAAAGGTGTCGACGCCCGCGGTGGCGGATTGGGGATTGGCGGTGCAATTGAGGATCGCGCCACCGGGCGTGGTCAGAGCGAGGCTGATCGAGGGCGTAACGTTGGTGACAACGTTGTTGTTCGCGTCTTCGACGGCGACCGTCGGCTGGACGGCCCAGGCCGCGCTGCTCGCTCCGCCGCCGGGCTGCGTCGTGAACGCGAGATGGGTCGCGGGGCCGAAGACGGTGATCGTCGGGGATGAGCCGTCAGTCAGCGTCCTAAGATTGTTGCCGCCGGTCTGCGACTGCACTGTCCACGTGGCCGACCCAGCAATCGCCGTCGACGCGCCCAGGTAGTGCAGAACGAAGTAGGCACCGGCTGGGCAGGCCATGTTGACGGGGACGATCCAAGGGCCTGCTCCTGTGGGGATGGTCCCGAAAGCCGCTCCGCAGCCGTGGTCTTCGACGGCCACCTGGCCGTTGCCCGCGGAGGTGTGGGGCGTCGTCCAACCGGCCGGGATTTGGATCGTCATCGCGGAGCCGCCGGCGAAGGCGGTCGTCGCGCTGTTGGTGAAGGTGAAGTCGAAGTTGGTGGCCGTGCTTTGTGGCACAGAGGTCGTGTTGACGGTGATGTGTCCGTCGCCCCGGGCAGCTGCCCCTACCCAGCTGGCCATTGCAGTCACCAGGAAAAGGCTGGTGACCAATGCCGCCGCAACCTTCAGTACGCGGCGATTCCCACTCAGACGCAGCATCGAACAGATACCTCCAGTGAACCCACACAGCACGGCGACATGCCGGCGACGATTCCGAAAAGATCTCCCCGAAAGACTAGCTGGGGTGCTACCCACCCCGGCAGGTCGCGGAATCGTCTCAGCAATACGCGTAACTGTCTAGTACCTTTGGTCGAACTCCTTGCCCCAGCAAGGGGATTACGTTGCAGGTCGGCAACGTAATCCCCCGGAATAGCAAACCGGCGGGACCGCGAGGGCGTGCCGCACTGCCGGTATTTGAGCCACTCGCACGCGAGTTCAGGCGGCGACCAGGCGGATCCGAGCCGGGCCCCGGGCACACAGAAACCGGCGAGCCGTTTCCGGCTCGCCGGTCTATCAGCGAGGGGCTATTTCACTGGAGCGTGCCTAGCGGCGCACCTTCCCGCGCTGGAGCTGAGCGGCCGCAAGCCCAAGCCCGCCGAAGGCGAGGCAGATGAGCAGCGGGAACAGAGGTGTCGAGCCGCCGCTCGAGGAGTCGCCCGAGGTACCGGTCGGCGGAGGAGTGCTGCTCGGGGTCGCCGTCTCGCCCTGGAAGGACTCGAACGGCGTGGCGGTCACGTCCGGGGTTGCCGTCTCACCCTGGAAGGACTCGAACGGCGTGGCGGTCACCGGGTCGGTCGGCGGGGTCGTCGGCGGCGTGGTCGGCGGCGTGGTCGGCGGAGTCGTCGGCGGCGTGGTCGGCGGCGTGGTCGGCGGAGTCGTCGGCGGCGTGGTTTGCTTCCTGCAAGAGTTGGTGCTCAGGTTGAAGGTTTTCGTCCAACCGTGCGAACCGGTCGGATCGTCCCAGGCGAACACGATCACCTGTGCCGTGTGGCTCGTGTACGGCGAGCCGGCTCCGAACGTGTTGCTGTAGCTCGTGTTGAAGTTGGTCGTCGCCAGGACCGACACGCTGTCGATCGAGGCCGATACGGTGTTGTGTTTCCCGCTCGGCGGATTGGAATACAGCGTCAGGTTGATGGTCAGTACGGGTGTCTGGTCGACGCTGCAGGTCAGGCTAGCCACAGGAACGTGGGCAGACACAAGACCCGGGAGCGCGACCAGGGCGGCTCCAAGCGCCAGCAGACCACCAAGGACGAATGCTACGCCTCGATGACGTGCCATAGAGATCCTCCGGAAATACAGACTGATGAGTGCTTCCGCCCCATTGCGGTCGGCCGACTATGGGGCTGGTACTACTCAAATGTCTAGTACCTTAGTGATAGTAGACCGCAGCGTGAAACGCCGAAGGTACTGGCGTTCGCAAAACATGGATCGGGGGTAGCGGACGCCTTTGAGGCGACGGATATCCCCGCGGGTCGCGAGCGTTAGCCGCCCGCTCCGACCGGACCAGTCGGTGGCTCGTAGCCCTCCGGGAGCTTGGGCGTGAAGCGGAAGCCGCCGGCAACTCCGGGCTCCGTGAGCTCGTGCGGGGCGAGCAGCTCGTCCAGTTCGTCGGGGCTGAAGATGCCGCGCTCGATGACGATCTCGCGGATCGTCCGGCCCTCCCTCACCGCCTGCTTCGAGATGTCCGCGGCGAGGGCATAGCCCAGGTATGGCGCCAGCGGCGTCGAGAGCGCCGAGGAGCGCTCCATCAGGTCGCGGGCATGATCCCGGTTGGCCTCGATCCCGGTCACGCAGAATTCGGCGAAGGCGCGACTCATGTTAGTAAGGATCGTGAGCGACTCCAGGGCGGTGTGGGCGATGACGGGCATCATCACGTTCAGCTCGAGCTGGCCGGCGGATGCCGCCCAGGCGATCGTGGTGTCGTTGCCGACCACGCGGAAGCAGACCATCGAGAGACACTCGGCCATGACCGGGTTCACCTTGCCGGGCATGATCGAGCTGCCCGGCTGGACGGCCGGCAGGGTGATCTCGGCCAGGCCTGTCATCGGGCCCGAGGACATGAGGCGCAGGTCCTCGCTGATCTTGATCAGGTCCACGGCGATGCCGCGCAGGGCTGCCGAGACTTCCAGCATGGGGCGCATCGACTGGGTCGCCTGGACCAGGTGCTCGGCGCCTCGGAGCTTGTGGCCGGTCTGTTCGGCAAGGTTGCGGACGACCAGCTCGATGTACTCGGGCTCGGCGTTGAGTCCTGTGCCGACGGCGGTGGCCCCGATGTTCTGCTCGGCGATCGAAGCGGCGGCAGCCTGCAGGCGATCGACCCCACGCGCAAGCGTCAGCGCGTAGGCTGCGAACTCCTGGCCGAGCCGAATCGGGACGGCGTCCTGCATGTGGGTTCGGCCGGACTTGATCACATCGTCGAACTCGCTGGCCTTGCGGTCGAAGGCGGCGATCAACTCCCGCGCCGCGGGCATGAAATCGCGGATCAGATCCAGGGTCGCAATCCGCATCGAGGTCGGGAAGACGTCATTGGTGGACTGGGCCATGTTGACGTGGTCGTTGGGGCTGCAGACGGCATAGTCGCCGCGCCTTCCGGAACCCACGCCGGCGGCGTGCAGCAATTCGATAGCCCGGTTCGCGAGCACTTCATTGGCGTTCATGTTGTGGCTCGTTCCCGCGCCAGCTTGGAACGGGTCGATGCGGAAGTTGTCGATCAGCTCGGCCTGCTTGGCGGCCCGGGCGGCCTGGAAGCCGGCCCGCATCGGGTCGGAGCGGCTGTCCGGCGCCAGCTCATCGTCCGCCTCCGGCGGAATCCACAGGATTTCGTCGGCGGCCTCGACGATGGCGTTGCCAAGCCGTTTCGGGAGACGGCCCGTGGCCATGTTGGCCCGAGCTGCCGCCTTCTTGACCTGGACGATGGCGCGGACCAGTGCCGGATGAGGGCGTGCGCCCGAGATCGGGAAGTTGCGGATGCCGCGGGCCGTCTGGACACCGTAGTAGGCGGACAGCGGGACCTCGAGGTAGCCCAGCGGATCCTTCTCCACTCGATATCCGGGACGAGGAGTCGGGGAACCGGCGGGAACGGCCGCGCTCCCGGCCTGCTTTGTCTTCGGCTGTCCTGCGGCTTCGGAGGTCATGGCGGTGCGGGCTCCTCGTTCGAGCTGCCGGGTGCGAGGCACCTTCGGCCGCATCATCGGATTCTATTCGCCGCTGCGGGACGCGGCCGGCGGGACGGCGGAAGCGCACCGTGCGACACGCGCTTCCGGCCGGTCCGCAGCCATCCTATTCTCCGCTCCTGCTCCGCCTTCCGCCATGCGCCTGGAATCTGACCCCACAAGCCGTGCCCGAGGTGAGTCGCGTGTCCCAGCTGGTGCCAGTACTCCTGCCCATTCATATCCTGACCGCCATCGTCGCCTTCGGACCGGGTTTCGTGATGCCGCTGATTGCCCGGATGGCGGCGCAGGAACCCCAGCACGGTCTCTTTGCGCTGCGCCTGACCGATCGCATGGAACGACGCGTCGTGATCCCGGCGGCTCTGACGATGCCGATCAGCGGAGGGCTGCTGGCATGGTCGGAGGGTATCGACCCCTCCAGAACGCACTGGCTCCTGACCGCGACCGTGCTGTACGTCGTGGCGATTACCTATGCGATCCTGGTCCAGATGCGGACGATCGACCGAATGATCGAGATCGGACGCGGTATGGCCGCAGCGGGCCCGGTCCTGGCCGCAGGTCCCGGAGCGGCGCTGGCGCGGCCCGCCGGCCGATCGGAGCTGCCGACCGAGACGGCCGGTGCGGCCACGGAATTGCGTCGCTCCAGGTACGCCAATCCCGGCGCTGAGATGGCGGCGCTTGGCGTTCGCGCCCGAAACGGCGGCATCTTCCTGATGGCGCTGGTCGTCGTCATCGTCTCATTGATGGCAGGCAAGCCGGCCATCTAGCCGACTCGGAAGCGGATCGGGTCCGCGGAGCGCCGAGTGGCTCCGCGCCGGCAGATTCCGTTCGCGCAGTGAGCCACCGATACTTTTCCGGCTTATCAACACGCTATATTCGTGGAGCTGGACTGGCGGCCCGTAACGCGCCGGCCCGGACGCGTCGTCCCCCGCGTCGGAGTGCCCGTCGCCCGGACGAGGTGCCAGTCAGTCACGGCCCAGAGGAGATGGCGACCCAGCCCGTGATCGGCGCGCGACGGGTCGGCCTTGGCCGTTTCGGGAGGAGGTCCGAGTGACGCAGCAGAAGGCCTCGCGGGAGGAGCAGATCCAGCGAGACATCCACGACCTGCATGGTCTGGGATATGCACAGGAGCTCTTCCGCACGATGGGCGGCTTCTCCAACTTCGCCATCAGCTTCACGATCATCTCGATCCTGACCGGCGCGGTGATCCTGTTCGACTACGGGCTTGCGTGGGGCGGTCCGGCCGCGGCCACGATCGGCTGGCCTCTCGTCTCCATCTTCACGCTGATGATCGCGGCATCGATGGCGGAGATCGCGTCCGCCTACCCCACGGCCGGCGGCCTCTACTACTGGTCGAGCCGGATGAAGAACAAGGATTGGGGCTGGTGGACGGCCTGGTTCAACCTGGCCGGCCAGATCGCCATCGTGGCGGGCATCGATTTCGCCGCCGCGGCCTTCGTCAACTCGTCCATCGTGACGCCCATCCTGTCCAACTTCGGGATCGCGTACGGCAACGGCTCGGCGATCCTGGGCTCGTCGCTGATGAGCGGCCAGCTCCTGACGATGGCCGTGCTCATGGCGATCCAGCTGGTCCTGAACGTCGCCGGCATCCGCATCGTCGCCCTGCTCAACGACGCCTCGGTGTGGTGGCACATCGGGACGGTGGTCGTGATTGTCCTTGCCCTGTTCCTCATCAGCTCTGGCAAGGCTCATTCCAGCCTCAGCCCGTTCGCCATCGGGCCGCTTGACACGGTATTCGCTGCATCGCCGCTCGGGGTCAACCTCGGGCCGGCCATCGGATATGCCGTTCCGATCGCCTTCCTCTTTTCTCTCCTCCAGGCGCAGTGGACCTACACCGGCTACGACGCATCCGCTCACGTTGCCGAGGAGACGGTCGGAGCACGCCTCTCCAGCGCCTGGGGCGTCTTCATCTCGGTCGCGGTCTCGGCCGTCGTCGGCTACATCGTCCTGTTCGGGCTGGTGACGCACCTGCCTCCCCTCGACCAGGTCTTCAACCCAAGCTGCAACACCGCCCCAGTAGGACTGTGCAGCTACTACTACGGCGGCAATCCGGTCATCTTCACCACCCTCAGCTACAACCTGGGAACGCTCGGCGATTGGCTCGGGGCGGCCATCGCCGTGGCGATGAGCCTGTGCGGCCTGGCCTCGATCGCCGCGGCGGGCCGGATGCTCTTCGCCTTCAGCCGGGACCACGGCGTGCCCGGATCGCCGTGGCTGCGCAAGGTTTCGCACCGCTTCCGGACGCCGGCCAACGCCTTGATCGGCATCGTCGTCTTCAGCTACGTGCTGACCAACGCCGCGTTCATTGCCGGCGGAGGCACGGCGATCGTGATCGTGACCGCGATCAGCACGATCGCCCTGTACTGGGCCTATGGCGTGCCCATCTTCCTGGGCATCTTCGGCAAACAGGAGTGGCGCGACCACGCAGTGTGGAAGCTGGGTCGTTTCTCCAGGCCTATCGCCGCCATCGCCTGTCTTTGGATCGTCCTGATTTCGGTTCTCTTCCTCTGGCCGACGTCGGGCAATCCGTGGACGCTGATGGCCTACCTGGTCTTCCTCGGAGCGCTGCTCGTCTACTACTTCGCCTGGGCGCGCCGCCGCTTCAAGGGGCCGATCGTCGAGGTCGGGGAGGTCGAGCTTACAGAGATCGAGCGCGAGTTCGAACATGCGGCCGAGGAGCTCGCCGGCGCATAGACTCGGGCATCGAACGAGGCAACGGAGCGCGGCGGGCGAAAGTCCGCCGCGCTTCTCTTTGGCAATGGACCCGGGATCACAACCCGGTCAGGTCCCCGAAGTAGACCTGCAGAACCCCATCCTTGGTCCAGCCCGCGACGACCACATGACCGCCGGTCGAGGCCATCTGGCACGTCGAGCCGGCCACGAACGACGGGCTGACGCCGCCGGGCTGCTGCCACGAGCTAGCGTCCTTGCTGGCCCAGACGTGCCATCCCGAGTCCGTGCCGGCGGGCGGCCCCGAGATCGCTATGAAGCCGGCATCGACGGCATTCCAGCATCCACCGGTGGTCGCGAGCTTGACATCCTGCCAGCTCGTGCCGTCGGGCGACCGCCACCAGCTGACCGAGGTGGTCACGCCCTTGGTCGTGGCCAGGAGCGCGTTGCGAGCTCCAAGGACGTTGGCCGTATTGGTCGGCAGCCTCCACCCCGTCTGCCTGGTCCAGTTCATGCCGTCCGGCGACGTCCAGACGTCCGCGGGGCTCGATCCGCTCGGGTCGACTCCGCTCGCGATGAAGCCGCCCGACCACGTCGACACAGTGAACATGAAAGCGCTAGCGCCGACGATGTAGGTCTGTTTCCAGCTCAGGCCATCGGCCGAGAAGAGGATCCGCGCGCCTTCGGGGGAGTTCGCTGCGGCAACGTAGCTGCCGTTGTAGACCGCCACCGAGCCGAGACTGGAGGGGGCATTCCCGGGGAGGTTGACGGTCCCCGCGCTCCAGGTCGAGCCATTGAGGACCCAGGATGCGGCGGCTGCCGTCTGATCCGCTGCCACCACGGTGCCAACCGCGACCACGCCACCTTTGCCGTCCGAAACGGCGGCGACGACGGTTGGCACGCTCGCCCCCGGAGCAGGCGTGCCACCGCTCGGCCCCGTCGCCTTGGGGGTGCTCTTCGAGGCCTTCGAGGGAGAGGCCGCTGGCGTGGCCGGCGGAGTCGACGTGCCAGACGCCCCGGTCCCCGTGAATGCCCTCGGATCGGCCTGTTGGGTCCAGGCCGAACCGTCCGGCGAGGACCACACGCTAGTCCCGGCCGCGCGATCCACGAAGACGAGGAACTGGCTGCCCGTGGCAACCATCGGGCCGAGAGCGTCGTCTGCCGAAAGGCCGGAGAGCAGCGGCGTCGTCGCCTGCTTGAGCAGGAGCGAGAATGCTGGGGTGGGCGTGACCGCGACCAACGGCAGCGGCGAGCCCAGAGTCGCGTCGCCTGCCAGCACGGCGAGCGACCCGGCCGAATCGACCCCGGCCAGCACGAGTCGCTGCCCGAACGGAGTCAGTCTGGCTCGCGTGTAGGCTGACAAACCGGTCTCGATCGGCTTCCAGGTCACCCCATCGTCCGAGGTCCACAGCGGCAGCACTGCAGGTGCCGCGGTGCCGCCGGTTCGCTCCACTGGTGCGGCGCCCACCGCGACGAGCGAATCGAAGACCTGAGTCACCGACTCCATGGACGAAGTACGGCCCGCGGGCGTGGTTCCCCTGTACCAATTGATGCCATCGGGCGAGATCCACGAGATCGCCACCTCGACCACCGGGGGCGGGGTTGGGCTGGCAGTCGGGCCAGCGGCAGTGGATGCGGCGGCGGATGGAGCGGCCGTCGTCTTTGGTGTGGCCGTCGGCTTGGGCGTGACCTTAGGTTTGCCGGAGGCGGTGGCAGCGGGCGTGGGGGACGGGCTCGGCGTAGGAGTCGGCGTCGCCAGCTCTGCCGGGGTGAGGATCTGGGCACCCACCGCAACCAGCCCGTTGCCATAGGCGACGACATCATGGACTTCGAAGCCGGCCATCGGGGCGGCGGCCTCGGTCCAGGTCTTGCCGTCCGCGGAGACCCACGCCTTGGTGTGGCGCTCTTCAGAGCCACCGGACACCGCGAGGATCGCAAACCCTTCGGCCCACGCTCGAACCGCGCGCGGCACGTATCCCGTGGCGTTGGGAAGTGCCTGGATGGCCCAACTGGTTCCGTCGGCGGAGTACCAGGCCACGCCGTTGCCGGCCGAGACCACCGCGCCCGGGCGCGACGCCAGGCCGAACATCTGAGTATTCGTCGGGAAGTCCACCGTTGCCGGCGACCAGACCTGACCGTCCTTGGAGTGCCAGGCGGTGGCCACAACCTTGGCGCCCGCGACGAATCCACTGCCCACGGCCGAAAGGCCGCCGCGCCCGTCGTCGGCAAAGCCGAGGACGACGAAACGCTGGTCGGGCGCTCCAAAGGAACCGGGATCGGAGATCTGCTGCCATGTGGAGCCATCGGTTGAGGCCCACACCGTGCTCGTGTTGCCGTCGCTGCCCATCATCAGCAGCCGGGATCCCTGGTCCACGAAGTAGGGGCCGTAGTAGAAAGTGCCTGTTGGGGACTTGGATGCGGCCTTGAGATCGACGCCGCGGATGCTGCCCGTGACCGGAGGCGCGACCGGCCGGTTGGGAATGAAGAGCACCAGTCCTGCCACAACCGCGATGACGGTTAGGAGGCCGAGAGCCAGGGAAAACGTCTGCCGGATCGACATCGGCCACGCCGACCGGTGGAAGGTGGGCCGGTGTAGGGCCGGCATGTGGAGCGCGGGCAGGCCGATCTTCGGTATCTGCAAGGGCTGCGACCGGTTCGCCGAGGGTGACTTGGGCGTTGGAGCGACCCGGGGCCTGAGGTCGCGCAGCGCTCCCTGAGGGCGGCCGCGAACGCCGCTGCCGGCGCGCGGTTCTGACGGGATCACTCGCTCCGGGTGGGTCCGGCGGGTCGTGGGGCCCTGGCCCGACGCGTCCTTCGATGCGGCCGGCCGGGACGGCGGCTGGGAGGCCGCCGGGGCGGGCTGGAGTCGATCGTCGAGGCCACGCTCGACGCGGGGGTCGCTCATCAGCTGGTGCTACCTCTTACGTTCTCCGCTCCGCTCCCCCGCCAGTGCGCCGCCTCCGGGTCGCGCCGCCGTGCGGATCGGGTTGCCGCCGCTCATGGACCGGCCCGTCTGAGCTGCGTCCGTGATCGACGGTCGTAGAAGCCTGCACAACCGGGCACATCGGGATGCGGCGAAGGTGCAGCCTGCAGACTCTACCCTGCTCGGGCCAATTGCGGGGCGAAACGGCGCCGCCGAACGTGAGGGTGGGTGGGTGGCGGCTTGACCTCGACTGGCGCGCCACTCTGGCTCTGCGGCCCGCCACGCGCCACAATACGGTTGAGGAGCGTTCGCGCGCTTCGACGGCGCGGCTTCGCGCCACGACAGGGAGGATCCGATGAGCGAGGCGCACGGCACCGCCAGGCAACTCGAAGAGCTGCGCGACATGGTCCGTGACGGACGGATCGACACGGTGATCGTCGCCCTGACCGACATGCAGGGCCGCCTCATGGGCAAGCGCGTCCAGGCAGAAGCGTTCCTCAATGGCGTCGTCGATCACGGTATTCATTTCTGCACGTATCTGCTCGGCACGGACATCGAAATGAACACGCCGGACGGATTCGAACTGATGAACTGGGGGACTGGCTACGGCGACTGGATCGGGCGCGAAGTGTGGGAGACGACGCGTGTCCTGCCATGGCTGGATTCAACGGCCATCGTCTTATGCGATGCTACCGACTCAAGCGGTTCCGAGATTCCGGTGTCGCCTCGCTCGATGCTCAAGCGCCAGGTCGACCGTGCCGTCGGTCTCGGATACATGGTCAAGTCCGGGACCGAATTCGAGTTCTATGTATTGGCCGACACGTACGAGGATTTGAACGAGAAGGGCTACAACGATATCGAGCGAGTGGGCTACTACAACGAGGATTATCACCTCCTGCAGGCCACGAAGCTTGAACCTCTGTATCGCCAGATCCGCAACCAGATGACCGAAGCTCGAATACCGATCGAGTTCAGCAAGGGCGAGGCGGCACCTTCGCAGCACGAAGTCAACATTCGCTATGACAACGTTCTGGAGTCGGCCGATCGGAGCGTTCTTTTCAAGCACGGCGCCAAAGAGATCGCCTGGCTGAATGGTTACGGCCTGACGTTCATGGCCAAGCCGTACGCCGAATGGACGGGATCCTCCGGCCACCTGCACATGAGCCTGTGGGATCCAACCGGCGAGCGGGCCCTATTCTTCGAGGACGGGGCCGAGCCCTACGGCATGAGCCAGACAATGCGCTGGTTCCTGGGCGGGATGATGGCGCTGCAGCGCGAACTTGCGTTGTTCATCGCGCCGACCATCAACTCATACAAGCGATACGCGGTCGCGAGCTGGGCCCCTGTCAACGTGGTCTGGGGCCGCGACAACCGCACCACGGGATTCCGAATCGTGGGCAACGGACCGGGCCTGCACATCGAGAACCGCTTTCCCGGCGGCGACATGAATGCGTACGTGGCATATGCCGCCGAAGTGGGCGCCGGGCTGTACGGCATCGAGCACAAGATCGAGCCGCCGGCCGAACACAAAGGCAACGGCTACATCGCCAAGGGCTGCGACCGCATGCCGCGCGCCCTGTACGAAGCGATCGATCTGCTCGAGAAAAGCAAGGCCGCAGCTGAGATCTTCGGCCGTGACGTCGTGGATCACTATCTCAACGCCGCGCGTGTCGAGCGCGACACATATGACGCCGCGGTCCATGCCTGGGAGCGGGAGCGGTATCTCGAACGAGGCTGAAAAGACAGCTGTCGCGTCAGTCTCGCGGGCGCAGATATGAGGCGAGCGCTTCGGCGAGCGGCGTGAGATGACGCGGTAGCGCCGCGGTCAACGGGCCCGTGTCCACCGGCGCGGCCTGGACGATGAAATCGATCGCGTCCGGCGTCATGGGCGGCGACGGCAGCAGCGTGAGCGGCCGCGTCGCCAGCTTCATCAGCGCGGACGGCGCGTGAAGAATCAAACGGTGCCGGCCCTGTGCGCGCAGGGCGGCCCGGATGATCTGGTCCATCGACAACGACTCCGGCCCTCCGACTTCGAGAGTGGCGTTGTCCGCGGCCGGCGCGACCAGCGCATCCGCCACCAGCGCGCCCACGTCGTCGACGAAGACCGGCGCCATGATCTGGCGGCCGTTGCCGATCTGAGGCACGAACGGCAGCCATCGGGCGAAGCCGATGAACCGGTTGAGGGATTTGTCGCCCGGGCCGTAGATCCAGCTGGGCCGGAAGATCGTGTAGACGATGCCGCTGCCGCGCACGGCCTCCTCGGCGCGCCACTTTGCCCGGAACCAGTGACGGGGAGCGTCCGACGCCGCGCCGGCACCTGAGATGTAGACGAGGCGGCCCACTGCCGCGGCTTTCGCCGCAGCCACCAGGGCCACGGTCCCGCCGGCGTCGACCTTCTCGAAGGTCCGGCCGCGCCGGGGCGCCTCGATCGGTGAGTTTCGAAACCCCAGGCAGATGACCAGCGCGTCGACGCCGGCCAGGGCGCCTGGCAGGCTGTCGGGCCGGGTAACGTCCGCCTGCCGGAATTCGATCGATCGGTCAGTCGTGGCTTTGGGCGGCAGGTGCGACAGCACGATCACATGGCTGCCACGGGCGGCCAGCTCGCGCACGATCGCCCGCCCCACGAAGCCGGTGCCACCGGCGACTGCCACAACGGACCTATTTGGAGTTGTCACTTCGCCTCCGGACGCCTGATCCCGCTCAGCATAGCGAGGAGCCGGTCCCGCACAGCGATGCCGACGAGGAGTTGCGCGACCGAGCGCCTGGTCCTCCATTCGCAACGTTGGCGTGGAATTGGGGCCGTGGCCGACCGTTTGAAGCGAAGCGAAGATCGGCCCGCGCTTCTCGGAAAGAGGGCCAACTACGCAAACTTGCCCCACATGCAAGTTGGAGCGGACCAAGCGAGTCCGGAGTTGGCCGCGACGGCGCGGATCGGGTCATCTGGGGCTGGTCGAGTCCGCGCTCGAGCGTGCCCGGGGCCTTCCCCACACCCGGCCGCCGCCTCACGACGCGGGCCAGGGCCGCGACCGGAGGACCAACTTTCGCCGTGGGCAAGGATGACTAGAACGCTACGCCGGACACGAGACCAGGGTAGTCTCGGGCCGTTCGGGCGCTTCGAGACGGAACGCGGGTCTGGAGCCTGGGCCGTGGCCTAGCGTTTCGAAGCAGAGTGAATTCGGCCCCGGCTTGGGGGTCGCGGTGGCCGTCGGTGGCGCGGGCGGCCGAAGTTGCGGTCGGCCGCACTCGCTCCCAAATCGCCAGGTAAGCTAGCCTCGCTACGGCGGTCCCGGGCGAACGATGGAGAACGCGGGCATGCGACTCAACGGCAAGGTCTCGATCATCACCGGCGCCGGCGGCGGCATGGGCCGTGTGGCCGCCCTCCGCTTCGCGGCCGAAGGATCGCGCGTGGTCGTGGCCGACAACCAGATTGAGGCCGCCGAGGAGACCGTCCGCCAGATCCGGGCCGCCGGCGGAGAGGCGTCGGCAGCGAGAGCCGACGTTTCGGTCGAGGCCGATGCACAGGCCATGGTGGACCTTGCAATACAGCGCTATGGCCAGATCGACGTCCTGTACAACAA
Source organism: Chloroflexota bacterium (assembly GCA_003158675.1). Taxonomy (GTDB): domain Bacteria; phylum Chloroflexota; class Limnocylindria; order Limnocylindrales; family CSP1-4; genus Fen-1039. The sequence continues at coordinate 22,265 of PMKN01000056.1, read as the reverse complement.
TGCCGGGATCATGCCCGAGGCCGACCATTCGGTCGTCGACACGCCGGTCGAGGCCTGGGACCAGGTCATGGCGGTCAACGTCCGCGGCGTCTACCTGGCCTGCAAACACGCTATCCCGCACATGGTCGAGCGCCATTCAGGCTCGATAATCAATGTCTCGAGCTTCGTCGCCATCCTCGGCTGCTCTGTGCCGCAGGATGCGTACACCGCTTCGAAGGGCGCGGTTCTGGCGCTCACGCGTTCGCTGGCCGTGCAGTTCGCGCCCCAGGGAATTCGAACCAACGCCATCCTGCCGGGCCCGGTCGAGACACCGCTGCTGATGGACTGGCTGCTCAAGGACGAGGCAGCGAAGAAGCTGCGCCTGGCCCGCAATCCGACCGGTCGCTTCGGCAAGCCAGACGAGGTCGTCGCCCTGGCCGTCTATCTGGCGTCCGACGAGTCCGCCTGGACGAACGGCGCCTCGATGGTCATCGACGGCGGCATCAGCGTGAACTACTTCTAGATGACTCCGGCTGCCAGGCCTCGAAGCAACGAGGGACCCAATTGAGAGAACGCCCGTGACCAACCTCAGCGCCACCGACATCGGACAGGTGATCGTCGGGACGAAACCCGGAGACGTCCGACCGGCCGACGTCTCGCCCTCCGACGTGGCGATCGGGATCGATTTCGGAGGGAGCGGCATCAAGGGCGCCGTCGTGGACGTCCGGAGCGGCCTCATCGTCGGCGATCGATTGCGAATGCCAACGCCACGGCCGGCTGTGCCCCACCAGGTCGTTGGAGTCATGAACGAACTTGTGCGCCGGCTCGTAGTTCCGTGGGATCCCGAGATCGGGGCCGCGTTCCCGGTCGGCGTGGGGATACCCTCGGCCATTCGCAAAGGAGTGGTGCTGACTGCGGCGAACATCGATCCGGCGTGGATCGGCTTCGCTGCCGAGGCGGAGATGGGGCGCGCAATGGGCCGGACCGTCGTCGCTGGAAACGACGCCGACGTGGCCGGACTGGCAGAGCTCCGCTTCGGCGCCGGGCAGGGCCAACGCGGCGTCGTCCTCGTGCTGACGATCGGGACGGGCATCGGGTCGGCACTCTTCATCGACGGCCGGCTCGTGCCGAACACAGAAGTGGGCCATCTCACGATCGACGGTCGGGATGCCGAGGAGCGGGCCGCCGAATCGGCGCGCGAGCGCCTCAAGCTCGAATGGCGGGAATGGGCGGCCGGCTTGGATGTCTACCTCCACGAATTGGAGCGGCTCTTCTGGCCCGACCTCTTCATCATCGGCGGCGGCGCTTCGAAGCGCGCGGACAACTACCTGGGATTCCTGACGGTCGAGACGCCCATCGCCGTCGCGACCTTCCGCAACAACGCCGGGATCGTGGGCGCGGCGCTCGTCGCACACGAGCGGCGGACGCTGGCAATGGCCGCCGCGGGCGAACCCGCGGCCTGAATGGCCGGTTTGCGATTCCGCGGCTCGCCGCTTCGCCTGCCTGCCAGCTATGGTCCGGCCGGCACGGGAGAGGGCGACTGGGTCGCCGTGGAGGCGCGCCTCGCCGAGGCCCGGAACTATTGGATCGTCACCGTCCGTGCGGACGGCGGACCGCACGCGGCCCCGGTCTGGGGCGTCTGGCTGGACGGCGCGGTGTGGTTTTCGACCGACCCCGATTCGGTCAAAGGCCGGAACCTGGACGAGCGGCCGGAAGCGGTGGTCCACCTCGAGTCGGGCGACGAGGTCGTCATAGTGGAGGGGCTGGTCGGGCCGGCGCCCGGGTCGCGATTCGAGGCATTTCGGGCTGAGTATCGGCGCAAATACGACTTCGAGCATCCCGACGTTGGCGCACCGGGCGCGGCTGTATTCGTAGTGACGCCACGGCGGATCTTGACGTGGAACGAGCGCAAGTTCCCCGCCAGCGGAGTGGCCTGGACGCCCGGCGAGGGGTGGGGTCGGGGTGCCGAGGTGCCGGCAGCTCGCCTCAGCGTCGCGCTTTGAGCGCCTTGCGGATGTCGGCTCGGGCCCACCGATAGTGGTTCGGGCCGCACTCGTACACGTAGGAAGCGAGGGTGCCCCGGCCCGTCCAGGCATAGCGGCCCCAGGCGAAGAGATCGGCCTCCGGGATCGAGTTGGTCACGGCGATCAGCCGCCTCGACGTGTCCTGCCAATCCCCGAATGCACGACCCCAGGGTTCGTCGCGGTACTGGAGGAAGATCCGCTCGTTGAGCTCGGCCATCTTGGCCCAGGAATAGCCTGCGGCCGGCACGGCCGGCTCCTCGCCGCGGCACCCGGCGTCGTACCAGCTTAGGACCATCCGCTCCCACTCAGCCAGGTGGGCCACGATGTCCTTGGTCGACCAACCGTTGGAGCCCGGCTGGGCCAGTTGTTCGGGCGTCAGCTGGCCGAGCAGGACGAGCAAGCCATCGCGCTCCTTGGAGGCATCGGCCAGCAGCTCCGTCTTCGTCTTTGGTGCCGCCATTGTCATCCTCCGGATCGGGCCGTCGCCAGTGGGCGATGCGGCGGCTGACTCGCCGAGCGAGCGTCGGTGACCGGCCCATACCGGCCCATACCGGCCACCGGCTGCGTTCCGCCTTACGCCTTCGCGCCCACACCCCGCAGTTCGTGGAGCCGGGCCACGCTGCCCGAGACGACCAGCGTCTCGCCGGCCATCAACTTGCGGTCCGCCGGAGGGTTGGCCGCGTAGCTGCGCTCGCCCTCGACGATCGCCAGGACGAAGACGCCGGAGTCGCGCAGCGCGCCCACCGTCGTGCCGTCGAGCCCGTTCCCGGCCACCACCTCGACCTCCTCCATCGAGAAGGCGAGCTCGCCGTGGGAGAGTGCCGCGTCGATGAAGTCGACGACCCGCGGTCTGACCGCCAGTTCGGCCAGCCTGTGGCCGGCCATGGTGTAGGGCGACACGACCCGGCTCGCGCCTGCCTGCATCAGCCGAGCTTCCGAGTCCTCGGTGTTGGCTCGGGCCACGACGAAGAGCGTGGGATTTATGGCGCGGGCTGAGAGGATCACGTACACGTTGTGGGCGTCCGAGTCGATGGTGGTGATCAGGCCCCGCGCCCGTTCGATGCCGGCCGCCCGAAGGGTCGCCTCCTCGGTGGCGTCGCCCTCGACCTCGAGGAAGCCTCCGCGCCTGGCTCGAGCGAGCGATTCGGGCAGGACGTCGATGACGACGACCTTCAGCCCCGAATGGACGAGCTCCCGGGCGACGGTCAGACCGACTCGACCATAGCCGCACAGGATGTAGTGGCCCGATAGCTTGCCGACCGCCTCGATCATTCGTCTGGCCTCCCGCCGTCCGCTGGTCGCCTCCACCACAAGGTACTCGGCCACGATCCCGACCGTGCCGAAGATGAGCCCGACTCCCACGAGCGAAAGGGTCATCGTCCAGATGCGACCGGCGTCGGTGAGCGGCTGACCTTCCCCAGCCCCGACGGTCGTGAGCGTGACGACCGTCATGTAGACGGCGTCGAACGGTCGAAGCCCGGGCGCGAAGATGAGATAGCCGGTCGTCCCGACGACGATGCAGCCGACGATCACCGCCAGCCAGATTCTGACGTGCGTTGCCGTGATCACACTCGGCGCCGCGACAGACGACCGCCGGAACCCCCCTGACAGGGAGCGGGACGTCTGGCGGACCGCGGACCGAGGGTCGTCGCTCATGTCCCGCGATTCTAGCCGCGCCCGCGCGGCCCGAACGCCCAACCTGCACGCCAACCGCCCGCCGAGATGACCGGCCACCCCCGAGAGGACCCGCCGCGGTAACCCGCGCGTATGATCCTGGGGATGGGGCGGACGCCACTCCGCCGCGAGCCGTAACCGCAAGCGAAGCCGACTGCACGAGGTTCACGCGATGACCGCCCAACCGCCCGCCCAGGCCGGCCAGCCTGCCATTCGCAGACCAGCACTCAAGATGGTGATCGGCGGGAAGCAGGTTTCCGGCGCTGACGGCCGGACTTTCGACGTCGTAAGCCCGGTCGACGGTCGGGTCATCGCCAGGGTTGCCCGGGGAGGGGCAGAGGACGTGGATCGGGCCGTCAGAGCAGCGCGGCAGGCCTTCGACGGCGAGTGGCACACATGGAGCCAGACCCGCCGCGGCCAGACTCTCGCCCGCTTCGCGACCCTGATCCGCGACCACCTCGAGGAGCTGGCCCAGCTCGAGAGCGAGAACATGGGCAAGCCCATCTCCTCGGCTCGGTGGGAGATCGGCGCCGTGGCCAACGTGATGGAGTACTACGGTGGTGCCGCGAACAAGCTCATGGGCGAGACGATCCCCGTCTCCAAGCCCGGCTTCGACTTCACCCTGCGCGAGCCGATCGGTGTCGTGGGCCTGATCGTGCCGTGGAACTTCCCGCTCATGCTGGCCAGCTGGAAGATGGGACCGGCCCTGGCCGCGGGCAACACCGCAATCCTCAAGCCCGCCAGCTATACGCCGCTGACGGCGATCCGCGTCGCCGAACTGGCCCTCGAAGCGGGCTTCCCTCCCGGCGTCCTGAATGTCGTGACCGGCCCCGGGGCAATCGTTGGCGCGGCCATCGCCGCACACCCGGGGATCGGCAAGGTCGCCTTCACAGGCGAGACGGCGACAGGGCAGGAGATCATGCGGGCGGCGGCCGGCAACATCAAGAAAGTCAGCCTGGAGCTGGGCGGCAAGAGCCCCAACGTCGTCTTCGCCGATGCGGACATCGAACGCTTCGCCGCAGAGTCGCCGTACTCGGTATTCGACAACTGCGGCCAGGACTGCTGCGCCCGGTCGCGCATCATCGTCGAGCGCTCGGTTCACGACAAAGTGGTGGAGCTGTTCGCCGCCGCCACTCGCAAGGTCAAGGTCGGCGACCCGGCGGATCCCGCCACCGAAGTCGGCACGATGGTGAGCTTCCAGCAGCGCGAGACCGTCCTCGACTACGTTCGAATCGGGCAGGAGGAAGGTGGACGCGTCGTCGTTGGCGGTGGCATCCCGGCCGACCCGGCCCTCGCCAAAGGCGCCTACATTGAGCCGACCGTCCTCGACCGCGTGACCTCGCCGATGCGCATCGCCCAGGAGGAAGTCTTCGGCCCCGTCGTCGTGGTGATTCCCTTCGACACCGAGGAGGAGGCGGTCCGGCTGGCCAACGACACGCCCTACGGCCTTTCGGGGTCGGTCTGGACCCGCGACATCGGCAAGGCGATCCGGACGGCGAAGGCGATCCAGTCGGGTGTGATCTCGGTCAACTGCAACTCGAGCGTCCACGCCGAGGCCCCGTTCGGCGGATACAAGATGTCCGGAACCGGACGCGAGAACGGCATGCACGCATTCGAGTCGTACACGCAGGTCAAGAACGTGTACGTCGATCTGAGCTGAGCCTGCGCGTTGCCGATCCTCGTGCGGCGGGGATATGTGCCGATCTGGATGAAAGATTCCGCCCCGGCGTGCGTTATGTAGGTGTCTCCACCGCGGCGACACAGCCTCCATACCACGCCAGACCGCACCAGAAGGTATCGAACCGAACTCAAAGGCTTTGTCTTCATGACCTTCGTCTCATTGCGACATCTCACCGATTTTGGTGACTTGTGGCCGCACCCCAGCAACGACAGAGGTGGGGCGGAATGACCGCCCGGAAGACTCCTAGCGTGCGGAGGTCCGATCCGGTGGGCTATCCCGGTTCTGGTGCACCGATCGACGGCTCGCCAGACGTGAGCGAGCGCCCAAGCCCGGGCGACACCGCGCCTCGAGGTCCGGTGGACGCCGCGGCTGCCGCCGCGTCCGCCGTTGCCGCGGCCAACGCCGCGATCGCAGCCGCAGCGGCCACGAAGGCCACGAAGGCGGCCAAGGCCAGAGCCGGGACCCCCGTCGCCACGCTCAGTGGTGAAGTCGCCCCCGCGGTCAAGTCGGTGCCGGAGCATGTGGCGAAGACCCAGCCGAGGAACACGGTCAGCGCCAGACGCGAGGCCAGGGCGAAGACCGCTCCTCAACCGGTAGACACTTCGGCCTCCGTCGCGATGTCCGATCCGGCGCCCGCGGCCGAGTCCGCGTCGGCGAACTCCACCCAGCCGGCCGACCCTCGGTCGGCGCCTACGCTGCTGCCCAGCCGCAGCGGAATCATTGGGCTCGGTTCCGCGGCACCGATTGTCCCCGGCATCATTCGCGCCGGCTCGTGCGACGCCGCGCCCGAGTTCCACCCCGTGGTGGAGCCCCTCTTCTCCAACGAGGGCATCGTTCGGCGCTCTCAGCAAACCCATCACGGCCTGGGTCGTCGCTTCCTTGGCGCCCTGGCGGGCGCACTTGGGGTCGGCGCGTCAGCCGCTTCGGCCCTTGGACATTCAGTCGGTCGGACTCGCTCCGAATCGAGCGATGGTCCCGAGACGACGGAGCTCGGCAGCACCGCTATCCTGGCCGACCGAGAATCGGTGGCGGCCCACGTGTCAGCGAGCACGTCCGCCCAGTTCGACTCAACCGCAACGAGCGTCGTTGCCGGTGCGGCCAAACGAGGCAAGGTCCCCGCGGTAAGGCTGCTTGTCGGCACGTTCTCGGGCGTCATCGTCTGCTACCTCCTGGTAGCCGGGCTGATCCTGCCAGCAGCCGCCGATCAATCGCGAGCCAGCCAGAGGCCTGCCGTCGCCCTCGCCTCTCCCACTTCCGCTGCTGCTCCGATCGAGACGGCCGCCCTCCAGCCCACGGCAACCCTTCCGCAGGCCACGGTGGCGCCGGACCTCGCGAACCTGCCGGCTCTCGCGAAACCCACCGCGACGAGCGTGGCCGCGTCGACCGTCCCGCCGGCGTCGACCGTGCCGCAGGCCAGCGCGACCCCACATCCGAGTTCCAAACAGACGCCCGTGCCAACGCCTCGATTGACGCCCCGATCTACGACGACGTCGACCCCGGCGCCGACACCCGTTCCGACCCCTGCGCCCACATCGGCGCCGGTGCCCAGGCCGACTGAGGCGCCGACGGCCGCTCCGACCGCCCCTCCGACTGCGGCGCCCACAGAAGTTCCGACGGCCGCTCCGACCGCGGCTCCGACCGCGGCTCCAACCGCGGCTCCGACCGCGGCTCCGACCGCGGCTCCGACCGCGGCGCCGACACCCACTCGCGCGCCGACAGCCACCCCAACTCACGCGCCGACAGCCACCCCAACTCCCACACCAGTGCCGACTCCGTTCGTCTTCAACGCCATCATCTACCTGCAGTCCCTGCCGCCCGCAACAGGACAGCCGGGTTACTTCCAGATTCAGTCGGCACCCGGCGCGAGCTGCTCCATATACAGATCTGGCGGAGGGCAGAATTCGGTCCATTCGGGCGCCGTTACGATCCAGGCGGACGGCTGGACCGGGCCGATCGCCAGGAATTGGCCCACCTCTGTGGGGCACTACACGGTCACCGCCAAGTGCACGCTGACAGGGTATGCAGACGTAACGTCGCCCCCTATCTCCGTCGCCTGGCCATAACCCAGCTTCCTCCCCGAAAGATCGAAGGACCCCTCGAGAGAGGGGTCCTTCGATTCAGGGAAGTCCAAGGCGCCCCAGGCAAGATCGGTGCGGTTAAGTGGCGTTCCCGACCGGTGATCGAACGGCGCGGCACGAACGTACATAGGACAAGAGGCTCGACCGCCCCAGGAGAAGTTCACTTGGCAACGCTACCCAGGTTCTCCACGTCGCCGCTCGCGAACGGATCCGCACGCACGGCATTGGTCGTGGATGACGAGCCGCTGGTTCGGACGCTCGTCTCGACCGCGCTGCGCCACCGTGGCTGGTTCGTCATCGAAGCGGCGGACGGCGCCACCGCCCTGGATCTGGCTCCGGCCACTCTCGATCTGCTGGTCACGGACTACGAAATGCCGGCTGTCACGGGCGTAACTCTGGCCGAGATACTCCGGCGCCGCCATCGGGCGTTGCCCGTGGTGGTGGTGTCTGGTCATCCCGACGTCGCCGCCAAGATGGACGCTCTGCGCGGCCCGCGAACAGCGTTTGTCGGCAAGCCGTTTCCCGTCGAGGAGTTGATCTCGAAGATAGGGTCGATCACAAGCTGAGCCGCAGCAGGCGGTCGCCTGCCAACACACAAGTTCCCCCTCGCTCCAGCCCCGGCCGCTTGTTTCTCCCATGCGGCCGGGGCCTCTTCCCCTCTTTGGGCGGTCCGCGGCCGCGACCCGTTACACTGCGCGGCGATGGGCAGCCAGACCAGACGGCGCCTCACCGGCGCCCCCACGTCACTCACATTCCGCACCTTCGTGGCTCTCGCGGCCGGGAAAGCCGCCGCCCGCGCCACTCAGCTGGCGGGGCGCGGGGGCGGCACGGCGATCACGGGTATGGTCGCCCGCCGCGTGGATCCCCAGATTCTCCGCAAGCTCGTCCTGGACCGCGGCGAGCCAGTGGTAGCGATCACCGGCAGCAACGGCAAGACGACCACGGCCCGTTTCACGGCCGCGTTGCTCCGCGGCGAAGGGATCGAGGTCAGCCACAACTCGGCGGGCGCGAACCTCGTCCAGGGTGTCACGAGCCTGGCGGTCAGCTACTCCAGCCTGCGCGGCCGGCTGCCGAGTGGTGTGCTCGTCGTCGAGGTGGACGAGGGCGCGCTCCCCAAGGTGGCCCCGGAATTGGCGCCGCGGGCGCTCCTCGTGACGGATCTCTTCCGCGATCAGCTGGACCGCTTCGGCGAGATCTACGCCGTCAAGGACGCGATCGAATCGGTGGCAGCTGCCCTCCCGCCCGACGCCGCCCTCGTCGTCAACGGCGACGACCCAATGGTCGCCATCCTCGCGGGCGAGCGCGAGGGCACGCGTGTCACTTTCGGCCTCGAGCTGGACCGCTCGACCGACGAAATCACCCGTGCGGCCGACACGATCCGCTGTCCGCGCTGCCAGGCGGACCTGACCTACAGGCACGTCTATCTCTCGCACATGGGCGACTACCGGTGCGCCGCCTGCGGCTTCAAGCGGCCCGAACTGGACGTCGCAGTCACCTCGCTCGAGGTCGTCGGCCTGGATCGAACCCGCTGCGAGATCCGCACGCCTGCGGGCAGGATCGCGGTCGATATTCCGCAGTCCGGCGTGCACATCGCCTACGACGCGGCCGGCGCCATCGCCATCCTCGTCGGCCTCGGCGTCCCGCTCGACCATGCCGTCGAGTCGCTGGCCGACGTCGGACCGGCCTTCGGCCGCCTGGAGAAGATCGATGCCGACGATCGTTCGATCGTGCTGGCGTTCGCGAAGAACCCGACTTCCTACAACACAACGCTGCGCGCGCTGGCAACCGAGGGCGAGCCGCGCCAGCTGCTGATCGCCGCTTCGAACACCCTGGTCGACGGTGAGGACTTTGGCTGGTTGTGGGACGTGGACTTCGAATCGATGGCGCCCAAGGTCGAACGGGCGGTCGTCTCCGGTCTCCGTGCGGACGAGCTGGCGAACCGACTCAAGTACGCCGGGCTGTCGCCGCGCAAGATGACGGTGATCGAGGACCGCCGCGATGCGCTCGATGAAGCTCTCAACGGGCTGCCATCGGGTCGGCGGCTGGTCGTCCTGTCCGGCTACACGCCGCTGATCGAGTTGCGCAACGAAATGCGTCGCCGCGGCTGGACCGGGAGGTACTGGACCGTATGACCGCACCGACCGCACTCGAAGCCACCGGGCCGCAGACTCCCGCGCCGCATGCGAGACGCGTCAGGGCCCAGCGCCGCGACCATCGCCCGCTCCGGATCGCCCATCTATACCCGTCTCTCCTGAACGTGGCAGGGGACGGTGGCAATCTCATCGCGATTTCGCGCCGGGCGGAGTGGCGGGGAATCCGCGTGGAAGTCGCGGCCGTGGAGAAGGGCGAGACGCCCGATTTCCGCAAATTCGACGTGGTCCTGTTCCACGGCGGCCAGGATGTCGAGATGGCGGTCGCGGCGGATGACTTCGCAAAGAAGACGCCGTCGCTGCGCGAGGCCGTTGACGAAGGCGTGCTGGTCTTCGCGGTCTGTGCGGGGCTACAGCTGCTTGGTCACCGCTACATTTCCAATGCGGGCGAGGAGATGATCGGGGCCGGAATCCTTGATCTGGAGACGCGCGGCGGACCGCAGCGCTTCATGCAGCACGCCGCCTGCCGGGTCACGATCGACGGCGTTACGGACACGGTCGTGGGCTTCGAGAACCACTCCGGCCTGACGACGCTCGGTCCCGGCTGCGAGGCCTTCGGGCTCGTCGTGGCAGGAGCCGGCAACAACGGCCGCGACGGCCTCGAGGGCGCGCGGTCCGGGAACGTCTTCGCCACGTACCTGCACGGCCCCGTCCTGCCCAAGAACCCGTGGCTCACGGATCGGCTGATCGAAATCGCGGTGTCGCGGGCGGAGGGCGCTCCCTTCACGCTGGCGCCGCTGGACGACCAGCTGGAGCTTCGGGCGCACGAGGTGGGGCTCGCCAAAGCGATGGCGAACCGAGGCCGCCGCACCGCGCTGGAGCCGGCCAAGCTGGTTCGAGGCCTGAAGAGGAAGTAGGGGCTCGCGGGCGGCACCGACGCCGGGCGGGCGCGGGGTTCGGCTGGCGCGGTTCGCCGGCACGGAACCGCGCGCGGTTCCAGGATGAAGGCGATGGCGGGCTCGACCGGATTCGAACCGGCGGTCTCCAGCGTGACAGGCTGGCATGTTAGGCCGCTACACCACGAGCCCAGCGCAGACGGTGGAGGATAGCACGCGCAAGCCCGAGTCGGCTGGACGACTTTCCGGCGCGGCCGCAACCACACCCCTCGAAGGTGCCGACCTCACCAACCTATACTCGATGGCATGGCAACGGTTCGGGCGTATGTGGGGCTTGGATCCAACCTCGGCGACTCGCGCGGGACTCTGGCCGCGGCCGTTCACGCTCTGGCGGCCTTACCAGGTGCTAGTCTCGCCGGCGTCTCGCGCCTGTACCTCACGGCCCCGGTCGAGGTCCACGACCAGCCCGACTTCCACAATGCCGCGGTTGCCCTGGACGTGCCGGCCGGTCCGGGCGGATCCGGGGCCACCGGCCCGATCGCGCTGCTGCTCGCCCTCAAGTCGATCGAGAGGGCCTTTGGACGTCAAGAGCGATTCCGCTTCGGCCCGCGCGAACTGGACCTGGACCTGCTGCTGTTCGGCGAGGAGCGGGTATCGGTGGAACGCCCGCCGGAGGGCCGCTCGCCCGATCCTGCCAAAGCCACTCGCCTGCTCGAAGTCCCGCACCCGGAAGTCTCCCGACGACTGTTCGTCCTCGCGCCTCTGGCGGACCTCGACCCGGACCTCGTCCCGCCTGGCTGGGTGGAATCGGTTGAACAGGCTCGGGCTCGCCAGGAATCGATCGAAGGCACCGCAGCCGTTCGCCCGGTCGCCGGCTGGGACGCGGCGTCCGGTTCGTGGGTCGCGCTGGGCCCGTAGGTTGCGCCCACCGCTTCCAACGCTTCCACCCGGCGTCGCCCGACATAGACAGACGGGACGGGCGACAGACCCCTCACCGGCTGTCTGGGCTCCGGCCTGTCACCCGTTCCGTCGTTCTTGCCCGGAGGACCGGGCAACCCTTCCTCCGACCCACCGATCGGCCCGTCAGGCTCCGATCCGCGTGTCGTCAATACATACGAAAGACGGGCGCGAGCGGATCACCCGTCCAGATGGACGTTTCTCGGGCTGCCGAATGGGGAAGCTCCGCCCGCCGCGCCGCGCCGCGCCGCGCCCCGCCCCGAAGCTAGTGGCGGAAGTGGCGCCGCCCCGTGAAGACCATCGCCATGTGGTGGCGGTCGGCGACCTCGATGGCCATCTCGTCACGGAGCGAGCCACCCGGCTGGATGATCGCGGTGACTCCGGCCTGGGCCGCGAATTGGATCCCGTCGGGGAACGGAAAGTAGGCGTCGCTGGCCATGACCGACAGCCTCGCCCGATCCCCCGCTCGCCGCAGGGCGATCTCCACGGCCATCTGGCGGCTCGTCTGGGCCGCCCCGATCCCCACCGTCGCGCCATTTCGTGCCAGCACGATGGCGTTGGATCGGACGTGGCGGACCGTCCGCCAGGCGAACAGCAAATCCGTGAGTTCCTCGAGCGTGGGCCGTCGTTTCGTGACCACATGAAGTTGTGTCTTGTCGAGCCCCAGCTCGTCCTTCGCCTCGACGAGCAGCCCGCCGGCGATGCGCTTGAAGTCGAGGTTGGCGATGCCGTAGTCGCGTGGACCGTCGCTCGGGCTCGGCGGCACGGCGAGCAGGCGAAGCTGCGGCTTCTGGGCGAGGATGCCGATGGCGGCCTCGCTGAACGACGGAGCCACCACAGCCTCGTAGGAATTCCCTGCAATCTCGCGAGCGGTGGCGCCGTCCAGATCGCGGTTGACGCCGACGATCCCGCCGAAGCAGGAGACCGAATCCGTCTCGAGGGCCTTGCGGTACGCCTCGACCAGCTCGTCGGCGGAAGCCAGGCCCACTGGGTCCGTGTGCTTGACGATCACCGCAGTCGGAGATGTGAAGTCCATCGCAAACGCATAGGCCGCATCCAGGTCCAGAATGTCGTTGAAGGATGGACGCGAGCCCTGAAGCTGAGCGGCGTCGGCCAGGGTCCCGGCTCGGTGCGTCGTCTCGCGGTAGAAGGCGGCCGGCTGCGTGGGGTTCTCGCCGTAGCGCAGATCGTCCACTTTCTCCAGGACCATCGCCAGGCGGTTCGGGAAGGCTTGGCCGCAGACGTTGTAGAGGTAAGCCGCGACCTCCGCGTGATACGCCGCGACGAGCCCATAGGCCTCGGCCGCGAGAGCCTGGCGCAATTCGGCTGAGACAGATCCACGGGCGCGGATCTCGGCGATCACGTCGCCGTATCGGGCGGGGTTGGCGATCGCGGCGACGCCGGCATAGTTGCGGGCCGCCGCGGCAAGGAGGGCGGCGCCGCCAACGTCGATCATCTCGATGGCTTCGTCGATCGGCACGAGGCGGGCCCCAACTTGCGGGGCGAAGCGGTTGACGTTGACCGCCACGACATCGATCAGGCCGATCCCCTTGGCCGCCAGTTCCGCGATTTCCTCGGGTTGGTCGCGGCGCGCGAGGATAGCGGCGTAGATTGCGGGATGCAGCGTCTTGACCTGGCCGCCCGCGATGGACTCCGCGCCGGTCAACTCGGAGACGGACCGCACGGCCACGCCCTCACCGGCGAGGTGCTCACGGGTCCCCTCCGTGGCGAATATCTCGACGCCGAGCGAGACCAGATCGCGGGCGAATGAACCGATGCCCTCGCGGTTGGCCACCGAGAGCAGGGCTCGCACCAGACCTACCTCCCAACTGCCGGCGGGTCGTTGCGGCAAGGCGGCCGCTCTGCCGAAGGCGCTCGCGCGGGCCGGAAAGCCGCTCCGCGCGGCCTTATGGCCCGGCTTGCCAGCCTCGCGAGTATAGCGCCAGCTCTGCCGCTGCCGACCCGGCTTCGGCGCATGGCGCTAGGCCCGCAACGCGAAGCACTCAGCGGCGGTGGCCAGTCGCGCCGGCGCGCCGGTCCACCGTCATGGCATACTCTGCTGACGCAAGATCGCAGGCGCCTGGCCGCCGGCATCGGCAGTTCGGGCCCGCGCCCGAAGCAGCCGGTCCACTGGGCCCTGGAAGATCGGGTACATCCAGGTCGCACGACCACATGAACGACTACGCACGGAGGTCCGCGTGAACCGCGCGCCTTGGGAATACCTCTTCATCAGCTTCAACAGCACCAACTTCGCGCCCATCTACGACATCACGTGGAAGTTCGCGATTGCGATGCTCGTGCTCGCGATCGTCTTCTACAACTTCCAGGGTCGCAGGCTGCACAACTACGCGGTCTTCCTCGACCTCAACGAATGGCTGCTATGGACCTCGGTCGGGGTCTTCAGCCTGCTGCTCCTGTACTCCCTCTTCCTGTTCGACTTCATCTTTGTCCTGCCGACGATAGTCGGCGGCGCGATCCTCTACCTCTGGATCCGTTTCTGGCATTTCCCGCCGCTCATCCGGGCGTACGAGGAGCGACTCGCCAGGCAGCGCTACTTCCAGCGGTCTAAGACGGCGCACCCGGAGGCCACCATCCGCAAGCGCCCCGCCGCCACCACGAAGCGCCGCCGGCGGTAGCGGTCGAGGCGATGGAGATCCGCCGCTTCGGCATTGGCCACAGGCGCCACGAAGGGCCGGCGGGAACTCACGGAGTCGACGGGCAGTCGATCCACTCCGATGAACGCGGCGTGATCGCCGAACTGGCATTCCGCCCGAATGCGGCCATGGCGCCGCACACGAACCCGAACCTGACCTACTTCGTCGTGATCGAAGGCGGTGGCTTCGTGATCGTCGGCGACGAGCGGGCCCGTGTCGCAGCGGGGGAGGCCGTCGTCTGGCCCCCTAACGTCGTCCGCGCCGCGTGGACTGAACTGACCCCGATGCGGGCTCTGGTGATCGAGTTCGCGCCCGAGCAAGCGGCCACACTGCGGCTGGGCGAAGGCCCCGGCCGGCCAGCCGTCAGCGCGGGGGCTAAGACACCGCCGGACCTGGGTCCGACCGACGGCGGGCTCGTGACCACGCCGAGCCAACCGCCAACCGATCGGGAATCGCCTGGACGGGAGCCCTGGTAGCGCCGCGAAACGCCCTCAGGCGGACGCGCCAATCGGCGATCTGTCCCAGTCGATCGCAACCTCCTGCGAGGGGTCCGACTCGTCGACCGCGACCGCGAGCTGGGCTCCAGGCACAATCTGGGCGACCTTGGCCGCGGGCACGCGGTGGCCGAACATGGCCGGGAACGGTTTGAGGCCAGCCAAACTGACTTCGACCGTGAACAGCCAGACGGGGTCGTCGAGGCGCGACGGGTCGGCCGTGGGGTCGATGTCGCGAACGGTCTTGCCCAGCGGCTGGGCCGTCGTCACGACAGCCGTCCCGTGGGTGCCCGTTGCGAGGATCGTCGCCGCCTTGCCCTTGATTGTCGGCATGGTTCCGCTGCGAACCGCCCCGATCATGTCGCTGACGCCGCTGACCGGATTCCCCTGCGCGTCGAACGCGACGTTGATCCCGCCCGGGTTCTCCATGACGGTCCCCGCCACCGAGCCCGCTCCACTCAGCACTGCGGCGGCGCCGCTCTGAGCGCCGGTCATGCCCGGGATGGCGGCAACGCCCACCTGGGCCTGGCCGGGCGCGTTGAGTCGCGTAAGGTCCGGAACGACGTTGGTCGGGTTCCTGGGATCGACGAGGACGCCGATGCGGGCGCCTGGCATGACCATCGGGATGTAGAGGCGTGGGATGGCGTGTGTCGTTTCGGCCTGGTATGGAGTGCCGCCGCCGGGGGGCGTGACAAGCAGGCCAATCCGGAGGACGGGCGCATAGGGTCCCACCGAGCGCGAACTGATTGTCATGCCCGTCTCGGCGATGCTCTGGATCGCGGCATCGGTTGGCAGGCCGCCCTTGATGGTCGCGGTGTCGACGCGGAACCTACTGAAGGCCCAGACCATGATCAGCAGTGGCAATCCGACCGAGACGAGCACGATTGCCAGGATGGCCCACGTATCCATGGCATCTCCTCAGGAAGCCGAGAATGCATCTCCTCGCTGCGCGAGGTGCTCTCCAGGCCGCAACGATATCCGGAGGGCGGAGGGGCCGCGACCGATGTCGCAGGCCGCGCCCCGTGGTTTCGACTTCAGGCGTCGATGGGCGACGCGTCCCAGTCGATGGCGACTTCCTGGTTCTTGTTTGCTTCGTTGACGGCGACCGCGAGCTTCACACCCGGGGCCACTGCCGCCAGCTTGGCGATCGGCACGCGATGGCCGAATACGGCCGGGAACGGGGCCTGACCGGGCAGGGTCACCTCGACCGTGAAGATCCAAACCGGGTCGTTCAGACGCGACGGATCGGCGGCGGGATTAATGTCGCGGACCGTCTTGCCGAGCGGCATGGCGGTGGTGACGACCGCAGTGCCGTGGGCACCGGTCGCCAGGAGCTGATCGGCGCTGCCCTTGATCGTGTTGACCTGGCCGCTGCGCACGCCGCTCGCGACTGCCGCGACCTCACCGGCCGCCGGCTGCCCGTTGGCGTCGAAGTCCATCGCAAAGCCGCCCGGGACGGCCGGGGTGAGGCTGAGGCCGCCCGCGGCCGGCATAGGTCCGGCGGCGGCGCCCATGCGCGTGAAGTCGGGAGTGACCTTCGCCGGGTTCAGCGGGTCGATCATCACGCCGATCTGGGCCCCCGGCAGAACCATCGGGATGTACAACCGCGGGATGGCCGCTTTGACGACGGCTTGGTATGGCGCACCTGCGCCACCGATGGGCGTGACCTGGAGCGTGAGCTGGTATACGGGCGCATCGGGCCCGACGGACGAGGAACTGATGGTCGTGCCCGTGTCGGCGATGCCCGCGATGAGCGCGTTGCTGGGCACGCCGTTCTTGATGGGGCCTTCTATGCCGGTCATCTTTCGCATCAGGAAGTCCACGGTCGTCTCCTCCTGTCCTGCCTTGGCCATCCCTCGCGACGCGAAGTCGGTCACGGGTCAAGGATATTCGACCATTTAACTCGTGTCTGTCATCTTCTTGACTACAGCGGTCGGGATAGCAGCAGGCGATCCTCGCCGAGGGCCAGGTAGCGCCGGTCCACAGCCACGTCCACGAAACCGTTGGAACGGAAGAAGGCGCGCACCGCAACGGACGAAGGCTGGATCGCCGAGTCGGCGAGGGTCCAGGCCAACAGTCGCCGGGGACCGGCCCTCCCGGCCGCGGCAGCGATCGCGTTGGTCAGGTCGCGGCCGATTCCGCGACCGCGCACATTCGGGGCTACGGCGAGCAACGTCAACTCCGCTGGCGGATGGCCGTCTTCCTCGAAGGCGAGTCCGTCGAAGCCCCGCGGCTCCTCGTCGGCTCGCGGCCGATCCCACGGCGCCCAGCTCGCCAGCCCGAGAATCGCGTTCCCGCCCTTGGCCACCAGCAGCTTCGAAGTAGGCGGCAGCGAACGGGCCAGTTCAGGAGCCATGGCGGCGAGGAATGCGCTGATCGCCCGTCGGTCGGCGGCGCTCGCGGGGCGGACTCGCGGGGTGCGAGCCCCGGCCTCGGTCCAGGATTCGGCCCCGGACAACCCGGTGGGGGGCGTGGTGGCCAGGAGTGCCCCGAGCTGGCCGAGCATTCGGGCAGTGGCGCCCCAGACTCGCTCGCCCTCCACCGGATATACGCCGAAGCGGATCAATCGCTCCCTGATGACCCGCTCCTCCAGCTCGACTGGGGCGTCTGGCAGGAACGCCTCGACCGGCGCTTCGATGATCCGGGCGACCTCGTCCGGCGAGGGTCGACATCGCGGCCGGCGCTCGGCCAGCGCCACAACCGGCGTGATACGGAACCCCGAAACTGTCAGCGGGAAGGTCTCGAGGGCTCCGGTCACGCGCAGCCGGCAGGCCGCCGGATCGAGGCCCACCTCTTCGGCCGCTTCGCGAAGTGCGGTGGCGATCGGGTCGGAGTCACCGGCCTCAGCCGAACCGCCAGGAAAGCTGACCTCGCCGGCGTGCTGGATGCCGTGTGGAACCCGGACCGTCAGTAGAACACGGGCCTGCCCTTGGGCGTCGGGGAAGAGCAACACCAGCACGGCGGCCGGGCGGCCGCGCCGTCCGCCGTCCGGCGGGAAGAGGCTTTCGGGCGAGTCGACGCGGATCGGCGTCAGAATTGCCGGCGCCTCGGGCAGCTCCCGTGGCAGCGCCTGCAGCCTCTCCCGAACCAGCTCGAATCTCACGGGCGCAGAATAGCCCGCCTCCGGCCGAACGTCGGAAGCGACGGATCCGGCTCGAATCCGAGCCCACGCCTTGGGTCGCTCTCGCCCCGCCGGCAGGCACCGGTCACCGCCAGGTCCGACAATGAGCCGGCGAGTGAACGAAACGCAGCCGCCCCGTCGTCATATGACGCATGAACAGGACGCAAGTTGAGGGAGTGGCCTGGGTGGAGCCTGTTTCGCCGGCCGTCGTGAGCCAAGAGCCAACCGACGCGTTCACCGCCATGACCCGCAGGGACGTGGACCGAGCCTACCGGCTGGCGTGGGCGATCCTCGGCGATGACGAGGACGCGCAGGACGCCACCCAGGACGCTCTGACAACGGCGTGGCAGCGTCGGAGCAGTCTGCGCGATCCGGAGAACCTGGAGGCCTGGCTGAGCCGCATCCTCATCAACAAGTGCCGCGACCGCCTCAGGAGTCGAAGCCGCGGCCGCGAACGCGTCCGATCGATCGAGCTAGCGACCCTGCCGTCGGTCGATGACGGTAGCCAGTCCGCGGCCGTGCGCGACGAGTTGGGCCGGGCGATCGAAGCGCTGAACCCGGACCAGCGGATCGTCGTGGTCCTGCGCTTCTGGGCAGACCTCACCGTCGACGCCATCTCTGAGCGCCTAGGCGTGCCGTCCGGGACCGTGAAGTCGCGCCTTCACAACTCACTCAACACACTCCGCTCGACCCTGGAGACGAACCGATGAACGAAGACGAGCTGGGCCGGCTTCTCGCGGACGAGCTGCATCGCCGGATCGATCCGCCAGCCGTGGCGCCCGAGCCGGTACAAGAGCACTTCCGAAGCTTGTTGTCGATGCGGCCGGTTCGCCTCGCGGGCGGGCGCCGGCCGGGCCATCTCGTCCGGGATCTCTTCGGCCTGGCCGCCGTGGTGACGATAGTGGCCGTAGTCGGCGCCGGCCTGATCATGCGGCCTGCCCAACCGCCGACCTCGGGATTCCATGCGCCCAAAGACGGCATCGAGGCATTCGGTCGGATCGACGCCAGCACCGCCTGGGCGGAATCTGGGTCCGACCTGTACATCACTCGCGACGCCGGGCAGACGTGGTCGGAGGGTACGGTCCCGGGCGGCAAGTCGCTGGGCCAGATCCTGACGTCGGGCACCGGGAGCGCAGAGGCCATTCCTACGGCGACAGCGGTGGCTTTCCCGCAAGATTCCGCGACCCCGAACAATCCAGACCAGTCCCCACTTGCTGACCAGAACCCATACTCGAGCTTGCCTAACCACTTCTATCCCGACTTCATCGACGCCGATCACGGCTGGCTCCTTTCATGGACCGTTTCGGGCGGAGTGAGCAGTCCGGCGAGCTTCATCGTTACCGTCTGGCGGACGAGCGACGGCGGGCAGAGCTGGCAGTCCGTGCAGCTGCCGGGCACTTACAAGGGATACGGCCTCGTCCAGTTCGTCGACGCCAGCCACGGTTGGGTCACGCTCTTTCGACTCGATTACGTTTACGCCGCCGAGTCAAGTCAGACGAGCGGCGGTGACGGCAACGGAGCGGAGCCCTCGCCCACCCCCCAGTCGACGCTCTCCGTCCCATCCGACACCACGACCGTCCTTGCTACGGTCGACGGCGGAACAAGCTGGTCTCTGGCTTCGACCATGGCGGCGATGGCCATACCTCATTTCATCAGTCCTACCGAGGCCTGGGGCTACGGCTACTCCCCCGCCGATTCGGCTGCCGGCGTGAACTCCGTAGTCCACTCCACGGATGGAGGGCGGACGTGGTCCACCTCGCTGCTGCCGGTCCCGACGGACCAGCGTCTTGTGGGCTGGCCCTCCACGCCGACGGGCTCGAATGGGTCGGCCCGCATCCAGTTTGAGAGCGAGAGCCAGAACAGCCCGGCCGCGGACGGCTCCAGCGGCTCCCTGACTATCCTTACGATCGTCAGCTCCGACTCCGGAAGCACCTGGAAAGTGGATGCGACGAGGCCCGTCCCCGTTTCCGGCGGCGTTACCGTCAACTCCATGGCCACGGTCCTCCAGCCGCCGGCCGACCAGCCCATAGTCCAGGCCGATGCCAGCAGCGCCCTCGCCGACCAGCCGCCCGGATTCCGTGCGACGTTCGACGGCGGCGCGACCTGGACGGCCTACTCGTCGCGGGGTTTGCCATTGTCCGACGTGACCCTGGCGGAGTGGACCTCGCCGGACGATGCCTGGGTCATGGTTTCACCCTCCCAAGGCAGTCCCATTCTTGGCGGCCAGCTCTACGCCACTCACGACCGGGGCCAGACCTGGCAGGCTCTGCTGGGCGCACCGACGTGGCCGGCCTTGCAACAGCCGGTTCCCACGCCCATCGTTGCCGTGACGCCGCCCGAGCCCGCGAGCCAGTCGGGCGAGCCAGCGCAGGTTGCAGGGAGCATCGAGGAGATCGGCCGGATCGACGCGAAGCAGGGATGGGCTCTCGAAACCGACTCGTCCGGGGTCGCGTTCCTGCGGGTCACTCAGGACGGTGGTGCTACCTGGAGTGAGCCGCGCAAGGCGCCGCCCAATGCGTTCCAGGCGCAGTTCGTGGACGCCAGCCACGGCTGGGCGCTCACGCAGGGTTTCGGCCCCGCGACCGGAGCACGCTCAATGTCGGCCACGGTCTGGCGCACAAGCGACGGCGGCGCCAGCTGGCAGAACTCTGCCGTGGACGTAGGCCCCTTGTCAGGTGACACGAGCGAGACCTTCGGCTCGGCCCAGTTCCATTTCCGCGACTCTTTGCACGGTGAGCTGTTCGTCGTCTACGGTCCTGCCGATGCCATCGGCAAGGCCGCCGCATCGTCGTCGGCTGCGGTGATCTGCGACCGGTTCTCCACGTCCGACGGCGGGGCAACGTGGTCAGAACCCATGGCGGCTCCGTGCCTGTCGGGCGTCACGTTCCCCGACGCCTCGTTCGGGTACGCGACGGACGCGTTGAAATCCCAAGGCCTCTACATCACCACCGACGGCGGACAGACCTGGGCAAGCGGCACGCTGCCGTCTTCGGCGGACGGCAGTCTTGGCAGCCTGTCGCCGCAGTCGCTGGAACGCGCGAGCGACGGGACGCTGCGAGCTCTCATCAACCCGGGCAACCCTGGCCAGGCGACTGCCTTCGTGGTAAGCGACGACGGTGGCAAGACCTGGACGACCGCCGGCACCCCCGAGGGCTTCCCTTCGAACAGTGGCCTGGTGGTAGCGCTTGGCCAGGGCCACTGGTTGGCCTTCGACAACTCGAGCGGCGATCCGTCGGGCGCTACTGCAGTCTGGGGCAGCGGTGACGACGGCCTCACGTGGGCTCAGCTCGAGGCGAAGGGTCCTGCTGGAGCGGCTTTGGCAGCTGACTTCGTGAGTCCGACAGACGGTTGGGCACTCACCGCTGGCGATCAGTGCATCGCTTCGTCGAGCACACCGCAACCGTGTATGGCTTCCTCTTTCACCCTCTCCGCGACGTCGGACGGCGGCGCGACCTGGACGCAGATCCTCACTCAGTAGCGATGGCTGCCCGGCGAGCGAGGGCTGTCAGTTGACCCGCTTGGGCCCCTCGCCTTCGGGGTGGCCGGGCGTCCAGACCCGGTCCACTGCCGCGTCCACTCCTACCGCCTCCGGCGGCGCGGAGCGCTTCCTCGCGTCGCGCCGCTGAGTGGCGTCGGTCACGACAGTCGCGTCGCCCGAGCGGAAGACCAGCACCCCGCCTATTGCGTCGGCGTCGGCCGTCACCGTCGTGCCGGCCTTCATCTCGCCGCGCAGCAGGGCGAGGGCCAGTGGATTTTCCACGAGCCGTTGGATCGTGCGCTTGAGCGGCCGCGCCCCATACGCCGGATCGGTCCCTTCCCGGACGATCAACGAACGAGCCGCCGGGGTGAGCTCCAGCACGATCTCCTGGGCCGCCAGCCGCTTCTCCAGATCGACGATCAGCAGATCGACGATCGCCGCGAGATCCGCGTTGTTCAGGGCATGGAAGACGATCACTTCGTCGATGCGGTTGAGGAACTCCGGCCGGAACTGGACCCGCAGCGCCTCCGTGATCTGGTTCTTCATCTGGTCATAGGCCGTGGCATCGCCTGAATCGCCGCGCTCCGTGAACGCCGAGATGAACTGACTCCCAACGTTGCTGGTCATGATCAGGACAGTGTTGCTGAAATCGACGGTTCGACCCTGGCCGTCTGTGAGCCGTCCCTCGTCGAGTACCTGCAGCAGGATGTTGAAGANNGCCTTCTCGATCTCGTCGAGCAGAACCACCTGATACGGTCGCCGCCGAACGGCTTCGGTCAACTGGCCGCCCTCGTCATAGCCGACGTAGCCGGGGGGAGCGCCGACCATCCGCGAGACCGAGAACTTTTCCATGTACTCGCTCATGTCGATCCGAACCATGGCCGCGTCGTCGTCGAAGAGGAACTCNNTCGGTCTTGCCCACGCCGGTGGGTCCCAGGAACAAGAACGAGCCAATCGGCCGGCGCGGATCCTTCAACCCGGCACGGGCGCGCCGAACAGCGTCCGACACAGCCTGAATGGCCTCGTCCTGGCCCACGACGCGTTCGTGGAGCCGCTCTTCCATGTGGACGAGCTTGGCGGTCTCGCCCTCGAGCAGCTTGGTCAGGGGCACGCCCGTCCAGGCGGCCACGATCTCGGCG
>PMKN01000012.1 GCA_003158675.1 Chloroflexota bacterium | reverse complement strand
GGAACTTGGCTCCGGCGATCAGCGATCCAAGGTCCAGCGAGATGACCTTCTTGTCCTTGAGAGTCTCGGGCACGTCACCCCGAACGATGCGTTGGGCCAGCCCCTCGACCACGGCCGTCTTGCCGACCCCGGGCTCGCCGATGAGCACGGGGTTGTTCTTTGTCCGACGGCTCAGGACCTGGATGACGCGGCGAATTTCCTCGTCGCGNNCGGCCGATGACCGGGTCGAGCTTGCCCGCCCGAGCCTCGGCCGTGAGATCTCGACCGTACTTCTCCAGGGACTGGTAGGTTGCCTCGGGGTTCGGGCCGGTGACGCGCTGGCCGCCTCGCACGCCGGTTAGGGCCCGCAGGATGGCCTCATTGTTGGCACCGTGCCGGTCAAGCATGGCCTGGGCCTCGCCGCCACCCTCGGAGATGGCCAGGAGCAGGTGCTCCGTGGAGACGTAGTCGTCCTTGAGCCGGCGGGCCTCGTCCTGGGCCCTCTCGATGGCGTGTCGGACTCGCGGATCGGCGGACATCGAACCGCCCTGTATCTTCGCCCGCTTGTTCAGCGCAGCGGCCAGCTCGCCGCGGAAGGCTGGCACGTCCAGGCCGACCCGACGCAGGGTCTCGGCTGGGATGCCGTCGTCCGGCTCGACGAGGGCGGCGAGAAGATGCTCCGAATCCAGCACGGGGCTCTGGAGCTCCTCGGCGATCCGCTGGGCCGCCGCGATCGATTCCTGGGCTTTCTGGGTGAAGCGGTCGAGATTCATTGCGTGCCCTCTAGTTGAGTCGCCGCTCGGCCGGCCGGCGCCGGAGCAGTGACGCGCCACTGGGTCATGGCTTAATTCTGGGATTGGGCTGGACGACTTGCCGAAGGAACGCCTCGGCAGCCTCACGCTGCCGGCCCTCCAGCTTGCCGGGCAGCGTGACCTTGACTTTGACGTAGAGATCGCCGGAACCGTCGGCCTTCAGGCGCGGCATGCCCTTGCCGGCCAGTCGGAAGATCTGGCCCGGCTGAGTCCCGGCGGGAATGGTCAGGACCACGCGACCGGCGAGCGTGTCCACGTCCACCTCGCCGCCCAGCAGCGCTTCGCCAAGGGTGATCGGCAGCTCGCGCGTGAGATCGGCGCCCGTACGAGTGAAGGTCGGGTGAGGCCGCATCTTGATGATCAGGTACAGATCGCCGGCGCCATCGCCAGACCCGGCCTTGCCTCGTAGCCGGATCTTACTGCCCGTTTCCACGCCGCGGGGGACCTTGACCTCGAGCCGCCGGTCGCCAACCTGGATCAGCCGGGCCGAGCCGTTGAACGCCTCTTCGAGGCTCAGTTCGACTTCCACCTCTACGTCGTCACCGCGGCGGCCTCCACGGGCGGCTGCGGCGCCGCCCCGACCGGCTCCCCGCCCCGCGCCTGGCTCGGTGGCGGCCCCGGCGCCATCGCCGTGGAGCCGCGAGAAGAGATCCTCCAGCGGATTGCCATGGCGGGCCGCGCCACCGGACCGTGCGCGGCCGCCCGTCCCGGTCCGCCCGGCCATGGGATCTGGCTCGATCTTCCGGGAGTTGGAGCGGCCGGCGGCGGATCGGTCGCCGTTCACCGCGGCAGCGACGTCGGCCCCGCCGAAGAAGGTACGGAAGAAGTCCGAGAAGTCCTCCGAGCCGGCGCTGTGGAACTCGTAGCGGACATTGCCGCCGGAGCCCTGCGCGCCGTAGGCCGCGAACGGGCCGCTCGGCCCGAAGGGGTCGCCGGCCCCGAATGGGTTCCCGGCCCCGCCGGTCGGCCCGGTGCCCGCTCCCCCGGCCCTGGAGTACTGATCCCAGTTGGAGCCGAGCATGTCGTATTGCTGGCGCTTCTTCGAGTCGGCCAGGACCTCGTGCGCCTCGTTGACTTCCTTGAACCGGCTCTCGGCAGTCTTATCGCCGGGATTCCGGTCAGGGTGGAGCTCGCGCGCCAGTCGCCGATACGCCTTCTTGATCTCCACGGGCGTGGCCGTTCGCGCGACGCCCAGGGTCTTGTAGTAGTCCTTGTACTCCATTGGCCCCTCTCGTTCTTCGAGGGGTCGCCGGTCAGACGCTCGATGGCCTGGTCGCCGCCGAAGCCAAGCAAGCTTGGATCGCGCGAGCGCCTGGCCCTGGTACGCCGGCCCAACGACACGCCGTATTCAATTCGCGGACGAGCTCCGTCGCAATGCCGGTCGACCGGCGTTTCCGCCGGCCGACCGATCTGACTCGACCTGGTTACGTACTCGAACCAATCGTCACTCGGCCGACCATGTCGCCAGCCGGGGCTCGGCCAGCCGGGGCTCGGCCAGCCGGGGCTCGGCCAGCCGGGGCTCGGCCAGAGCCATTGCCGGCGGCTGATCGACCGGAACCGGCGGGAAGCCGGACCGGACTCGGCCTTCGGGCTCTGGTTCCGGCTTGCCTGCTCCGCCGCCTTCGACGGTCTTGGCCGGGTCCACGGGAAGCGGCGTCGGCTTGCGCCGGAGGGCCGCGTCGAGGACCTGCTCCATGTTGTCGACCAGCACGAGCTTGATCTGCTTGCGGATTTCCTCTGGGATGTCCCGCAGATCCTTCTCGTTCTTATGCGGCAGGATGATCATCTTGGCGCCCGACAGATGCGCCGCCAGGATCTTGCTCTTGAGCCCGCCGATCGGCAGAACCCTGCCGCGCAGCGTGATCTCGCCGGTCATGGCCACGTCCTTGCGGACCGGAATGCAGGTGAAGGCACTGACCATAGCCAGGGTCATCGTGATCCCTGCAGACGGGCCGTCCTTGGGGATGCCGCCGGCCGGAACGTGGATGTGGAGGGTGTTCTTCTCGAAGACCTCGCGCTTGATGCCGAGCTGAGCGGCATGGGCGCGGATCCACGAGAGACCTGCCCGCGCCGACTCGCGCATTACTTCGCCGAGCTGGCCGGTGAGGATGAAGTCCTCCTTGCCTTCCATGAGCGTGACTTCTATGGCGATCACGTCTCCGCCTACTTCAGTCACGACCAGGCCGGTCGCGGCGCCCGTCTGATCTTCGGACTCCAGCTCGCCGTACTCGAAGCGCTGCGGGCCCAGATACTCGTTGAGCTTCTTGACGTCGACGACAGTCTTGCGCTTACGGCCCTCCGCCACGGCCCGAGCAACCTTGCGCATGACGTTGGCGATCTCACGCTCGAGATTTCGGACGCCGGCTTCGTGGGTGTACGAGCGGACCAGCTCGACCATCGCTTCGTCCGTGATTGCGATCGTCTTCTCACTCAGGCCGTGGTTCTTCATCTGCTTGGGGATGAGGAACCGCTTGCCGATCTCGATCTTCTCGGTCTCGGTGTAGCCCGGCAGCTGGATGACCTCCATGCGGTCGCGCAGCG
>PMKN01000023.1 GCA_003158675.1 Chloroflexota bacterium | reverse complement strand
TCACGTCGTAGGTCGTGTCGCGGATCCCTTCCAGAGCCTGGGCGCCGTCCTGGTATGAGTCGCAGTCCATGTTGGAGGCGGCGAGGACCTTCTTGAGAAACACCCGGATAGACGGCTCGTCGTCGAGGGCCAGGACGCGAGGTCGTTGGCCGGGCTCAACGGTCGCGCGGACCGCACCGTCTTCAGGCGGTGCCGAGGCAGCGTCCGGGCTCGAGACAGGCGCGGCCGATTGGGCGGACCCGGTCGCTGCACCTTCGGCGCCGGCGCGTGAACGGCGTGGGACCACGATCGGAGCCTTCGGTGGCGCCGAGCCAGAGCGTGCCGGCTTCCCTTCGGCCTTTGGCGAGTTCCCGGAGCCGGCTGCCCCGGAGCCGGCCGCCTCGAGCGGCTTGGAGGCCGGCTCAGAAGCCTGCCTGGCAGCGGGCGCCTCGCGCACTGCCCCGATCTCCGGAATCGCTCTGACTTGCAGTTCGTTCATCGGCCGGGCGCGGACAGGCAGTTCGATCAGGAAGGAGCTGCCACCGCCAGCTGGTCCAGGTTCATACCAGAGATGCCCGCCGTGCGCCGCTACGATGCCAAACGACACCGACAGTCCCAAGCCCGTGCCTTCGCCCGGCTGCTTGGTCGTGAAGAAGGGGTCGAACAGCCGCCCCCGGGCAGACTCGGGTACGCCCGGCCCATCGTCGCGAACGGTTATGCGGACGCGTTGCTGGTCGTCCGCGAGCTTGTCGGCCTTGGGTCCGCCAGGGCCGCGCCTGGCCCTGGCAACCTGCGCTCCGACCCAGATGTGGGCCGGCGTGGTCCTATCTCGGGTCCGAATCGCCTGGATGGCATTGATAGTCAGATTCAACAGGACCTGCTGCATCTGAGCTCGATCGAGGTCTACCTCAGGCAAATCTTCGGGGATTTCGACGGATACCTGGACCCGGTTCGTGTTCAAGGCGTAGGACTGCAATTCCAGGACGCTGCGAACGAGTGTCGCGATGCTCGTCTGGCGCCGTTCGGGTGGACGCTGGCGGGCGAAGTCGAGCAGGTTCTGGACGATGCGTCTGGTCCGGTCGGCCTCCTGGACCAAAAGGCCGGCGTCGTGCCTCATGTCCTCGGGCAGCCGCTGGTCGCCGCGGATCAACTGGCTGAAGGCGATGATCGCCGCCAGGGGGTTGTTCAACTCGTGGGCAACGCCCGAAACCAGCTGGCCGATCGCCTCCATCTTCTGGGCCTGCAGCAGCTCGTTGGTCAGCCGTTCCTGGTCCGAAAGGTCGCGCACCAGGGATAGGAAGCGCCGCTGGCCGCCCAGCTCGACGACGCGAACCTCGACCTCGACCGGGAACTCCGATCCGTCGGGGCGGCGACCGCGGTCCGAGAAGGTGCCTCTGCCCTGAGCCCACACGACCTGCCGGCGCCGGGCCATCTCGCGCTCGTCGGCAGAGACCAGCTGACCGAAATAGCGGCCCAGGACTTCGGCCCGGTTGACGTGGTAGAGCCGCACGGCCGCCTCGTTGGCGTCCAGCAGGGTGCCGTCCAGGGCGGACACGAAGATGGCGTCGGGCGACTCCTCGAACAGAGTCCGGTAGCGCTCCTCGGACGAAACAAGGCGCTCGCGCAGCCGGAAGTTGGCGAGGGCGATGCCGCCAATACGAGCTACGGAATCGAGGGCCGCCTCGTCGAGCGGCAGGGCTGCTACGGGCTGTTCGAACAGGCAGAGCAAGGCGCCGGCCAGTTCCTCGCCCGTTCTGATCGGGATGGCGCCGAACGACCGAAAGCCGGCTGCCGCAGCCGCCGGGAGGGCCTGTGCATCGGCCTCATCGGCTGCGAAATCGGAGAGCACGCTGCCTCCGCCGGCCAGCAGCATCGAGCCACCAGGCGCTTCTCTGGAAGGCACGGTCTTGAGCCACTGCCTGAAGCCGCCGATCTCGCCTGCCACTGCGTGGGTCTCGAAATGCCGGCCCGGCTCAATCAGCATGTAGCAGACGCCGTTTGCCCCGAGGGCTTCGCGCACCAGACCAACCGTTCGATGCGCCAGCTCCTCGAACGAGCTCGCCTCCTCGCCGATCCGCGTCAATTCGTCGAGGGTGTCGAGTCGGTGGCTCAAGCCTCGCTGCGCCGCCGCTCGATGGACCAGTTCGGAACGCAGCCGGAAGTTGGCCAAACCGATGCTGCAGATGCGGGCTATCGGCTCGAGGAAGTGGTCGTCGAATTGCTCCACTCGTGGCGAGGCGGACCATTCCAGATGAAGCGCGCCGGCGAGTTCGTCGCCGACGCGGAGCGGCAGCACGGCCTGGGCTCCAATGGAGCGTTCCGCGTCGGAAGCTTCGCGAACCTCGTCGTCCCTGGCCAGCCAGACGCGTCTCTCGGATTGGAGCCGATCGATTGGCGGCCACTCGGGGGGTGGCGCGAGAGACTCGCTGAGGGTCTGCCAGCGCTGGCTCGACTGCCCCACCCAGACGATGGGATCCAGCTTTGACGTGCTTGGATCGACGAGGGCGTAGCCACCACCGCTGGCACCGGTCGAAACGACGACCGCCTCGATGGTTTCCTGGGCGAGACGAACGAAGTCGTCGGTCGTTGCGCCCAGGAGGGTCAACTCCTGCAAGGCCCGGAGTTCGGCCGTGAGGCGACGCTCGTGTTCGGCCGCCTCGTTGAGCCCCTCGCTCATTCGGACGTTGGTGTAGGCGATCGAGACGATCCTGCCAACGGCATCGATCGTGCGTTCATCGGCCGCAGCGGTGTCCTCCGCACTTCCCGAGAAATAGCACAGGAAGGCGCCGATCAACCTCGCGCCGTCTCGTATCGGGAAGGCCGCGTACGACGCCACTCCTCGGTCGCGCATCCTCTGGATCTCGCCGGTGGGGTCGGTCCCTTCGCCGAGGTTGCGGTGAAAGGCCCCGGCCCCGGGGTAGGCGTTGAGCCGCTCCCAGAAGTCGAAGCTGCTGGCCGGTCGCGTCGAGATCGTCTTGATCATCAATGGCTTCACGAGCAAGGACGCTATGACGCGCAACCTGTCTTCGTCCGCCGCGCGGACGGCAAAGCCGCCGACCGCGCCGAGAGCACTCACGATCCGCTCCAACAAGAAGAGGGCAAGAGTGCTCTCGTCGCTCTCGCCTTGCGGCAGTAGCGTCAGGCCCATCAGAGTCTCGAGCTTGGCGGTGAGCCGGCGCTCCTGCTCGAGGCCGCTAGCAAGACGCTCCATCAGTCGTGCGTTCTCGAGCGCGCTGACCACCTGAGCCGCAGCCTGCAGGATTGTCTGGTCGCTGGGCCGTCCCCAGGCCGGGCGGCGCGCTCCCAGACCGAGGAAGCCGATCGACTCGTCCATGCTGCGCAGCCCGACCAGAAAGCCCGTTGCGAAACCTTCTCTTGCGAGCACGGCAGCCACTTCGGTTCCCTCGACGAGCGAGGGCAGGCTTTCGAAGGCGACGATCGCCCCCGGGGCCTCGAGGGCGGCCCGCAACGCCGGGATGTGCGCCCTGCGGATGGCTTCGACCAGGTCATGGCTCAAGCCGCGAGCCGCCTCGATGCCCTGGTCGCCCTTATCGGACCAGGTCAAAATGAGTCCGGCGTCCGCCGTTGTGGCTTCGCACAGGCGCTCGATCGCCGCATCGGCCACCTCGCGCCGGCTCCTGGCCCGTCCCGTCGCCACGGCCAGGGGTCCGAGCGCGGCGGGCTCCTCGCCGAGCTGAGATGAAGCCACCACTGCGCGGCTCATCGCGATCAGGCCGGCTGGCCTGTGCTTGTCGTCCCGGATGGACGTCAACGACAGGTCGACATAGATGTGACGCCCGACCAGGCTGCCCTTCAGCGGACGATGGACGACACGGCCGTGCCAGTACCCCATCGCGCTCGCCTCGGCTCGCCCCTCCGAACTCTGCGGCGAGCCGTCCTGTTGAAGCTGTTCGAGCATCTCGTCCAGACGATGTCCCACGGCTTCTTCCTCCGAGAAACCGTACAGAATCTCGGCAGCGGGGTTCACGGCCGTGATCCGGTCCCTGGCGTCGATAGTCACGACGGCCTCGGCCATCTGCTCGACGACAATTCCGCCGATCCTGGCCCAACCGGCGAGGTTCTCCCGCAGTGCGGCTTCGTGGCGAACCGTCTCGCGCACTCCGACGCTGTCGATCGCCAGACCAATGTACCGGCCCATCTGATCGAGCCGCCTGGCATCGAACACGACAGGCGGCTGTTCGGCCCAGACCAACACCATCGCGCCGAGGCGGCGGTCGTGATGGGACAGTGGAGCTGTCCGCAGCAGGCTCAGGCCGAGGGACCGAGCGCGTACAGCCCAGGCAGGTACCCCGGCGCGGCCCAGCTCCATCTCGATCGGGGCTCCGGCCTTGTTGACGAACAGCGCCAGGGGCGACCGGGCCGGATCTACGCCAGTGAGCGTTGCCCTGATGGTCTCGGGGGTGTCCGACCCGGCCACGACGACGAAGCCGTCCGGTCCGTCGAGGAACGCGATGATGGCTGCCGTGTGCCAGGTTGCCGCGACGACATCGAGCCCCCGCTGTGCCACCTCGGTTTCCGTGAGCGTGCCTTCGTCCAGGTTGGCGAGGGCAGCCAGATCGCCAACCATGCGATTCAGCTGCTCGTCCAGGGTTCTGTCGCGAACCCGGACCAGGACGTGGCCAGCACTAGGCGATGCCAGTGAGAAGATCATCTCGGCCGGGAACGGCTCGCCGGTCGGTGGCTGGACGGGCACGCGGCGAACCAGAGAGCCGACCGCCAGCAGTTCTGCTCGGGCAGCCGCTGCGCCCGCGGCGGTTGGTTCGACGGTGAAACCTATGAGCACCCGGCCAATGAGATCTGCGACTGACGTGCGCAGCATGGCCGCGCCGGCCTCGTTGGCATCGATGATGATCGTGTCGAGGTCCGTGAGGAAGAGAGCCTCGGCCGAATGAAGGAAGAGGTCGCGGTATGGCAGCTGGGCCGCGGCGGGTCCGGGTATTTCCGCGTCGTCGTCGCCGTTCCAGAACATGGCAGCCACGCCGGCCTTGGCCTTGAACCGGGGGAGCTCGATGGGCTGAATGTGCGCTCGAAGCCAGATCGTACGGCCGTCGCGCGTGCGCACATGGAGGGGTCCATGCCACCCGCCCCGCTGGACCTGTTGGCGGAGCGTGGCACCGCCCGTTCGGTCGCCTCGAACGAGAGTCAGGCAATCGACCCAGGGAGTGCCAATCGCGTCGCTGGGGGCAATGCCGAGTATTCGTGCGGCGTCGTCGTTCCACAACACGACCATGCCGGCCGGATCGACGATAGCCAATCCTGCCTTGAGCCGGGCCAGCAGCTCGAGATCATCGCCAGACAAGGATTTCGCCACGTCCCTCAACCCAGGCGCGACTTCCCCTCCTGACTCATGTGGGGGCCTCCATCGCGGCGTCTATCGTAGCCCTGGCACGGTCCCTTCTGAAGGTTCCCGAGGGTCCCGATCGCGTCTAGTCCGTTTAGATGATCCCGACCGCAGCCCAGGCCGTTGCATTTGAATCGCTCGGGCGGGGCGGCGACCCCCGTCTCGCTCGGCACCTTGGGCCGCTGTTGATGTATCCTTCGCGGCCGTGGGCCCGTAGCTCAACGGTAGAGCAATTGACTCTTAATCAATCGGTTCTCGGTTCGAATCCGAGCGGGCTCACCAGCACTCCGACGCGGCGGGAATAGTCGCGCTAATCGACTATCGCGATGCGGTTCCGGCCTTGATTCTTGGCCGTATAGAGAGCGGCGTCGGCTCGACCGAAAAGGGATTCCGGCGTGTCGGTGGGCGATGCCAGTGAGCCGCCGACGGACACCTGGACCGGCAGCGTCAGGCCGTCGTGGCGCACTTCCGACTGAGCCACGAGGATGCGGACGCGCTCGGCCGTCTCGTTGAGGCCCGCCGAATCCGAGGCCTCCACCAGGACGGCAAACTCCTCGCCGCCCCAGCGTGCGACCACGTCTCCGGCGCGGACGGCGCCCTCCAGGGTGTGCGCGACTCCGATCAGGACAGCGTCGCCGAAGGCGTGTCCGTAGCGGTCGTTCACCGCCTTGAACAAGTCGATGTCGACGACAAGCAGGCCGAATTCCCAGCCGTAGCGGGCCAGGTTCTCCAGCCGAATACGAAGCGCATTGTCGAACATGCGGCGGTTGGGCACGCCGGTGAGCTCGTCCGTCAGAGCATCGCGGCGAGCCTGATCGGCGTCGGCCGCGGCTCTGACCACGGCGGAAGCGTCGGAGAAAGTCTCCACGCCGCCCACGATCGCGCCCGCTTCGTTGCGGACCGCCGCCGTGCGGACTCGGACCGGCTTGCGATAGCCGTCGCGATGCCGCAGCCAAATGGTCACGTCGCGAGTCTCGCCGTCGCCCATGGAGGCAGCCAAAGGACAAACCGAGAGGCAGAGCGAATTGCCCTGGGCATCTACGTGGGCGAGCAGGTTCTCGTAGCAGCGCTTGCCAACCACCTCAGCAGCCCCGTAGCCGGCTATCTTCTCGGCCCCGCTGTTCCAGTACCGGATTGTCCGGTTCGGCTCGACGAAGTAGACGCCGTCGGCAATGTTGTCGACGATGACTTTGTGGAATTGTCTGGGGAGCGAGTTGTCGGCCATTAGCGCGGACTCCGGCCGTCCTTGAACCGCGGACACGGCTGATGCATAGCGGCGCCTTGCAGTCAACTCTACTCCGAGCCGCACGTGGGACTCCCGAAGGAGCGGTCCGGCCGCCAGGTGAGACTGATGCGAAGCCTGTGTCCTTCCGGGACATTCTTGAGGCGGGGCGTCTCGCGCGGCTTCATCGGGGGGGCTAACCTATCGCCTCAGGGAGCCCGGCACGGGCGACGGGCGGGCCAGGCGTCAACTAGCCATGGATCGAGGCGGATGGTCATCTTCTGGTTGGCTTCGGTTCTGTTCGTGATCCTTCTCGCCGTGCTGTTCCGGACCGAACGGTCGATGCTGCAGGAGGGACGGGCCAGGCGCCGCGCCATGGTCATGGATGGATTCCGTCTCGCAGCGGTGGCGGCCATGTTCTTCGCTCTGCCCGTAGCCGAGCCCCGACCAATGGCCACCGTCGGGCTGGGTCTCGCTGCCTTCGGCTTCATCGCCGTACCGACGAAGTGGATGCTTGCGATCGGCGGAGTGGACCCCAAGTGGGAGCTGCGGCACTTGCAGGCCGAGGCGGCCGAACTCATGACCCGGTATCCCTCGCCGATGCCGACCGAAGGCGCCGAAGCGCTGCGGGGCATCGTGCGTGAGATGAACCGGCTGCGGACCGACGAAACGGCCGAGTTGTGCGACCTCCTGGTCGATCGATACGACGACTGGATCGACGGCTCCGGGAGGCCCCTGGACCAGGGCCGCCGTTTGATCCGCATCTACGACCTGCAGCGTGAGCTCTATGGCGACGCCGTTCGCCCGCCGCAGCTGGACGAGCCCGAGGCGACCTTCCGCTGGCGGCTGTATCGAGCCTTCAACGAGATGTCCGAAGTCGGGGTCGCCGACGCCACTCCGGAGCAGCGCGGCCGGTTCGTCCAGCTGATCCGAGAATTGGACAGGTACCGGCGTGACGACACGGCTTCCTTCATCGACGGCCTGCAGGCGTCCGGCGGCGCCTGGCTGCGCGCTCGCGGGGCCCGCACGCCCTGGCGCCCGGCCATCGGCGTCGTGGATTGGGTTCCCGTGATCGAGCAGACACGCCGCAGACTGTGGCCGCACAGCAGTGTGTTCTGGGGGGCGATCCTCGACGAAACAGACCGTCGTGAACTGGCTCCTCGGGGTCAGGTTCAGTAACAGTCCGGCGCACCAAAGGTTGTAGGCTCTCCGCCATGCCGGACTACTACGAGGTGCTTCAGGTCCACCCGCGCGCCGAGGAGGACGTCGTTCGGGCCGCATATAGGACTCTGGCGCGCAAATATCACCCCGACCACGGTGGCGATGCCAGCCGGATGATCGCCCTCAACGATGCCTGGGACGTACTCGGCGACCCGGTTCGTCGGGCGGCCTATGATGCGTCCCGGCTTGAAGCCGCCGGCCCGCGTTCACCTGTCGAGGCATCAAGACCCAATGCGAGCGCTGCGCCGGAATCCGCCCGTCCGACCGCCGCTGATGCCAACCATGCGGGTCCGCCGCCGGGCAATCCATCTGGGACCGTCCTCGATTTCGGGCGGTATTCCGGCTGGTCGCTTGGAGAGATCGCACGCCACGACACCGACTACCTGGAATGGCTGCAACGGGCCACGTTCGGACGGCGGCTACGGGCCGAGATCGAGGCCCTCCTGAGGCATCGCTCTCACGCTCCGGGCAGCGGACCGTCGAGCCGGCCCTGGAGTCGAGGCCGTTAGGACCGTTCGCCGAGAGCCGTCGCTGGCACGAGGTTCGAGTGGGCATCTTCTTCGTGCTAACCTACGGCGAGCCTTTTCAGCCGGCCGTGAGACCGGCTCCCGGTCCATCGCGACCGACCGATCGGTCGCGTGAGACCGGCGTACCGGTCCAGAGAGACCGGAAGGGAGATGCGTGAGCACATGGAAGCGAGACCGCCGAGCCCATGAGGCCGGTGGTCTTTCTGTATGAAGCAGCCGCCGTTTCCACGCCCCAGCGCCGTCGTCGATCCCAGGGTCGGCGACTACGGGCCGGCATTGCTGGCCTTAGAAGACGGCCGGATCTTCCCGGGCGTCGCCTTCGGCTCCCAGCGGTCGGGAGAAGGTGACCTCGTCGTAAATACCAGCCAGACCGGCTACCAGGAGATCGCCACCGATCCAAGCTATGCCGGCCAGCTGGTCGTGATGACATACCCGCTCATCGGCAACTACGGCCGCGTTCGCTACGACGACCAGTCCGAGCGACCATGGTTGCGCGGTTTGATCGTGGCCAACGCCACCGCCGCTGTACTCGGCGACGCCCGCCAGCTCGCGACGATGCTGCGCGAGGCGAGCATCCCGGCGATCGCCGGCGTCGATACGCGAGCCCTGGCACGGCATCTCCGATCCCACGGCTCTCTGAAGGCCATCGTCACTTCGCCCGGCCAGATCGACCCCGAAGAAGCTCGTCAGCTCGCGCGCAACGTTTCTCGCTGGGAGGATCAGGATTTCGTGGCCGAGGTCTCGCCCGCCGAAGCGCGCGACGAGGGCGACGCCTCCGAGGGTGGCCCCCTGGTGGCGATCCTGGACTTCGGGCTCAAGACAAATATCGTGCGTAGCCTTCGCCGGCGGGGGGCGCGGGTGCGGGTCCTGCCCCACACCGCCACTGCCGCCCAGGCCCTGGCGCCGGAGGTGGATGGCGTCGTCTTCTCGCCCGGACCCGGCGACCCGGCCCGCCTCGACGGCCCCGTGGCTCTGGCCCGGGCGGCCATCGCCGACGGGCGGCCGCTGCTGGGGATCTGCCTGGGTCACCAGATAATCGGCCGCGCGGCTGGGGCGAACACGCGGCGCCTGCCATTCGGCCACCACGCCGCGAACCATCCGGTGAAGGACCTTGAGACTGGGTTGGTGCAGGTGACGGCCCAGAACCACGAGGTAACGGTCATCGGCGCGACGCTGCCGGAGGCGAGCGGTTTTGTGGTCAGCCAGATCGACCTCAATGATGGCTCAGTCGAGGGGTTGCGCCACCGCACACTCCCGATCGAGACGGTCCAGTACCATCCCGAGGGCGGCCCCGGGCCGCTGGACGCACTGGCAGTGTTTGACCGCTTCGTGTCCGCCGCCCGCGCCCGCCACGGCGGCGCCCAACCGGAACCTACGGTCGGGGCAGTCGAGCCCGTTCACCTCGACACTGCCGAACTCCAGCGCCGCCTTCAGGGGATGGACTGACCAGTCCGCAGACGGGGAGCGCGAGCTCATACGGCGTCGAGTGGATGCGGTTCGAGCCCGACAGTCCGATCGGCGAGATCGTAAGACGGTGCCTCAGGTCGCGGTCGAGGTGTCCAATTGAGCTGATCGCGGTCGCGAGGCGACCACAGCTGAATGTCGCGCCGCTACGGCTGATACAGCTCGGCCGAGGCCAGAGCGGCTGAACCGTCCGATCCTCCGGCGACGAGGACGTGGCCGTCGGCCAGCAACGTCGCGGTCTGGTTCTGACGACGGGCAGCCATGGAGGCCGTGGCGGCGAACTTGCCCGTGCCTGGGTCGAAGAGCTCGGCCGAGGCCACGTACTTGTTCGTGCCTGGGTCCCGGCCTCCGGCGACCATCACGCGTCCATCGGCAAGCAGCGTGGCGGTGTGGCCGTCGCCGTGACTGACTGTCAGGGTCCCGGTCCGGGTGAACTTGCCGGTGGCCGGGTCGAAGAGTTCCGCCGAGTTCCATGCGCCGTTGCTGCCCTGACCGCCCACGATGAGAACGTGGCCGTCTGAGAGAAGCGTGGCGGTTTGGAGGTCGCGGCCAGCTGTCATCGATCCGGTCGGGCTGAACTTGCCGGTACTGGGGTCGAACAGCTCGGCCGTTGCGAGCCCGAGCCCTCCGGGAGTCTTGCTGCCTCCGGCGACAAGGACGCGGCCATCCGAAAGCAGCGTGGCGGTGAGACCGAGCCGGGTGGTGGCCATCGAGCCTGTAGCGCTGAAGGTGCCCGTGGCGGGGCTATACAGCTCCGCGGATGTGGTGAGTTGCCCGCCCGTGCCCCAGCCCCCAACCAGCAGGACCCGGCCGTCGGACAGCAGCGTGGCAGTCTGCCCAGAGCGCCCCAGCGTCATTGAGCCTGTCGGGCCGAAGGTGCCCGTGGCGGGGTCGTACAACTCGGCCGCCGTCAGACTCCCCGAACCGGCCGAGCCACCGGTCACGAGGACGTGGCCGTCCGGGAGCGCCGTGGCCGTGTGCATTGTGCGCGGAGACGTCATGGCGCCGGTGGGGCTGAACGTGCCCGTCTTAGGGTCGTAGAGTTCGGCCGAAGCTAGGTACGCCGAGCCGCTCCGGCCTCCGCAGACGAGCACGCGGCCGTCGGACAGCAGAGTGGCAGTCTGCCCGTTGCGGGGCGTGCTCATGGATCCAGTCGGGCTGAAGCCGGTGGCTGACGGCGGCGGGGTGACCGTCGGCGTAGCAGCTGGCGTGGCGCCTGGCGTGGCGGCTGGCGAGGTCGCGGCCGCCGGAGTGGCAGCGGACGTGGCGGCTGGCGTGGCGGCTGGCGTGAGAGTTGCCGAACTGAGCGACGGCGCCAGGGTCGACCCGGCTGTCGGCGCGGCGGTCGAACTCCCCGAACAGCCCGCGACAGCGAGAACGATCAGGATGCCTGCCACGCTGAGGTGGGTCGTCCGAGAATAGGCCGGCATTCTCCAGGCTCCCTCTGCCGGCGCTCGTGCGAAGCGCCAGCGACTCGTATCCCGGGGCGGGGGACACTCGACCCGTGCAGGAGGCAAGTCTACCGGTCGCGCCGGGTCGGCAGAAGCCTCTCCGATATCGTGCTACGGCTCGGGAAACGGAAGCAGGCGCGCAGCTCCCAAGGCTCCAACGTGGAGCGACGGTCTACGAGTCACCGCCCGCAAATCGCCCCAAGTGCGTGTGAATGAAACGCCCTTGACAGGCTCGTCGGTCGTCGTAGTTTGATCGAATGAGTCCCACACCCGCGATCGCTCTCGTCGCAGTGCTGGGCCCGCCGACCCCACTCGGCGGAGCAGGATCGGCCTTAGCCCCGTAGCTTGCGAAAGGTGCGCCATGGCAGACAGGTCAATCGGCAGTTCCGTCGACGACTACATCGCGCGCTTCCCGCCCGACACCCAAAAGATGCTTGTCGAGCTCCGGGCGCTCATCAAGTCGGCTGCGCCCGGCGCCACGGAGACGATCAGCTACGCGATACCTACGTTCGATCTGAACGGGCGTCACCTGGTGTTCTTCGCCGGCTACAAGAAGCACGTCGGCCTCTACCCGATCCCCACCGGCATAGAGGCGTTCAAGCAGGAACTCGCGGCCTACAAGCAGGGCAAGGGTTCCGTCCAGTTTCCGCTGGACCAACCGCTCCCGACAGACCTGATCCGCCGGATCGTCGAGTTCAGGGTCCGAGAGAACACCGCCGGATCGTCGAAGTAGGCCGCCCCCGTTCTCAGTCGTCCCAGCGGACTCGGATGCCCTGGGCCATGCCGGGCAGGGCCTTGGACGCAGCCTCCGCTTCCACCGCCTCGCGCTCTGTGGCGGAGAGCCGGCGCCACGACTCGACCGTGACGTCGTTCTGTGAGTGCCTCCACGTTCCCACGATCTCGCCTCCGACGAGGACGGCGCCGGGCCAGGCCCGAGGAGTCCAGAGCCGGCTACGGTGGTGGGAGTCGGGGACCAGGAGTTCCCGATCGACAGTCCGCAGGAGGAAGTAGGCGTCCCCGCTACAAGGTTGCCGGTCCGGGCCAGTTTGCCCGAGAAAGAGAAGGACGGCACGCATCCAGGCCATCGTCCGCCATACCCCGGCGGGACGCTTGGGGGAAGCCGAGGAGCTGGTCGGGACGATGATCTGGCTTGCATCTGAGCGCGCATCGGGCTTCGTGACGGGAGCCCTGGTTCGCGTCGAAGGTGGCTTCGGGGCGATGACGATCTAGCCGGCAGCGGTGCGGCGCCGGATCGCCACCGCGAGCTGATGCATGTCAACGAGCCCGCCCCGTTCTGGTGGCTCGGGCTTCGCTGCCGCGAGTTGACCTGGGCGCGTCGCTACCCTCACCATTCCCATGTTGGACGCAAGCGCTTGCTGAGTAGGAGCCCAGTTGTGCGGGACGGCGCCTTCACATTTCTGCCCAGCCCGTTCCACTGGCGACTCTGCTGGCGGGTGGATGCTCCGGCGCGGTGGGCACGCCCAGCGGGGCCCCTTCCGCGTCAGGAGGAACCCCGACAATGACATTGCCGTCGCCCGCTTCGCCGTCGCCCGCTTCGCCGTCGCCCGCACCGTCCCCATCGCCGTCGCAAACGTGGCGGACATCCTCGCCTGAAGAGCAGGGGATGGACTCCGGATTGCTCACTCAGGCTGCCGAGCAGATCGCAGCGAAGCAGATCAACCTCCGCAGCATGATCGTGATCCGTCACGGCACGATCGTGGTCGAGAAGTACTTCGGGACGTTCAGAGGCGATCAGATCGTGGACGTCTATTCGGTCACGAAGGGCGTCGTCGCGGCGCTGATCGGCATCGCCATCGACAAGGGGTTCATCGACAGCGTCGACCACAAGGTCCTGGACTACTTTCCCAACCTGACGATGGCCAACAACGATGGCCGCAAGCAGGCCATCACCATCGAGAACCTGCTGACGATGTCCGCGGGCTTTGCCTGGTCGGACGACACGGACATCAACACGATGATGCAAAGTGGATCTCAGGTTCAGGACGTCCTGGATCTGCCAATGGCGGCGGCCCCGGGCGAGAAGTTCAACTACGACTCGGGCGCCCCCGGATTGCTGTGCGCCATCCTTCAGAAGGCAACGGGGATGAGCCCGACCGATTTCGCGAATGCCCATCTGTTTGGGCCCCTGGGCATCACAGATGCCACGTGGGGTACGGACCCATCGGGTCTCGAAACTGGCGGTTTCGGCATCCAGATGAGTCCGCGCGACATGGCGGCATTTGGTCAACTCTACCTTCGCGGCGGCGAGTGGAATGGCAAACAGGTGCTCCCGGCAAGCTGGGTGAAAGCCTCGTTCGCGAACCACATCGACCCGATGATGCAGAGCCAGAAGCGATCGGGATATGGATATCTCTTGTGGCTCCAGACCCAGGGAGCGGTCGCATTTCAAGGTATGGGCGGTCAGTACATCATCTTGGTGCCGGAGCGGGATCTCGAGGTGGTCTTCACGGCCGATCTCACTGGCGACAACTTCCAGCAGCCCTACGACGTGTTCGAGAGCTATATCCTGCCGGCCGCGAAGTCTAACGATCCACTGCCTGCCAACCCGGACGGCGACGCGAAGCTGGAAGCGGCCCTCGAGGCCCTGCCGTAGCCGGCGAGACGCCGTTGCTCGCGCGGTAAGAGACGCACGGAGAGAAAGCACCCTCTATGAATGAGATTTCGGTCCGGGACTATGGCGCGGCCGGTGACGGCGAGAAGCTGGACACCGGCGCAATCCAGGCGGCAATCGATGCCTGCACCAGCAAGGGCGGCGGCGTCGTCTTCCTGCCTCCGGGCGACTACCTGACCGGCACGATCACGCTCAAGGACAACGTCACACTCCACGTGGGCCCGAGCGCACGGCTGCTCGGCAGCACGTCCCTGGCCGATTACCCGAACCTGGGGCGCAATGCCAAACTCGGCTACCCCGAGCATCTCGACTATTGCCTCATCAACGCCTATCGCGCGCACCATGTCGCGCTGACCGGCGAAGGTTGCGTGGACGGCCAGGGCGCCGCCTTTCCGCGCGGCATGGAGGGTTTCAACCTCGAGTCCGAAGCCGCGGCTCCCAGCAGCCAGACGTTCACCCGTCCCACTCTCCTTCACTTCACGGATTGCGAAGACGTCACGATCAGCAACCTCACGCTTCAGCACGCTCCAGCGTGGTGCTGCCAGCTGGAAACGTGCAAGCGGATGTGGATCCGCGGCGTGCGCCTCTTCAATCGGGCGAACCAGAACAACGACGGTTTCGATCTGACCGCCTGCGAAGACGTAATGATCTCCGACTGCCATATCGACTGCGGCGACGACGCCATCGCCCTCAAGGAGGGCGGCTTCCGCATCGTGGTCACCAACTGCCTCATCTCCACCCGCTGGTCCGCGGTCCGCATCGGCCCCGAATCGCTCGGTACCTTCCGCGATATCGCCGTCTCGAATTGCGTGATCTACGACACCTACGGCGCCGCCATCAAGATCCAGGAAGTGGAAGGCGGCGTGATGGAGAACATCAGCTTCGACAATCTGGTGATGGACCACGTCACGGGACCGATCTCGATTCGCCTGGGCGGCTATCTGGGTTGGAGGCAGGAGCGCAAGGAATCG
The DNA here is from genome assembly GCA_003158675.1 of Chloroflexota bacterium. Classification (GTDB taxonomy): domain Bacteria; phylum Chloroflexota; class Limnocylindria; order Limnocylindrales; family CSP1-4; genus Fen-1039. Next base: position 38,834 of record PMKN01000023.1, on the reverse strand, counting down.
CTGCCCATCGGGGTGCTGCGCAACATCAGCTTCAGCAACATCCGGGCCGTCATGGCCGACGACGCCTATCCGCTGCCACACGAAGTGCCGGCCTTCCCAGGCGAGAAACTGTCATGCGTCAGCATCGTCGGCGTTCCGGGCTACTTCGCCGAGAACATCGCTTTCAGCGGGATCCATTTCACCTTCCCCGGCGGCGGCACCTTGGAAGACGCGCAGCGGTCCATACCCGAGTTGCGCGACCACTACCCCGACTACCACGTGTTCGGCACCCTGCCGGCGTACGGCGTCTATCTCCGGCACGTCAAGGGCCTCACCATCGAGGACGTCACGCTGGACGTCGCGGCCGCCGACCTGCGTCCGGCCCTGGTAGGCGAAGACGTGGAAGACCTCGAGTTGTCCAGCTTCCGCGCTGCAGGAGGCGACGCCGCAGCGCTGTTGCGTCTGCGCGACGCGCGCCAGGTCTACCTGCACAGCTGTCGCCCGCTGAACCAGGTGCCCCTCTTCTTGAGTGTAGAAGGCGCCGGAAGTCGGGACATCCTGCTGCAGGCGAACGATTTGCGTCGAGCGGGCCAGTCCTTCGCGTTTGCCGATGGCGCGCCGCTTGACGCCGTACACCATGAATGAGGGTCGGATGGCATTTGCGATGGGCGCCCCTCTCATGAGCAATACGAAGTGGAGAGAGTTGCTGCAGTGCGCAGCCTCATATGGTTTGTGGTGTCAGGTTGCACTGGTCGGCGATTCCCCGGGCCGTGATCGCGAGCGACTGTGTTCACCGATTTCGCCGGCGATGTTCCTGGACTCGACGGTCGCCGACCCGAGCCTGACCGGAGCGTGCCCGCATAAGTACTCGGAAATCCTGTGGGTGCGATATCCGCGCGTCTCCCGAAATCGCGCGCTTGATCGTTTCCTCGTATCCGTTCAGGCTTGGGGCGTGTTCCCGTTGGTTGCGACGGATGCATACGTCGAAATCAGAGGTTATGAGAACCCAGCCGACTAGCCATCTTGGCAACCGCGCGAGTGACTCGTCGTGGGACATGGTCCCCACCACCGCAGGAATCGGAGTGCACAGGTGAAGACATCGAAGACTCTGGGTCATGTGGAGGCCCAAGCGGCGATCGGGGCCATCCAGTCAGAACTGGCGCGACGCGGCAAGGTAGCGGTGATAGCCGTCGCCGACGATCACGGTGAACTCGTCGGTCTGCTGCGCCTCGACGGCACCCCCCTGCCGTCGACGACGATCGCGGCGAACAAGGCCTGGACCGCGGCTCGGGAGAGAAAGCCGTCGTGGGAACTGGGTATCGCGGCGCGCGATCCCAAGACCGGCTTCGACATGGCCTACTACGGCGACCCACGCTATGTGGGCTGGGGCGGGGGCGTCCCCGTCGTCCGGGATGGGTCCGTGGTCGGCTCAGTCGCAGTCAGCGGTCTCACGCAAGAGGAAGATGCGGAGCTGGCCGCAATGGGTGCGGCGGCGGCCCTCGAAGCTTCGCGAGGCGCCTCCTAAAGCCGGCTCGTCCGCACGGCCGCACTCCACAGCCACAGCAACGGAAAGGAATGAAGCGTGCCCAACGACGCCACTCCGTCGCCGGCGTCGGCCGGGGCCGGCCTGCGGGTCAGGGTTTGTACGACGCCGCCCGCTGAGCTCGGCTTCGTCGCCGACCCGGACTTCCCAGATGTGTACGGAACGTCTTGTTCCTGCCGGTCGAGCGCAAGCGGCTCGTCGGCGAGGATCGTCGGGGTGAACGGGCCTCACTGGGTTCCGCGACCCCTTCCGTGATAACCTACGGGCAGCCCTTGCGGCCGGTCCTGTGAGGCCGGCGTACCGGTCCAGAGAGGCCGGGGAGGAGATCCGTGACGACCTGTAAGTTGAACCACCGAGCCCCTGAGGCCGGTGGCTTTTTTGTATGACGGAGCCGCGGGCGGGCACAGCCGCCCACTCGGCAGGCTCGGCACCCACATCCCCGTACCCCGTGCCCGCCAACCCGGCGCCGGGTGCCGTACGTGTCAAGCCGAAGAGCGCGCTGATCATCGGCAGCGGCCCGGTCGTGATCGGCCAAGCCGCCGAGTTCGACTACGCCGGCACGCAGGCTTGCCGCGCACTAAGAGCTGAGGGCGTCCGGACGATCCTGGTCAACTCGAACCCGGCCACGATCATGACCGACGCGGAAGTGGCGGACGCCGTCTATCTCGAGCCGCTGACCGTGGAGGCCATCGAGCAGGTCATCGCCAAGGAGCGGCCGGAGGGCCTGCTGGCGGGCCTGGGCGGCCAGACCGGGCTCAACCTTGCCGTGGCACTGGCCAAGGCGGGCGTCCTCGACAAGTACAACGTCCGCCTTATCGGCACGCCGCTCGAGGCGATCGAGATGGCCGAGGACCGCGAGTTGTTCCGCGACCTGCTCGACCGGATCGGCCAGCCGTACGCGCCCAGCTGCATCGTCGAGGGCGACACGGTCGAGGCACGCGAGCACGCCACGCGCGAGGCGCTCAAGGAGATCGGCCTGCCGGCGATCGTCCGGCCGGCATTCACGCTTGGCGGCACCGGCGGCGGCATCGTCGAAACCGAGGCGGCTTACTTCGAGCGGACCCGCACCGGCCTGCGGCTCAGCCCCATTCACCAGGTCATGGTCGAGCGCTGCCTGGTCGGCTGGCAGGAGATCGAATACGAGGTCATGCGCGACGCGGACGACACCTGCATCGCCGTGTGCTCGATGGAGAACGTGGATCCGCTGGGCGTCCATACCGGCGACTCGATCGTGGTCGCGCCCGTCCAGACGCTGCCGGACCGGGTTCATCAGCGGCTGCGCTCTGCGGCGCTGGCGATCATTCGGGCGCTCGGCGTGGAGGGTGGCTGCAACGTGCAGTTCGCCCTGAGTCCGGACTACGCCGACTACGCGGTCATCGAGGTCAACCCGCGCGTGAGTCGATCCTCCGCCCTCGCGAGCAAGGCGACCGGCTATCCGATCGCGCGCGTCGCGGCCCAGATCGCGGCAGGCCGGCGGCTGGCGGAGATCCCCAACGTCGTGACCGGGACCACGGTCGCGGCCTTTGAACCGGCCCTGGACTACGTTGTGGTCAAGCTGCCGCGCTTTCCGTTCGACAAGTTTCCGAAGGCCGACCGAACGCTCGGCAGCCAGATGAAGGCGACCGGCGAGGTCATGGCCATCGACCGAACATTCGGGTCGGCGCTGAACAAGGCGCTGCGGGCGCTCGAACAGGCCGGTGCAGGGTTCCTGGCAGAAAACGCCGGCTGGCAGGCGACGCTCGACTACCTCATGGAGCCGGAGGTCGAGCAGCCGTTCGTGACCGTCGATGCCAGTGGGCTGCTGTGCGAGGCTCAGAGGCACGCCGAACGCGCCGCGTACCCGATCGTCCTGAGGCGGTTCCTGGCCCCGTCCGACTCGCGCCTGTGGCGGATCCTGGCCTTGCTGCGGCGCGGCATGCCCGCGGAGCGGATTCGCGGCGTGACCGGCATCAGCGCCTGGTTTCTGTGGGAGTTCGAGCGCGCGATCGCGCTGGAGCGCGAGGTCCGCAGGTTCGGGGCACGGATCGCGGAGCCACGGGACGATGAGGCGGCCACTCTCCTGGCGACGGTGAAGCGGGCCGGTTTCGGGGACCGCGAACTCGCCCAGATGGCGGGTGCCGGGGTGACGGCGGAGGCGATCCGACTCGCTCGGATGGAGCTGGGCCTCGCGCCCGGCTACGCCATGGTGGATACATGCGCCGCGGAGTTCGCGGCGGAGACGCCCTACTTCTACGCCACGTACGCAGCCAGCGGCTCCGAGCCGGAGCTGCCGCCGGTGGAGCGGCCCGCGGCGCTGGTCATCGGCTCGGGGCCGGTCCGGATCGGGCAGGGGATAGAGTTCGACTATTGCGCGGTCCAGGCCGCGGCTGAGCTCCGCGAACGGGGCTGGCAGGCGGTCNNTCAACTCGAACCCCGAGACCGTCTCGACCGACTTCGACGCCAGCTCGCGCCTCTACTTTGAGCCGCTCGATCCGGAGAGCGTGCGTTCGGTCGTGGAAGCGGAGTCGCCTCTGGACGGCTCCCGCCCGGGCGGCATGCTCGGCGCCTTCGTCCAGTTCGGCGGCCAGACGCCGCTCAACCTTGCCGAGCCCCTCGCCGCAGCCGGGATCCCTCTCCTTGGCGCGAACCTCGAGACCATCGACCAGGCCGAGGACCGTATCCGCTTCGCGAACCTCGTGGAATCGCTGGGCATCCCGCAGCCGGAAGGCGGCATGGCCCGGTCGATCGAGGAAGCGCTGGCGCTGGCCGAGCAGATCGGCTACCCGGTCATCGTGCGCCCGTCCTTTGTGATCGGCGGTCTCGCCATCGATTTCTCGTATTCGCCGTCGGACCTCGTCGAGCAGCTCGCCCGTGCGACCGACGTCGACGTCGACAAGCCGGTCCGAATCGACCGTTACCTCGAGGGGATCGAGGTGGACGTGGACGCGATCGCCGACGGTGAGACGGTTCTCATACCGGGTTTGCTCGAACACGTTGAACGAGCCGGCGTCCATTCGGGCGACTCCGTCGGCATGTTCCCGCCGCAGACGGTCTCCGTATCGGACCAGGAGCTGATCGTCGCCGCCATGGATCGAATCGTGCGGGCGCTGGACGTTCACGGCCTGGTGAATGCCCAGTTCATCGTCCGGGAGGACGGCGTCTATCTGATCGAGGTAAACCCGCGCGCCAGCCGCACCGTGCCCTTCATGAGCAAGGTCACGGGCGTGCCGATGGTCAAGCTGGCAGTCCGAATCGCGCTCGGACAGACGCTCCGAGCGATGGGCTGGGGCAACGGGTTGCTGGAGCCGCCGCCCCTGGTCGCGGTCAAGGCGCCGGCCTTCTCGACGGCCAAGCTCCGTGGCGTGGACCCGAGCGTTGGCCCAGGAATGCAATCGACCGGCGAGGTCATCGGCCTGCACACCGATCCTCGAGTGGCGCTGGCGAAGGCGATGCAGGGCGCGGCGCTGATCCCGCCGCGGCCGGGCGCGGACGGGGCGCTGGCGCTGATCTCGGTCGCGGAACGCGACAAGAAGGAACTGCCGCGCGTGGCCCGGGCCCTGGCAAGGGCGGGGTATCGGTTTGCGGCCACACCCGGAACTGCCGCGGAGCTGCGCAGGCTCGGGCACGACGCTCAGGTCGTGGCCAAGGTCGGGGAGAAGTCGGAACCGGGCCGGGTCTCGATCCTGGATCTCATCGCCGGCGGGTCGGTGAGGCTCGTGGTCAACACTCCGTCGCCCACGTCCGGTCCGGTCCGGGACGCGGCCGAGATCCGCCTCGCCGCAACCGCGGAAGGCATTCTGTGTCTGACCGCCATCGAGACGGCCGTGGCCGCGGCCGAAGCCCTGGATCCGGACTTGGTCGCGCGCCTTGCGGAAGTCCGGTCCCTGGGCGAGTGGATGCCCAACCCGGGCGTTCCGCGGGGCGTGGCCGTGGGCCGGTAGGGGGTTAGCCGGGCGCGGGACGGAATGGTCCGCTGGTTCGTCAATCTGGTCATGATGGCAATCGTGAGTGCGGACAGAGGGAGCCAGGAGTTCGTCGAGCGAGTTGGGGACGCTCGCGCCGCCGAGGAGGTCGAGGACGCCGGGGCGAGCTTCGAAGCGCTGTACAGGCAGCGCTACAGGGATGTCTACCGCTATGCGCTGTTGATGCTGCGTAGCGCCGAGGACGCCGAAGACATTGCGGGCGAGGCGTTCCAGCGAGCCCACGCGGCCTGGCGCGTGGGGCACGGGCCGGACGGCCAGCCTCTGCCGTGGCTGCTTCTGATCACACGTCGCCTCGTGATCGACAAGACGCGCCGACGACGGCTCCTCTCGTGGCTGCCGCTGGCGAGCCTCCACCCGGCCAGCGAGCCGTCGGTCGACGCGGAAACCAGCCGGACCGAATTCTGGCTGTGGTTCGAGCGCTTTGCCTGCGAGCTCCCCGTGCGCCAACGCGAGGCGCTGATCCTGCGCTACCAGCGAGACCTCGATGACGAATCAATCGGCGAGATCCTGGGGTTGTCCGCCTCTGGAGTTCGCTCGCTCGTGGCGAGGGCGTGCGAGACGCTCCGCCGCAACCCGGAGATCTGGCGATGAACCATCAGAACGAAACGGACTCCAGCGCGCCCGAGCCTTCGGACGAGCAGATCCTTGCCGGCGTGCGAATTCGAATGGCCGGAATCGAGCGCCAGCTGCCGGCGACTCCGGCGTGGCAGTCGACTGCCGCCGACGAGGGAGCCGCAGCTTCAGCGCAGATTCGAGTCAGCGGCCGGGCGCACGGTCTTGCCGGACTGGCTCTGGCCGCCGCGGCGGTGGCCATTCTGACTGTGATCGTCGTTCCGCTCGGGCTCCGCGACGGGACCGCGCCAGGGCCCGCCTCGGGGTCCGAGCCGGCGTCGGCGATCCCATCGCAGCAGTCGCAGATCGTGAAGCTCACGTACGGGATCGATCCCGTCGGCGGACGCTTGCCCACCAAGGACGAAGAGTCGCGGATGATCGACGTGATCGGCGCCCGCCTCAATGCGGCCGGCGTGGGGAACTTCACTATCGCGGCCGGCGATTCGATCCAGATAACGATCTTCGGGCCGGTCGACGTGACGGCCGTGGAGTCGCTGCTGGGCGCAGCAGGCGCTCTCGAGATCGTGGCGCTGCCGCCCGAGACCTACGGCAAGGTGGACACGGGTGGCGCGGTAACGGTCGGGCCGAAGCCTCTGCCCGCGCTCGGCGATCCCATCGATCCGACCCTGTCGGTCCAATTCACGGGAAACGATCTGGACCGGAGCAAGGTGGCCGCCGCCTCCGACGGGATCACCCAGGGATGGGTGGTGGGCCTTGCGTTCACGCCGGCGGCTACCCTCGGTTTCGCGACCTGGACTGGTGGTCACGTCGGCGAGTACTTCGCGATCGTCCTCGACGGCAAGGTCGTCGAGGTCCCGTACGTCGTTCAGCCGATCACGAGTGGCATAGCTCAGATTGGAGGGAGCTTTACGCAAGCCTCGGCGGAGGGCCTGGCGACGGTCCTCCGGAACGGGCAGATGCAATTCCCGCTGCACTTGATCTCGTCGGTTATTGCAATGCCCCCGGCGTCGGGCGCACCCTCGGTCGCTGCCGTGCCGGCCCTCGACTCGATGACTCCGAGTCCAACCCAGACGCCCGCCGCCGGTGGCACGTTCGTGACCTACTTAGTCCGGGCGGACGATACTGCTTCAGCCATCGCGGTCGGATTCGGCATGTCTCTCGAGACGCTCATGGCGGCAAACCCGCAGATCGTGAACTGGGACAACCTCACGCTCGGCGAGGCGCTGAACATCCCCTGGCCGGGCTGGACCCCGCCTGCGCCCACGTCCTCTCCCAGCCCCGCCGGCTGACGGCGCCGTCTGTGCGACCAGCGAGAGTGAGCGAGTTGGCCCTGTGCGATAGGCCCCGGCTCGGCTAACCTGGGCGCGCGCCAGAATCCGGGGGGCCGTTCGGCGAGACTGGCCGTGAGTGTTTGCGTCTCTCGCAGTCAGGTTGCCCTCGTGTCGCCTTCGCTGCCCGGTCTTCGGTTCCGTCTCTTCGGTTTCCCGATCACGATCGGAGTCGACTTCCTGCTGGTCACTCTGATCATCGGCTTGCAGGCCAGACCAGGCGTCCTCATCCTCGAGTGGGTGCTCGTGGTGGCGTTCTCGATCCTCATCCACGAGCTTGGCCACGCATTTGCGCTGGGCCTCTACAACATCCACCCCGAAATTCGCCTGTGGGGCCTGGGTGGACTGACGATCTCCGGTTTCGTGTTGCCGCCTCGCAAGGCGATCCTGGTGAGCCTCGCCGGCCCGCTCGTAGGGATTCCGGTCGCGGTTGCGTTCATGGCCGTGCAGCCCTGGCTTCCAACCGGCGACCCGTTCGGCGTAGCGGTCAGCGATCTGATCTTCGTCAACCTGTGGTGGGGCATTCTGAACCTGGTGCCGATCGCCGGGCTGGACGGCGGGAACGTCGTCAAGAACCTCTTTGTCGAGGTCATGGGCCAGCGGGGCAAGCGGCTCGGGCTGGCCGCAGTCGCCGTCTGCAGCGGTCTGTCGGCCCTGATCGCGATTCTGACCGGCTTCTATTACCTGGCGATCGTGATCGTCGTCTTCGGGTTGCTCAACCCCGAGCCGTACCTGACCCTCTGGCAGGTCGCCACGCGCGGAACCGGCAGCGCGCACGTCGCTGGGACCGCGCCGACCGTCCGCGGCAAGTGGGCGGACCCGCCCGCCCCGATCCGCGACGAGCCCAGGCCGACCGACCGCCGAGGGAGAGTGCGGTCCGTCGCCGCAGTGGCGGCCGAATCGCGGCGTGCCTTCGCGGAGACGTATGCGGAGACGCTCCCCACCTCCCGAGTCGGTGCCGATATTGCACGAGCGGGCGTGGCGACAGGAGCGGGGGCAGTCGTGGAAGATCTGGATATCGACGAGCTGGAGCGGCGGCCTGCGCCCCTCCTGCCGGACGTGGTTGCAATGATTGCGCGCCGCGACGACACGGCGCTGGCCGCTCGCCTCGCTTCGGAGACGGACCCGCTCGCGGTGCTCGGGATCGTCACGCGGGCGGTCGAGGGCAAGCGGGTGCCACAGCTGCTGGGGACGCTTCGGCGCGATGCCACTCCAGACCGGACCGCTGCGTTGCTCAAGCTGCAGGTCGGCCTCCATGCCCTGGGCCGGTTCGAAGACGCTCTGGCGGCAGCGTCGATTCTCGGCGCTGCGGGGGGCGCGCCGGGCGCGGTGCTCGAAGCCAGAAGCGCGGCCCGGGACGGCGACCGCAAGCGAACTGCCGCGGCCCTGCGCCGGGCCGTGTCCCTGGGACCCGTTCGGCTTTCGGATGCGGCCCTCGGCGATATGGCCCGCATTGGCCCCGACAGGGAGGTCGCCGACGCCCTGGCAAGGTTACGCGCGGCCGACCTTCGTAGATGAGCCGCCCATCAGGGCCACCCGTCATGGACGAGGTAGTCGCCGAGCGTCAATAGCGCTCCAGAGGGGTCGTGGGCGCCTCGGGCATCGCGGCCGCAGCGCGGTCGAGAGGGCTCGCAGCGCGCGCCTCTCTGTCGGTATGGTGGAACCATCGCCACAGGAGCGCGGTCGCGATCGTGTAGAGAACGATGATCGTCGCGAAGTCCACGGCATAGCCGCGATCGAAGCCCAGGCCCGCCTGAAGCGTGCTGTAGTAGATCGGCGCGATCGTCCAGCCAAGGGACCACAGCAGCGTCATCAGGCCCGAGAGCGTGGCGCGCTCACCGGCGCTCACCTTCTCCATTGCGAACGCGTCGAAGATGGGGCTGCCGGCGTTCATCAGCGAATTGCGCACCGCCAGGGCCATTACCACCGACCAGAGCAGAGGCGAGAACCCGAGTACGACCAGGAACGGGATGCTCGCGCCCTGCACGAGAACGATCGATCCGATCCTGCCGAAGCGGCGCGCAATCGCGGGCTGGGCCAGGATGGCCGCCGCCGTGCCCAGGCTCGTGATCGCGAAGACCGCGTTCAACGACGCGAGATCGAGGCCGAACTTCTTCTGGATGAAGACGTTCAGGAACGGGATCAGCTGGCCCGCGCCGAGGGACGTGATGAAGCCGGGCAAGAGCAGCTTGAAGAAGAGCCCGGGGTTGGAGATGTGGATCCCGAACCGACCCGGACGGTCCGGTTCCTTGGCTCGCTCGGCCGCGAGAGAGTTCCGGTCGTTGGTAAGCCGCAGGAGCGTCGCCAGGCCGGCCAGGCTGAGAATCGTGATTCCGACGAGCAGCACAAGATATGGACCGGCCGCCGTGGTCAGCCCGAGCGGGGCCGCCAGGCTCTGGGCGACGGCGCCGCCGAGCAGCGTTGCGACGACGCCGGTGATGAAGCCAAGGGCGTTCCAGGTCGCGAAGAACTCGTTGCGTTGATCCGGCCTCGTGTGCTCGGCGATGTAGGGGACCTGCACGACGTTGACGATCTGTGACCCCGCGCCGAACAGGGCGACGCCCGCGAAGATGAGCGGCACATTGCCTGGCAGGAAGGCGATCAGGGCCAATGCCACGAGGGTCATGCCGGCGGCCATCACCGTCCGGCGGCCCAGCCGATCCGAGATCGCGCTGGCGGGCAAGGCCACGACCACGCCCGCAAGCTGCGCCGTCGCCACCAACCAGCCGATCGTAGGTCGGTCGATCCCGATCGACTCGAGGTACAGGTTGAAATCGACCCAGTACAGGCCGATCGCGGCGCCGTAGACCGCGGTCGTAATCAGGAAGCGCCGGGCGTCCTGGCCAAAGCCGGTGAAGCTATAGATATAGCGGCGCAAGGCTCGAGTCACGGGTTCCTTGTCGATTGAGCGTAGGCTCGAAGGGCAGGCTCAGGAGTGGATTGCGCTCGGGTGGCGCGCGTCTTCGTCGCGCAGCGTACGTCCAACAACGATCAGGATCCGTCCAACACGCAGGTGAAACCCGCGCGCGCGGTCGATCGAAAGCGGCGACTCCGGCCCGCGACTGGACCGGCGGGCTGCGGCCGCCTCTGCACGCAACTCGTCCTGCCGCAGGCTTGCGAGGAAGAGGCGCTGGTCAGGACCTTCGTGCCACATGTTCTCGATCCTCCGAGTTAGAGCGTCGCGTTATGCCGGTTAGGTAGCTATCTAACATTCAGTCACACCAAGATCGGTTTCGGGTCTCAGGGTCAATGAGCCAGGAATGCCCGCAATTCCGGTCCGGCCTCGTCGATACGGTCGCGTCGGAGGGAGTAGTAGGTGAGGTTGCCCTGCTCGGTCATCGTCACCAGGCTCGCGCTTCGAAGCTGGGCCAGGTGATGGCTGACGGTTGGCTTGCTGAGCTCGAGTTCGGTCGCGAGTTCCGTGAGGTAGCGGTCGCGCTCGGCCAGTAGCTGCAAGATGCGCAGCCGGCTCTCGTCGCCCAGGGCGCGGTAGAGACGGACGGTCGCGACCGGGGGAGCGGTCCTGCCCGATGCGCCGAGCGCCGAGTCGGCGATGGGATAGGAGATGAGCTGGATCTCCCCCACCTTCGAAAGCGAGTTGTACGGCCGGCCGAAGTAGCTCGGGGCGAGCACGATCTTGCGGATCGCTGGCTCGGGCATGAGCCGGATACCGTTGGTCGCCCGCTCCACGAAACCGATCGGATCGCCGAGTGCGTCGTCACGGCGGCGGTTGGCCACATCGCTGCCGATCATCCGCGACACTCGTTCTTCTACCTTCTCGTAGCGCGGCAACCAGGCGTGCAGTGTCAGCCGCGCTCCCGGCACCAGGTCGTCCATGGTTTGTGGAAGGGCGGAGTGGCCTTTCATCTGCCCGAGCTGACTGCGGAGCGATTCCCAGGCGACCCCATCGCCGCCCATCGCCTGGCGCGTGGTCTCGCCCAGTTCCTGGTTGTGGACGAGTTCCTGGAGCATGCATTCGACCAACACGCCGTCCGGCAGCTCGTCGATCGCCGCAACGACCTGGCGGGCGGTTACGATCTCCGGCCGAACGACGACGAGTCTGGCGAATTCGCTGACCCAGCTGGAGCAGCCGCCGGCGCAGGCAGCGGAACCCAACTCCTCGGCAACCGCGGTCCGATTCTGCGTAACCCAACTCCGATCCTCGGGTAGCAGATCCTCGAGCTCGCCGCAGTCGTTGCAGACGCTGATGAGGAAGTCGTATGCAGTCCGCGGGTCGAGTTTGACCGAGGGCAGTTGGGCCGCCGTCAGGCCGGGTCTGACCAGGCCCCCAGGGCGTTCCCGAGTCGATCGTAGCTGGATCTGCTTGCCTGCCACTTCCTAGCCTAGCCTCTAACAGATGTTAGATCGCAAGCTAACACGCGGGCACACTGAAGTCAATGCTGTCCGGCCACGGCTCGACAGATTGGCGTGCAGGTGGAACACTCGCCGGTCGCCGACCCATCGACTCCTACTGGGGCTCGTACAATGCCTCAGCCAGGCGCCGCGGCTGTCGGCGGAGATCTGGCAGTGAAGGAGTCTCCGCCCATGACCGCACCCAGAGTCAGGTTCACCGACGAGCGACTGGCCAACGGATTGCGGCTGATCGTCGCCGAGGACCATCTGGCGCCGGTCGTCGCTGTCAACGTCTGGTACGGCGTGGGCTCCAAGCACGAGGTCGAGGGCAAGACTGGCTTCGCCCACCTCTTCGAGCACGTCATGTTCCAGGGCTCGGGCCACGTGGGCAAGGCTGAGCACATGGCCCTCGTTCAGGCTGCCGGCGGGACTCTCAACGGGACGACCTGGCTGGATAGGACCAACTTCTTCGAGACCATGCCGAGCCATCAGCTCGAACTCGCATTGTGGTTGGAAGCCGACCGGATGGCGACTCTCCTGGACGCACTGAATCAAGAGAACCTGGACAACCAGCGCGAGGTCGTGAAGAACGAGAAGCGGTCGAGCTACGACAACCGGCCCTATGGCCAGGCTTTCAACAAGCTCCAGGCGCTTCTGTTTCCGCCCGATCACCCCTATCACCACCCCACGATCGGGTCCATGGAAGATCTCGACGCGGCCTCGCTGGAGGACGTGAGCGCTTTCTTCCGGACCTACTACGCGCCGGACAATGCGGTCCTGGCGATCGCCGGTGACGCCGATGCGGCTCAGGCTCGGGCGTGGGTGGAGCACTACTTCCTCAAGATCCCGGCTCATGGACACATTCCGCAGCTTGGCGATCTGACCCTGCCGCTCACCCTCGGCGGCGAGAAGCGCGAAATAGTCGAGGATCGGGTGCCGCTGCCGCGCCACTACATCGGCTTCCGGGCCCCGAGTTTCGGCGATCCACGGCTGGACGCCATGGACGTTGCGTCGCAGATCCTCGCCGGAGGCAAAGGCAGCCGGCTCTATCGACGCCTCGTACGCGACGAGCGCATCGCTCAGGATGTGGGGTTCTTCGCACTCGGGTTCATCTCCGGGTCTTCCATCGCTGCCGGCCAGGTGACGGTCCGGCCGGGAGTGGACACGGACCTCGTCGAGCGAGTCTTCGAGGAGGAGCTCGATCGCCTGACCCGCGAACCCGTGACGGAGGACGAACTGGCTCGCGCGCGAGCCTTGATCGAGACGTACGAACTTGAGGCGCTGCAGCGGGTAGAGGAGCGGGCCGAACGACTGGCGATGTACGCGACGCTGCTCGACGACCCCGAGATGATCAACCGCCAGCTGTCGCGGTACCTCTCGGTTACAGCGGCCCAGATCCAGGCGGTTGCCGCGGACGTGCTCCGGCCCGACAACCGGGCCGTGGTGACCTACCTGCCCGCCACGGGCGACGTGGCCAGCGACACCGACGAGGAGACCGCAGCGTGACGCTCGAGGAGATCCTCTCGGTCCGGCCCGAGTCCGGCCAGCCACGCACCTACACATTCCCTCACTTCACTCGCACCGTGCTGCCGTCGGGGATGCAGGTTCTGGTCGTGGAGATCCCGGGGCGGCCGCTGGTCACGGCCAATCTCATCGTCCGGCGCGGTGTATGCGACGAGCCAGCCGAGCTCGCCGGCGCCACCGCCCTGATGGCTCGCGCCATGACCGAGGGAACGGAGCGCTACCCGGGCGTGGAACTCATCGAGGCCGCCGAGCGGCTCGGGGCGACGCTCGGTGTCGACGCGAACTGGGACAGTTTCTTCGCGTCCGTGGACGTGGCTGCCTCGCGGCTTCCCGCCGCCATTGCCCTTCTCGCCGAGCTCGTTGAGCACCCCACGTTCCCGGAAGCCGACGTTGCACGTCTCCGGGAGGAGCGGCTCAACGACCTCCTGCAGGTCAAGGCGGACCCTCGTCGGCGCGTGGATCAGGCGTTCACCTCTGCCATCTATGCGGCCGGCTCCCCGTACGGCCGTCCCGCCGGCGGCGACGAGACAACCGTTGCCGGACTAACGCCCGATGGGTTGCGGCAGGTTCATCGGACGATCCTGGACCCGGGCCGGACTGCCCTCATCGTGGGCGGCGATCTGACCACGGCCGAAGTCCTCCGGGCCGTCGGCGCTCCGGACGGGCTCACCTCGGAGACCGCGAACCTGCCCGCCGACCCGACTGTGACAGCGCCTCCGGTGGCGCCGGGAGTGGACCGTCCAATCGTGCGGCTCTATCACCGCCCCGGCTCGGTCCAATCCGAGGTTCGCATGGGGCACGTGGGTCTGCCGCGCCGGACCCCGGACTTCTACGCCGTGCAAGTGATGGCTGCGATTCTTGGCGGCCTCTTCAACTCGCGGCTCCAGATGAACCTGCGCGAGGACAAGGGCTACACGTACGGCGTCGGCGCCGGCTTCGACATGCGCCGCGGCGCCGGCCCGTTCAGCGTCAGGACCGCCGTGCAGACCTCCGTCACTGTGCCGGCAATCGCGGAGGCGCTCAAAGAGTTGAGCCGGATGCGCGAAACGCTCGTGACGGACGCAGAGCTTGTGGCTGCGCGCGACTTCATGGTCGGCGTCTTCCCGCTCCGGTTCGAGACGCCGGGGGCGGTGGTCGGTGCTGTTGGCGGATTGTTCGCAGGCGGCTTGCCGGACGACGAGCTGGCCCGCTACCGCGACCGCATCGAGGCAGTCACGGCCGAGGATGTCCGCAAGGCGGCGGTCGATCATATTCGACCGGATCGCATGGCCATCGTCGTCGTCGGCGATGCAGAAGCGGTGGCGAAGGATCTGGAGGCGGCCGAATTCGGCGAGTTCGAGGCGATCCGCGAGGAGGCGGCCGGGTGATCGCTGTCGTCGGGCTGCCCGCATACGTTGGCCTCGCGTCCGGAGAAGGTGGTGTCGGCGGCCCCGCGGTGCAAGTTGCGGCGGCTGCATCGGCGCTGGGCCGTGCCACGGAGCTGATCGGCAAGATCGGCGACGACGGGGCCGGAGATGCCGTGGTCCTGGCGCTTGGCCGGCTCGGCATCGGACACGCGGCGCTGCTGCGAGATCCCGTCCGACCGACGCCGGTGCTCTCGATCATGGCCGCCGCAGATAACTCCGAGGACTCGGAGACTGAATGGGAGCCGGTCGGCGACTCGCCCGAGATGAGTCTGCTGCCCGCCGATTCGAACGCCAGGCCCGTTCTCGAGGCCGGGGATATCTCGCTGGCGTTGCGCTACCTGACTGAAGCGCGGGTGGTCGTCCTGGCCGAGCCACTCTCCGACGAGGCGGTCGCGGCCGCGGTTGAAGGCTCGGCCTTCGCGGGAGCTCGTCTTGTCGTATTGCTGCCGCCAGGCGCTACGCCCCCGCCGCTCCCGCCGGAAGCGACCGTCCTGGAGGCCCCGGCGGTCGACGACGGCTCGTTCGGGCGCCTCGTGGGGGCCTTCGCCGCCGATCTCGACGCAGGGAGCGAACCAGCCGCCGCATTCGAAGGGGCCGTGCGGACCGTGGGCTGGGAGCCCGTCGCCGACTGACGTCCGGACTTCCTGGGTGGTCTCAACCTCGCCTCCGCGCCTCAGGCCCCCATTCCTGTAGAGTGCCCCCATGGATCGTGCTTCCGAAGGACTTCGTTTCGACGGCTCGCCTCAGCCCGGCTTCGACCCTTCCTCTTCGGGGCCGCTTGATCGCGCCGGCGCGATCGCCCTGATCCGGCAGGCCGATGAGTTGATGGAAGCAAGCGAGCCGGACGATGCTCTGGCGCTGTACGGCCGGACCGTGGCCGTGGCAGACAGAGAAATCGCCGCGGCCGGCATGTACGGCATGGGCAACGCGCTCTATCGACTCGATCGCGAGGCCGAGGCCCTGGCCGCCTGGGAGCGGGCGACGGCAATGGGCGAGACACCGGCCGCGTACCGGGCCTGGAGGCAGGTCGCCGCGGCTCGGGTCCGGGCCAAAGACCTCCAGGGCGCGCTCGACGCCTACCGCGAGTGCGAGCGTCGCGCCCCCGCCTCCGACAGGGCCTTGATCGCCTCGCGTCTGGGGTGGCTCTCCAAGGAAACCGGCAATACCCGCGCCGCGGGCCGCTACTTCGCCCGCAGCCGGGGCGATGCGCTGGCACCGTTCATGACCTACCTCATGATCGCTGTCACCGTGGTCACGTCGCTGCTGGCGATGGAAGGTAATACGCTGCCCGGCCAGCTCAACCAGGGCGGCCCGCTCGAGTTGCAGCTTCAGCTGGACAAGATCCTGGTGGCCCACGGGGAGGTGTACCGCCTCCTGACCGTGGTTCTGGTCCACGACCCCACCGACATCCTCCACTTGCTGTTCAACATGTATGCGTTGTGGTACGCGGGGCAGCTGGTCGAGCGCATGTATGGCGCGAAGCTGATGCTCTTCTTCTACGTCCTGTCCGGGATCGCCGCCTCTATCGCGAGCTACGCATTCGGCGACGGTGTCGCGGCTGTGGGAGCGTCCGGCGCGATATTCGGACTCTTCGGCATAGTGCTGGTGGCAACGCGATTCCACCACGCCATCCTGGACATGCAATCCCGCGCCATCGCATCTCAAGTCGGGATGCTGATCCTGCTGAACCTCTTCCTCGGGATCTCCGGGATCTTCGGCAACGTCGACAACTCAGCCCACGTCGGCGGGTTGCTGGCCGGGTTGTGGCTCGGGGCGATCATGGCGCCGGGTCGCGTTCCCACGCTCGCCGCGCTCTGGCAGACGCCCCCGGGTGCCCGTTCATCGGGATTGAGCCAGCTTGGCCTGCCGCTGCTCGGCGTCGTTGCCCTGGTCGCGGTCATGGTTGCGGGCTTCTTCGTGGGCACTTCGAAGTGGCAGGGCTACCAGTACGGTCCGTCCCTCGGCTCGACCGTAACGACGATGACGACCGCGACCTGGTCCGGTGAGTCTGCTGTTGGGATCAGCTTTCGCTAGCGCGAATTAGGTCTGTTCGAGGACCGAATCGATCCAGGACCCGGTACATGTTGCGCCGGTTCATCCTCGACCGATCGGGTGGCCAGACGACCGCTTCGCACTCGAGCGGCAGCGCCACGCTCACTGCTCGGCGTGGGGTCGGCCGCCTGGTCTCTTCTCCCGCTCCGTCCTCGTTCTCGCCTGTGGGCTCGGGCTCATCGCCGGCCCGGAGTCTCAGGCTCCACCACACATCCAGCCAAGCCGGAGTCAAGAAGCGCTCGTCGAAGGGACCAAGGCCCGCGTAGTCCGAGCGCCGGAATGCCAGCCAGCCGGACGTCAGGGCTTCGACCACGCCGGTATCCGAAGGAGTCAGCGCAGCCGGGCGAAGGCGCCCTGGTTCAGCCGACACGAGACCGAACCCTCCGGCCACGGCTACGGCCGGATCCGCCAGCGCATCGGCCAACGGCGTGAATGCGTCGCCGGTAGGCCGGGCCGAGCCGTCGGCCAGCAGCGCCAACTCCCCCGAGGCGAGCCGCATTGCGATGTTCAGCGCCGCCGCGTGGCCAAGCCGCGCGGCAGTTCGAACGACCTCGACCTCGCGGCCCCCGATCGGGGCCCGATCCGGCGCTCCGGCCGCCAGCGCCACCTGTTGCTGATCGCTCGGGTCGTTGGCTACTACCACGACCTGCGTCCCCGCCGGGGCATGGGTTCGCAAGCCTGCCAGCAGACGAGAGACCGCCGTGGGCGCCTCCGAGGCCAGGATCGCGACTGTCCAGGGCGCGTCCGGTGGCTCCTGCAAACGAGACCGGATCGCCTCGGCGGATCCGTAACGAATCTCGTCCTCGAGTTCGACGCTGGGCGGAGCGGATCGGCTGACCGAACTCCTGGCGCCATGGTCGGTCAGCTTCCATCCGGCCGCTTCGATCTGCGCCTTGAGGTGGTCGGCGGCAGCCCAGTCCTGTCGTGAACGGGCTTCGATCCGCTGCCGGACCAGGTGGGTGATGTCCGCCGGTGGACCGGCCGGGTTGGTTGGGTCGCTCACCCGCGAAGGATAGCGGCATGTGCTGCGGGACGGTCTCGGTCGCGATCAGTGGGCGATCTGGGGCAAGGACGGCGGCGGCAAACTCCTCAGTTCTGGGGTTCGACTTGCGAGTTCGAAGCCGGCGCAGACGACTCAACCGCGCCAGAGACGGCGGGCCGGAGGGGCAGCAGCACGGTGACTCGGGCACCCTGCGGGGCCACATTCTCGGCCCAGGCCTCGCCGCCGTGGGCGCGGGCCATCTCCCGGACGATCGCCAGCCCCAGTCCGGAGCCATCGCCGGCGCGCGACGGGTCGGCTCGATAGAAGCGCTCGAAGACTCGTTCGGCGGTTCCCGGCGGGAATCCGGGGCCGTCGTCGGTGACGCTCAGCGAAATCCCAGGCGGACGCTCCGGCATGGTCAGGGGCGCGGCGCGCAGCCATACGTGACCGCCGTGAGGCACCACGGAGAGCGCATTCTCCACGAGGTTCTGGAGGATCCGTTCCACTGCCAGCCGGTCGCCCGTGAAAGTGAGGGCCGGATCGCCGGGAGCGGCTGCCGAGGCCTCGATTGCCACTCCCACTGCGTGAGCACGCGTCTCGAACCGTGTGACCGCGCCGGTCAGCAGAACGGCTGCGTCGAGCGCCTCGGGTCGGAGCGCCGCGGGACCCTGGCGCAGCCGCTCCACTACCCCCAGCTCGCCCACGAGACGTTCCAGCCGCTCCGACTCTTCGACGATGGTCCGTGCCGCAGCGGTGGCTCGCTCGCCTGAGGCCGTCCCGTCGGCGATCGCCTCCGCGAAGCCGGCAATGCTTGTGAGGGGCGTTCGGAGGTCATGGCGCAGGTTGGCCAGGAGTTGCGTCTCCTCCTTCCTGGTCGAGCCGAGTTCGTTGGCCATGGCATTGAACCGTTGAGTCAGGACCCGCACTTCCGCGGGACCCTCCAGCGGGAGTGGATTGTTCTGGCCCGAAGCGGCCGGCAACTCTGCGGCGGCATTGGCGAGGCGCCGCATGGGACCGGTCAGCGACCGTGAGAGCAGCCACGCGATCGGCACGCCCACGATGGTCAACACCAGCAGGACGACTATGAGGGCCGGGAACAGGTCGCCGAAGGCCAGCTGCACGGAGCGGTCGGGCAGGGCAAAGACGATCGTTCGAGCGTTTGCGACGTTCCTGCCGGCCTCGACATAGATGAAGGCCTTGCCGTCCGAGGTCGACGTGCGGCCAGACTGACCGGTCGGCACCTGCAACGAGGAGGGCGTGCCGGCCACCAAACGCACCGCGCCGTTGGGGTTCTGCACCAGGATGTAGCCACCGTCGCCGGCGAGCGAAGCGCCGGTGTCGGCGAGTGTGGCGTCCCACTGGGTCGCCGGCTCGCGGGCGAGCGTCACTACGACGGCCGCGACCTGGCGCGACAGCGAGTCCCTGATTTCGGCCTCGTGCAGCTGGTGGAGGACCACGAAGAGGGTCGCCGCCACCGTTAGCAGCATCGCCGTTGCAAGCCCGCCGAAGGCAAGGACGATCCGACCGGTCAGACCGCGCGGTAGCATCGGTGGGCGCGCCTAATCCGGGGTGGGGGAGTTGCCGGGCTCGGCCGGGCGGCGAGGCGGAGGAACCAGCCGATAGCCCAGGCCCCGGACGGTCTCCACCTGAGGTCCGTCCGCGCCGAGCTTCTTGCGCACCTCGGCGACGTGGACGTCGACGGTGCGCGTCTCGCCCGGGAAGTCTGTGCCCCACACGTCTTCGAGCAGCGCGTCGCGTGTTAGGACGACTCCCGGGTCGCGTGCGAGGGCCACCAGCAGGTCGAACTCGCGAGCCCGCAGTTCGAGCTGCCTGTCGCCGACCATCACCTGGCGACGGCGCGGATCGATGCGCAGGTCGCCGACCTGGATCGGTCGTCCGCCCTTTGCTGTTGCGTCGGCACGTCGCAGGATCGCCTTGACCCTGGCCACGAGTGCTCGCGGATTGAAGGGCTTGGTCACGTAGTCGTCGGCGCCCAGTTCTAGACCCACTATCGCATCCACATCCTCGGAGCGGGCGGTCAGCATCAGGATCGGCACGTCGCTCCGGCGGCGGAGCTCGCGGCAGACCTCGAAACCGTCCAGCTTGGGCAGCATGAGGTCCAGGACAACGAGGTCCGGATCGGACCTCTCGTACTGGACGAGCGCTTGCTCGCCGTCCGCGGCCACCGCAACTGCAAAGCCTTCCTTCTCGAGGTAAAGCCGCACCAGCTCGACGATATTTCGCTCGTCATCGACCACGAGGATCGTCTTCACCGCCGCAGGATACCCCGGCCGATGCGCGACCCGAAGGACGTTTGTAAGCGCAGCGTAAGTCGAGCGCACGTTGGCCCAGCCGGCCGGGCTCGCATCGGCGCTCCGGCGCGCCGGCCCGAAGGTGCGCAAGGGCCGGCCGGGTGCGCCTGGGCGCCGGCCCGGCCGCCCCTCAGCCGCTACCATGGCGAGACCCCAACAAGGACCCACGATTCGCGCCGGGAGGACCGATGCATCTCTCCGGAGAAACCGAGATCAAGGCCAATCGCCAACGAGTTTGGGACACGATCAGTAACCCGGTCCGCGTCGCTGACTCCAACGCCTCGGGCCAGGCCCAGATCGAGAAGGTCGACGACCGGCACTATCGGGTGACGGTTTCGGCGCCCAGCTCGATGATGCCGATCAACGTCGTCCTGGGTCTGGCTCTTACGGAGGTCGACGCGCCGTCGCGACTCGCGGCGACGGTTGCGGGCGCCATCATGGGCGGGCCGATCACGGGAACCGGGTCGATCGATCTGCGCGAGCTCGATCCCAAATCGACCATCTGTTCCTGGGTCGCCGACGTCAGTCTCGGTGGCATGCTGGGTGGCTTCGAACCGATGATCCAGGGCCCGCTGCAGCAGGCAGCGAATCAGGCTTTCGCCTCGCTCAAGACCCGCCTCGAAGAAGAAGAGACAGCCGGCGGCGGCTAGCTACCGGCGAGCGTATGTCCCGGTGAGAACGGTCTGGCCCAGGCTGCGGGTGGTCACCGCGGCGCGCACATCGGACGCTGATGGCGTGCCGCTCAGACCGAGACCCGACGAGAGGGCCCACAACGTGAATCGATAGTGGTGGGTGCCGCCTGGCGGGCACGGGCCGCCGTAGCCGGTCCTGCCGAAGTCGTTGCGACCTTGGGCCGGGGCGGCGCCGGGGCGGAGGCCCTCGGGTAGCGACCCGTCCGGACCGCCGACGATGTCGTACACGACCCAGTGAATGAAGCCGCGTGCGTCCGGGTCGTCCACGACGAGCGCAAACGCCACGACGCCATGCGGCGCGCCCTGCCAGGACAGCGCCGGCGAGAGGTCGTCGCCGTCGCACGTGTGTCGGGCGGGGATCGCACCGCCCTCAGCGAAACTCGGGCTCGAGAGTGCAAATCCAGCCATCGCTGTCTCCTCCGAAGGTTGGGCGGCCGAGCCGGACGGCGACGAGAGGCACCCAGTGACAGCGACCCCCAGTGCGAGAACCGAAGGAAGCGGGAATCGGTCGTGTCTCACTTGTGCCGACGTCTATGCCTGCCGGCACCTGCCGGCAACATCTACATCTTGCGCCCGCGGCGGGTCAGCGGTCACGCCAGCTATTGTCCTTCGACCTTGCTCGAGCGTGGGCCGCGACCGCGATCGACTTGAAGAACTCCCGCTTTGCCTCCCGCCTTTCGGCCTCCGTCGGTTGGCCGGCGAGCTCAGTCCCGAGTCGACGGAAGCTCTGCAGTCGGGCCTCGTCCAGGTTGCCGGCGCGGATTGCCGCCTGGACCGCGCAGCCGGGCTCGTTGGCGTGCCCGCAGTCGCGGTACTTGCAGCCGTCTGCAACCTCCAGAATCTCGGTGAACGTGTCGGCTAGACCCTGGTCGGCGTCCCACAGGCCGATCTCGCGGACCCCAGGCGTGTCAAGCATCAGCGTGCCATCGGGCAGCCGAAAGAGCTGGCGATGGGTCGTGGTGTGTCGGCCCCGGCCGTCGTCCCGGCGGATCTCTCGCGTCTCCATGAGCTCCCGACCGGCTAGGTAGTTGAGCAGCGTCGACTTGCCGACTCCGGACGATCCGACGAGCGCAATCGTCTGGCCGCGGACCAACCACGGACGAAGAGCCTCGACGCCGTCGCCTGTCCGCGTGCTCAACGCCACGACGGGGATGCGCAGCTCGCCAGCCAGCCGCTCCACCACGGCGGGCCCGTCCTGGACGAGATCCTCCTTGGTCAGAAGCAGGACCGGTTCGGCACCCGACTCGCGCGCCATCGCCACAAATCGCTCGAGGCGGCGCAGGTTCAGGTCAGTATTGAGCGAGGTCGTGATGAAGAGCGTGTCGACGTTGGCGGCAACGGTCTGCGCTCCGAAGCGCGACCCAGCCGCGCGTCGCACGAACGCGGAGCGGCGCGGAAGGATCGCGTCGATGCGAGCCGAGCCGCCACTACCGGCGCGCAGGCAGGCCACCCAATCGCCGACAGCGGGCAGCTCGCCATCGCCGGCAGCATGGCTGAGCCGTCCGGTCAGCGATGCCGACCACTCTCCATCCGCGGCGGCGAGCAGCCAACTGCCGCGGTGTTGGGCAATGACCCTGGCGGGGATGCGACCGTCCACTGACAGCGGCGCGAATGCCGCGGCCCATTGGCAGTCCCAGCCCCAGAATTCCAGCGAGTAGGGCAGGGCCGCCGACTCTTCGCCGTCGGCGCCGCGGGACGAAATCACCTGCTAAGCGTATTCCAGGGGATCCGCGCTGACCACTCGCGACCCGTCATTCGTTCTACCGCCTCGCGGGCCGCCGGGGCGTCGTGGTCGCGGCGCCATTCCCGTTCGACAGTTCGGGTAATTGAGATAGCCGGGCCAGTCGCTCCTCGGCTTGGGCGTGATCATCGCACCGTCGCTTTTCCGAAGGCCGATCCGGCGCGCAAGGTCAGAGCGGGACGGGCCGCAAGGCGGTCGCGACAGGTGGGTGCGGGTCAGTCCAGCGCCGCCGGGACAGGCTCGACGCGGGCATCCGCTGGGTCCAAGGAAACGACCGGCCGAGTGCTTTCCCGGACGATGAGCTCGGGCTCCAACAGCGTCATCTTGGGCGTCTCGTCGGAGCGACGCGACTGCCTCGTCTTGCTGATCAGCCGGTCGATCTCGACCACGGCGAGGGCACCTGCATCAGTCAGGGGCTGGTACACGGTCGTCATCGGCGGCCAGAAGTGGGAAGCCTCGGCGATGTTGTCGACGCCCACCACGGACAGCTGCTCGGGCACGCTTCGGCCCCTCCGGTGAGCCGCATGCAGGACTCCCAAAGCCATCTGGTCGTTGCTGGCGAAGATCGCGTCGATGTCCGGGCATCGCTCGAGCAAGCGGTAGAGGCCCTGTTCGCCGCTCGTGACCGTCCAGTCGCCTTCTGTCACCAGCATCTCCGAGGGCGCCAGGTTGTGCGCTTCGAGAGTCTGGCGCCACCCGAGCAGCCGCTGTCGCGATTCCCACCAGCTCAACGGTCCGGTGATGATCCCGACCTTCCTGGCGCCGCCGGCCAGGAGATGCTCCGTAGCCAGGCAGCCGATGGCGGCGTTATCGATGCCGATGGAAGGCAGATACGGCTTACCGGCCATGCCGCCCACCAGGATGACCGGCACGGGCATCTCGGCGCCCTTGGTGCGAGACCAGGCACGGTTGTCGCTGACCTCGGGGATCGCCCAGATGATGCCGTCGACCTGCCGAGCGCGCAGAGCGCTGAGCAAG
This sequence comes from Chloroflexota bacterium, assembly GCA_003158675.1. Classification (GTDB taxonomy): domain Bacteria; phylum Chloroflexota; class Limnocylindria; order Limnocylindrales; family CSP1-4; genus Fen-1039. The sequence goes on along the minus strand of PMKN01000023.1, from coordinate 15,409 downwards.
TGGTCCACGTCACTGGTCTCTGGCTGGAGAATGAGATTCAGCGTGATCCCGTAGCCCATCTCCGCGGCCTGCCGCTCGACCGCCGTCAGCACCCGCGAGGGCCCAAAGTATTCGAGGCCGTAGGCGACGACTCCAAGGATGTGGCTGCGGCCCTGGGTGAGGCTTCGCGCCAGCATATTTGGCGCGTATCCCGTCTCGCGGATGACCTGCTGGACACGCTGCAGCGTGTCCGGGGCGACGTCAGGCCGATTGTTCAGGACGCGTGACACCGTCTGGGTCGACACACCCGCCGCAGCGGCCACATCGCGGATGGTGAGGCGCGTCCTATGGGCCATCGGTCCAAGTCTCCCTCGTATCGGAGCGCGATCTCGAAGACGGTAAGGCTATGCCCGAGTTCCATCTTGACTGGCGTCTGACGCACGTGCTAGCCTGTCGGCACTCCCGTTACCGGTAACGGTAACGATAACATTGGAGCGGCTCCTCCGCAATGGCGAGATGGGAAGAGTCGGGGAGGATGCAACCGTGGAGCCGTGGACCGGCCACGGCGGCACAATCGGACGCAGTTCGTGGGCGCGTCAAAGGGAGCCCGTCGCATGAGATGCTCGCTGGCTGACGCACGAACGGAGAACTCAGGGCTGCGACGTCGGCGCTGATGCATCAGACGGCTGTTGAACGCGCCGGTGAAGGTGTCCGTCACTCACCACACGGCCTTGCGCGGCGGCGCAACGGCCTGAAGAACCAATGAGCCACTCGAGTCTCGAGAGCCAGCTCCTGGGGGAGCTTGCGTGGTCAGGGAGGAGAACTCCCGGGCGATCCGGTCCAATCGGTCGCGCGGCGAGGACTTGGCCCTGCTGGCCGTCTTGGAGGAGGTGCCAATGACGTCAGAAGGATCCTGACATCGATGGAGGCGAGGACCTGGCACGAGTCGGAGACTCAAGAGTCCAACGAGGCAGTGGAGAGACTGCTTCTTCCGAACAAGTGCAGGAATTGCTCCACTACTGCCCCGTAGGAGACACGGAGACCAACAAATGACGAAGTCCCGAACACTCCGGATTGCTCTGGCGCTCGCAACCGCGGCCGTACTGGCCGGGTGCTCCGCGAGTGCCACTCCCGTGCCGACCAAGAAGGTCTACACGTTCAAGGACATGACGGTCGGCTTCATCCAGACCGGGTCCGAGTCCGGCTGGCGAGCCGCGAACACGTCCTCCTTTAACGAAACCGCGAAGTCGGACAACATCACGCTCAAGTTCACCGATTCCCAGAACAAGATCGAGAACCAGATCACCGCGTTCAACACGTACATCGCCGACCCCGCGGTAAACGTGATCGTTCTCGCGGCCGTTGACGTCACCGGCTACAACGACGTCCTCACGGCGGCCAAGACAGCCGGCAAGGTCGTAGTCATTGAAGACCGGCGCATCGATGCGCCTTCCAACCTCTACTACACCTACATCGGCTCCGACTTCGATAAGGAAGGCAACGAAGGCGCCGCGGCCATGTGCACCGCTCTCGGCAGCGGTGGCAAGAACGTCGTCGAAATCGGCGGCGACCAGGGCGCTTCGGCCGCGATCGACCGCGCCAAGGGCTTCCGCGAGGGTGACACCGCTTGCGGTATCAACATCCTCGACAGCCAGTACGCCGCCGCGTGGGATCCCACGGTCGGCAAGTCGATCATGGAAGCCTACCTGAAGAAGTACACCGGCAAGATCAATGGCGTCTTCGCGCACAACGACGAACTTGCCATTGCCGCCATCCAGGCCATCGACGCCTCCGGCCTCAAAGCCGGCAAGGACGTCCAGGTCGTCGGCTTCGATGCCACGGCCGACGGCTTCAAGTACCTCATCTCCGGTGAGATGAGCGCGGACATCGAGTGCAACCCGCTCCTGGCCCCGCAGGTCTTCCAGGCCGCCCTTGACGGCCTGAACGGCGTCACCGGCCAGCCGACCTGGGTCCCCTCGCAGGAAGGTCAGTTCTTCGCCTCCCAGGGCGCCGATGCCCTCAAGGCCATCCTCGCCACCCGCAAGTACTAGGTTCGTCCTCCGCTACACAAACTCCTCAGAGTTGACGTAGCGAGTTCTAAGCAGAGGAGAAGCGGCACTAGCCGCTTCTCCTCTTGCCTGAACTGCCTGAGGGCCGAGAGTGGGCCTGACGTCGGTGGGTAGCCGAATCGGTCTCGATGACCCGCAAGTCAGGGCCGCGCGAGCCAGATCTCCGGTCAGGTTGCGTCCACAGCCCGGCCCAGTGCCTATCACCTCTCAAGCGCGTGCCTGTTGGTTCCCTGAGCCGCAGGACCATTTTGGGTGAATCAATGCCAGATCCCGACCGCGACATCGTCGTAATGACGGGCATCGACAAGTCCTTTCCTGGCGTACATGCGCTGCAGAACGTCAACTTCTCCCTGGCCAGGGGCGAGATCCACGCTCTCGTCGGTGAAAACGGAGCCGGCAAGTCGACTCTGGTCAAGGTCCTCACCGGCGCCGACCGCGCCGACAAGGGAACGATCGTCATCGACGGTCTCACCGTCTCGCCGCGCTCGCCGCTGCACGCCCAGGAACTCGGCATCAGTACCGTCTATCAGGAAGTCAACCTGTGCCCGAACCTGACCGTCGCCGAGAACCTCCTGATCGGGCGCCAGCCCACTCATCTGGGCTTGGCCATCGACTGGAAGACAGTGAACGCTCGCGCCAGAGAGTACTTGAAGCAGCTGGACCTCGACATCGACGTGACACAGCCGCTCGGCTCCTATTCGGTCGCGATCCAGCAGATGGCGGCAATCGCTCGGGCGCTCGTGATCTCCAACGCTAAGGCCCTGATTCTCGACGAACCCACGTCCAGTCTCACGGCTCTCGAAACGGCCCAGCTGTTCAGCGTTATGCGCAAGCTGAAGGCCGACGGCATCGCGGTCGTCTTCATTACCCACTTCCTCGAGCAGGTGTACGAGGTCTCCGACCGGGTCACGGTACTGAGGAACGGATCGCTCGTCGGCACCTACCAGACCGCCGCGCTGCCGCGCCTCGAGTTGATCCGCCTGATGCTGGGCCGGACGATAGCGGACCTCGACGACATGACGGCCCACAAGATCGAGAGCAGCCACAACATCGCGGTCGACTCGCTGCTGGAGGCGGACGACCTCGGCCTATCAAACTCAGTCGAGGGCTTCGATCTGTCTCTTCACGCAGGCGAGGTGGTGGGCATCGCCGGTCTGTTGGGGTCCGGCCGAACCGAGGTGGCGAATCTGCTCTTCGGCATCGACAAGCCCGATAGCGGCACCATGACCATGGATCACACGCCAGTGAAGAACTTCTCGCCAGCCGCGTCCATCGCGCGCGGCGTGGCGCTCTGCCCGGAGGATCGCAAGGTCGAAGGCATCGTAGCCGACCTCTCCGTCCGGGAGAACATCATTCTTGCCATGCAGGCCGGTCAGGGATGGTTCAAACGCATCGGGACCCGTGAGCAGTATCAGATCGCTGATAGATACATAAAACTCCTGAGTATCAGCACCCCTTCCGCCGACCAGAAGGTCAAGAACCTGAGCGGCGGAAACCAGCAAAAGGTGATCCTGGCCCGCTGGTTGGCGGCCAATCCGAGGCTCCTGATCCTCGATGAGCCGACACGAGGCATCGATGTCGGTACGAAAGCCGACATTCAGAAGCTCGTCCTCTCGTTGGCCGAGGAAGGCAAGTCGTGCGTCTTCATCTCGTCTGAACTCGATGAGGTGCTCCGCACCAGCCACCGGATCATTGTCATGCGCGACCGCGCGAAGGTGTCGGAATTCTCCGGCGAGGTCGATGAGAAGGGCATCATGCAAGCCATCGCGGGAAGTGCGTCATGAGGAACTCGTTCGCTCGGATATGGGGCCAGCTCACCGAGAGCATGCTCTTCCTGCCGACCGCCGTCCTGTTGATCATCCTGATCTTCGACTTCTTCTTCATCCCCGGGTTCTTCTCGAACCTTCGACTGCAGGACGGCCACCTGTACGGAAGCCTAATCGACATCCTGGTCCACGGGTCACCGACGATGATCCTGGCGATGGGCATGACACTCGTGATCGCCACCGGTGGGGTGGATCTGTCGGTTGGCGCGGTCATCGCCATCTCCTCCTCTGTGGCGGCCATAATGATCAACCCGACGATCGTTGGGATGAACCTCACCGATCCCAGGTTGTTCATCAACAACCCGCAGTACACCTGGATGCCCCTCTGGCTTGTATTCGTCGTTCCGCTGATCATCGCCACGCTCTGCGGCCTCTGGAACGGCATGCTTGTTTCGTACTGGCGGATCCAGCCCATGGTCGCGACCCTGGTCCTAATGATCGCCGGGAGAGGCATCGCTCAGCTGATCACTAACGCGATCCAGATCATCATCTTCAACGACACGTTCGCATTCGTCGGTAATGGGTACATCCTCTTCCCATTTGCTCTCTACGTTGCTGTTGCGGTGTTCATTGGAGCGTGGCTGCTAACGTGGCGCACATCGATCGGACTGTTCGTGCAGTCTGTTGGTATCAACTATCGATCGAGCTTCTACAGCGGAATTAACGAACGGAGAGTGAAGCTCTTCGCCTACTCATTCTGTGGCTTCTGCGCTGGAATTGCGGGGCTTATCATCGCGTCTAACATCCGGACTTCGGACGCGAACCAGATCGGGATGTACACGGAACTGGACGCGATCCTATCGGTCGTCATCGGGGGCACGTTGCTCGGCGCTGGGGGCCGGTTCTCCCTGATGGGGAGCGCAATCGGCGCGCTGGTCTTGCAGGCCACGCTGACCTCCATGCTGTCGTTCGGCGTGCCGGCCAGCGCGATTACCGCTGTAAAGGCGGTTGTCGTCGTCGCTGTCATTCTTCTGTATGCCGAGCAAACCCAGTCGTTCCTTCGCGGGATCGGCAAGGTGAGCGTGCGACAGGAGGCAGCGCGGTGATTGAGATATTGACGGGTCGTCTGGAGCGTCAGCGGAAGTTCCTGCCGCTGGCGTCAACCATCGCGTTGTTCCTGCTCGTGTACTCCTATGGTTTCGTATCCTACCCGGCCATGTCCGATGGCCAGTCGTTCTTCAGTCTGTTCAACTCGGCGCCATTCCTGATCTGCACCGTGGTCGGGGAAACCTTCGTCATTCTTTCTGGCGGCATCGACCTCTCGGTTAGCGGCATCCTGGCTCTCACTACGGTTGTAGCGGCGTCGCTCCTCAACATGGGCTGGAGTCCATGGGTGATCTTCCCGGTCGTGCTGTTGATGGGTTGCCTGTTCGGGCTCGTGATGGGCCTCTTCATCACCTACTTGAAGGTGCAACCGTTCATCGCCACTCTGGCCGGTCTGTGGTTAGGCCGGGGGCTCTGCTACGTTATCAGCGACGCAGAGGTGCGGATTCACGATTCCACCTACTCGGCGCTGAGCGGGACTCACATCCTGATCCCCGGACTGGCCGATCCGGTCACGAAGAAGGGCGATTTCATCACCTACCTGGTCGTCGTCGCGATGGCCGTGTTCGTGGTCGGGCTCTTCATTCTGCACTTCACACGATTTGGCCGGACAGTCTATGCGATGGGCGGAGGTAATGGGTCGAACGAGGTATCGGCTCGCCTCATGGGTTTGCCCGTCGATCGCACCAAGGTGCTTGTGTACGTAATCAGCGGCTTCTGTTCCGCGATGGCGGGAATCCTTTACAGCATCTACGTTGGGTCCGGCCACGGCACGCACGGCACAGGCTTTGAGTTGACGACGATTGCGGCGGTCGTGATCGGGGGTGTGGCGTTGACCGGAGGTGAAGGATTCCTCTTCGGCGCCCTGTTCGGAGCCATGGTGACGGCTCTGATCCAGCTCTTGATCCAGTACAACGGCACCCTGAGTTCTTACCTGGTCTACATCTTTATCGGCGGACTGATGCTGCTCTTCATCGGCATTCAGAGCCTCGTCGCTGCGTGGAACGCAGCGGTGATTGGTCGTGCGCGCGGAGGGAAGCGTGTCCGGCATGTGCCGCCGATCTGGTACAAACGCAAGAGCGTCCGCTATGCCGCCTCGGCCGTTGCGGTTGTCGCTCTCCTCATGGTCAGCGTGAACGTAGTGATTCCCAAGGTCTTCCCATCAACTTCCCACGTGGCTTGCACGTTGCAGCCACAGCGAACCGACGAGGTGAACTCTCTGGTTGCAGGTGACGCAGTCATCGTTCTGGAACGAAACGGCGGCACCTCGTGCATAGACGAGGTCTATGCGATCTATCCCGACGGACGAATTGTGTCGGACTTCGGTGCAAACAACGTCAAGGATACGAATATTACGTCCGACCAGGTTGGAGCCCTGCTGACTAAGATCACGAACTACGGGTTCTTCACTACTCAGTTCTTCAGTTCGCATCACACACCGTGCGCGGCGTGCTTCGACTACACGACCGTGGTCAAGCAGGACGGGGTGACCAAGTCGGTCGAAGCTGTCGACGGCGGAACGGTCGCACCCGCCAACTATTGGCCGATGATCGGGGATCTGGCCGCCATCTTGTATCCTGGCAACCAGTGATGAAAGGCGATCACAAGATGGGTGTGCAAAGGTCCCTGGTCGCGATCATCTTGCTCGGGATCGTGGCCGCTGGCTGCGACTACATCGTTCCGCCGATCTCTTATGACTCGCCGACACCGGTCACAGGCAATGGCTGGGCTGGCATCGCAAACGGAGTCTCGACCGCGAACGGGTCGCTTCACGTCGACCTGTCCATCGTAAACAACACGAACGACTGGAGTGCGATGGACGTTGGAGCCAGTACGGCGAAGGTGGCCGACTCGTCCGGTAAGACTTCGGACTGCGGGAAGGTTACGGTCGGAACGTCGGTGTTCGTCGAGAACGGCGGATGGTTCTTGCCCGCTGGCTTCGTCATGCGGGGCTACACCTCCGGATCGAACGATGCTCCGACCACGAACCTGTTATCCGTGGAGTGCGCCGGTGTCGCTCCTGCCGCCGGGCAAAAGCTGGCCATCAGCTATAGATACATGACGGGTCAGTGGAATTACTATGTGCCTTCGACATATGTCACTGCCGTCATGGAAGTCAACCTTGACAAGGTCGCTAGCGATACGAAGTATCCGATCGCAACTAGCGTTGACAGTGTCAAGTTGAGTAAGGTGGGCGACGCGATCGACGGGATCAACGGCTTCACGGTCAAGCTTACGGGCGTGGAACGGACCGCGACAGGACTCAAGTTCGCGTGGGAGTGCAGTAACCCAACCGCATACAACAACTTCATTCATATCGGCGTTCCTCCGGTGATCGGTGACGACGGGATCCTCTATGGTCCATACCTTAGTCCGCATCTTGCAAACGCTCCGATCACGCCAAGTGCGGCAAATGGGGTGAACGGTGATGCGACGTGGGCGACGACTGTAACTGCGCCTGCTGGCGTGAAAGGCTTGTACATCCTCGTTCCTGTGGAGACCAAGCAGACAAAGTACTTTGTGGATCATGTGATTGACATCTCGGACAAGTAGTCGTCGTCAAGTTTGCGTGGATGACGGACGCGTGTTCTCCTCGGTTGGCAGCGTACGGGAGCAGCGAGGATGATCGGTGCTCTTGGTTCGGTGGGAGACCACGCTAGGGATGGCGGGTAGGCTTGGCCGTGAATGGACTGTTGTCGTCAGATAGTTTGGGAGTAGTTGACTTGAAGCCCTTGGGCGAGTTCGAAGTTTGGTTCCTGACCGGGAGTCAGGATCTGTACGGCGAGGAAACACTTCGTCAGGTTGCGGAGAATTCTGCGACGATCGCGGCGGGGCTCGACAAGGCGGATGCCATTCCGGTTCGGGTGGTCTGGAAGCCGGTCGTGAAGAACCCAGAGGCCATCCTCGCGACATGCATCGAGGCCAGCGCCACGGACAAGTGCGTGGGCGTCGTCACCTGGATGCACACATTCTCGCCCGCGAAGATGTGGATAGCGGGTCTACAGGCACTCACTAAGCCGTTGCTTCACCTCCACACTCAGTTCAACCGCGATCTCCCCTGGACGGAGATCGATATGGACTTCATGAACCTCAACCAGGCGGCNNCGGGCTGGCGCGCAAGACGGTTGCAGGTCACTGGCAAGATGCCGGAGTCCAACATCGGATTGGCGCATGGAGTCGCGCGGCGTGTGGTGTGTACGAAGCGAAGCACCTGCGCCTGGCCCGCTTCGGCGACAACATGNNGCCCGTTTCGGCGACAACATGCGCAACGTAGCCGTGACCGAGGGCGACAAGGTATCCGCCCAGATGCAGTTTGGCGTGGCGGTCAGTGGGTTCAGCGTGAGCGACCTGAGCGAGGCGGTTCGGGCAGTAGAGGACAGCAAGGTCGACGCTCTGGTCAGAGACTACGAAGCCAGCTACTCCGTCGTGCCTTCACTGCGTGCGGGCGGCGCCAAGCGGGAATCGTTGCTCGAGGCAGCTCGAATTGAGATCGCACTTCGTGACTTCATGGTCGCCGGTGGCTTTGGTGCCATCACGGACACGTTCGAGAATCTCGATGGCCTCAAGCAGCTCCCCGGCATCGCGGCGCAGCGGCTCATGGCCGACGGGTACGGCTTTGGTGCCGAGGGCGACTGGAAGACCGCGATTATGACCCGACTCGTCAAGGTGATGGCCAGAGGCCTGCCTGGCGGCACTTCCTTCATGGAGGACTACACGTACCACCTCGATCCCACGGACCAGAAGATACTGGGTGCCCACATGCTCGAGGTTTGCCCGACGATCGCCGACAAGAAACCCTCATGTGAGATCCATCCGCTGTCTATCGGCGGCAAGAGCGACCCGGTCCGTCTCGTCTTCGACGCGGCCACCGGCCCGGCGACCGTCGTCGCCTTGATGGACATGGGCGATCGTTTCCGCATCATGGCAAACGAGATCGACCTCGTGCCGCCGAACGAACCTATGGGCAAGCTGCCCGTTGGTCGCGCCGTCTGGAAGCCCCGCCCCAATCTCTCGACGTCGGCGGAGTGCTGGCTCACAGGCGGGGGCTCGCACCACACGGTCCTCACGCGCGCGGTTGGCGCCGAGGTGCTCACCGACTTCGCCGAGATGGCGGGGGTCGAGTTCCTGCTGATCGACGCCAACACCACAGTCGCGGGGTTCAAGAAGGAGCTTCGCTGGAACGAGGCGTACTACCACCTGGCTCGGGGCCTGCGCTAGCCAGCCGGACGCAGAGCTCGAGTTAGCCAATCAGGAGCTGAGTTAGTGCCGCTCTCCTATGCCGATCTTCGCGAGCAAGTCTGGCGCGCCAATCAAGGGCTGGTGCGCGCCGGACTTGTGACCCTCTCCTTCGGAAACGCAAGCGGCGTCGACCGCGAGGCCGGGGTTCTGGTCATCAAGCCGAGCGGCGTGCCGTACGACGTGCTCCGCCCCGAGCAGCTGGTGGTTGTATCGCTCGAGGACGGCCGGGTGATTGAGGGGGACCTCCGCCCATCGTCCGACACTCCAACGCACCTGATCCTGTACCAGCATTTTCCCGAGGTCGGGGGGGTGGTCCACACCCATTCGACTGCGGCGACCGCGTGGGCACAGGCACATCGAGAGATCCCGGCGCTGGGCACAACCCACGCGGATCACTTTCACGGCGCCGTGCCCGTAACTCGCCAGCTCAAAGAGGCTGAAGTGCGCGGCGCCTACGAGTATGAGACGGGCGCCGTCATCATCGAGACACTGAAGAATCTGGGCCTCAGTGCCACCGAGATGCCGGCCGCCCTGGTCGCTTCCCATGGCCCGTTCACGTGGGGCCACGACGCCGACGACGCGGTGGCAAACGCCACCGCGCTGGAAGCGGTCGCCAACATGGCCCGCCAGACGTTCGCGCTCAATCCAAACGTAGAGCCGATCCCGTCCCACCTGGCGGAGAAGCATTACCTGCGCAAACACGGCCCGAACGCCTACTACGGGCAGGGGAACCGCTGAGTCGCGATCTGGGGCCACCGGCTCCGGCGGTCGCCATTGTGGAATCGTGACGGCCAGGCCAGGCCGAGGAGGTTCAGGTGAACCAGCAACACGGTGGTGCGGCGGAGCTGATCCGGTCGGGTGGCGCATTCCTCGGAATCGAGTTCGGCTCGACACGTATCAAGGCGTCCCTCATCGCGCCCGACACGACGTCGTTGGCGTCGGGCTCGCATGCCTGGGAGAACCAGCTCAAGGACGGCATCTGGACGTACGACATGGCGGACGTCTGGGGGGGCCTGGCCGACTGCTACGCGTCGCTCGTACAGGACGTGCGCGCCCGTTACGCCCTGGATCTGACGAATGTCGCAGCCATGGGCTTCAGCGGCATGATGCACGGGTACGTGGTACTGGACCTCGAGGGGAAGCTGCTGGTGCCGTTCCGCACGTGGCGGAACAACATCACGGGCAGGGCCTGCGCCGAGCTGACTCCGCTCCTCGATTTCGCCGTGCCGCAGAGATGGAGCGTCGCTCACCTGTACCAATCGATCCTCGAAGGGCAGCCGCACGTGTCGCGGATTGCCCATCTCACCACGCTGGCCGGATACGTCCACTGGCAGCTCACCGGCGAGCACACCATGGGTGTGGGTGAGGCCTCGGGGTTGTTCCCCATCGACCCGGAAACGGGCGACTTCGATGCTGCACGGATGGCCAAGTTCGAGGCCCTGATTGCGCCGTGCAAGCTGGGCTGGCAGTTCCGGGACGTTCTCCCCGCCGTCCTTCCCGCAGGCCGCCCGGCCGGGAAGCTTACTGCCCAAGGCGCAAGGCTGCTCGACCCTTCGGGCAAGCTTCGCGCGGGTATCCCACTGTGTCCTCCCGAGGGTGATGCGGGCACCGGAATGGTTGCCACAAACGCCGTGCGCCCGCGCTCGGGGAACGTTTCCGCCGGCACGTCCGTGTTCGCGATGATCGTGCTGGAGAAGAGCCTGTCGCGCGTCCACGAAGAAATCGACATCGTGCTCACGCCCGACGGTAAGCCGGTGGCCATGGCCCACTCCAACAACGGGTCCTCCGACCTGGACGCGTGGATTGCGCTCTTCGGCCAGGTCGCAAAGGCGTTGGGCGGCGAGGTCACGCTCGACGACCTGTATGGCAAGCTCCTGCCTCTGGCCGCGCAGGGCGATCCGAATGCGGGCGGGCTGCTCTCCATCAACTACGTCTCAGGTGAGCACATGACCGGCTTTACCGAGGGCCGGCCGCTGTTCGTCCGCAAGCATGACAGCCAGTTCACTCTCGAGAACTTCGTGAGGGCGATGCTCTTCGCATCGCTGTGCGCGATGCGGACCGGGATGAACATCCTGACCGAGGAGGAGGGAGTGGTCATCGAAGGGATCCGCGGGCACGGCGGGTTCTTCAAAGGCGGCGATACCGGGCAGCGCATGATGGCCGCCGCGCTCAACGTCCCCGTCAGCATCCCGGCCACCGCCGGTGAGGGCGGGGCGTGGGGGATGGCCGTGTTGGCGAGCTACATGCTCCGATCTGACGCCACACAGTCGCTGCCCGACTACCTCGACGAGCGCATCGCCGGGAGCATCGGCACGCCCGTCAACCCCGACCCGAGCGACGTGAAGGGTTTCGCCGAATTCTTCGCCCGACACCAGAAGGGGTTGGCCATCGAGCGTGAGGCGGTTAAGGCGCTGAGCTGAGCGCGCTCTGAGCCGAACCACAACCGGGCCCGAACTCCGCAACTTGGGGGATGAGGTCGCACCGAGACCTCCGATACACTGACACGACTGAATCCTGCCGGGGGAGTCCAAGTGACGAGGTGAATGCTTCGTGCGCCTGCCCCGGGCTCGAATCGCAAAGTTCCTCGCCGCGCACCCGCTGATCCCGGGCACCGGCCTGGGTCTCCTGTGCCTTGCCGCAGGCTTGTGGGGCTACGTTGCCGAGGATCCCGCCAAGCAGAACCCCCTCGAACTGATCACATATTTCCTGCTGCCGCTGCTGGCGCTCGTCACGATCGTGTCGAGCCGTTGGCTCGGGTCGAAGGCGGTCCTTGCGGCAGTCGGCATGCTGATGGTGGAGGCCGCTCTCCTGGGTGCGGGGCCGCCCGTGGCGTTGCCCTTCATCGTCGCTGTGCCGCTTGTCGGCGTGGCCGTTGCCGCGCGGAACCTCCCCGATTCACTGCTCGAGGTCCCATACGTCGGGGCGTGGGTGGCAAGCTCGGCGGGAGTCACGGTCGCTGTGCTGCGGATTAGCGACACGGTTGCCCCGTCGGCGCTGGTGGTCATACCTGCATTCGTAATCGTCGATGCCCTCGCGCTCGCCATGCTGTGGCACCTCGATGCGCGGCGTCTTCGGGCGCTGACCGCGGCGGCCGAGGCGGAGGCAAGCGTCAGCGACCTGTTCAACGGCGTGGAGCTGGTCGGCGTTCACGTGGATCGCGACTCGCGGGTGAGCTTCATCAACGATTACGCCCTGAAGTTGACCGGTTGGACGCGCGAGGAGGCTCTCGGGGCGGATTGGTGGGATACCTTCGCCACACCGGAGCGCCGCGAGGATCGCCGCGCCAACTGGCGGCTGACGGTACCCGGACAGCCCGAAATGCGCCGGCGCGAGAGCACGATCCTGACCAAGTCCGGAGACGTGCGGTTGGTCCGATGGAGCCACGTGGTGCGCCGCGATGCCGGAGGCCAGATCGCGGGTGTGGCCAGCCTCGGAGAGGATGTCACAGCATTGCGAGCCGCCGAGGAGTCGGCCCGGCGTTCCGCCGACCTCCTGTCCACGCTCGTAGTCAGTTCGCCACTGCCAACGGTCGTCGTGGGGCTGGATCGGCTGGTTCAGCTCTGGAACCCGGCCGCGGCGGAGCTGGTCGGCTGGTCGGAGGCCGAGCTGGTCGGCCGGCCGGTCCCGTCGGACCTGTATTCGAGCGATCGATGGGCCATCGGACGGGTCTTCGCCCGAGCCGGACGCGGCCATCCACTGGACCACGAACTCGTGAAACTGAGGCGCCGCGACGGTCAGATAGTCAGGGTGCGCCTGTACGGGGGCGCCCTGCCCGACGGCGACGGCAGGCCGATGTCGGTCGGCCTCCAGGCGGTCGACGTGACGGCGGCCCTGGCGATCGAAGAGCAGCTCCGCGAGGCGCAGAAGATGGAGGCGGTCGGTCGATTGGCCGGTGGCGTAGCCCACGACTTCAACAACAGCCTGACTGCCATCGGCGGTTTCGCCTCGCTGATCGCGAGTGGGTCCAAGGAGCCTGATACCGTCGAGGCGGCCGAGACCATCCTCCGCGCCTCGAAGCGGGCCGCGGACCTGACGCGGGAGTTGCTGGCCTACTCCCGGCGGTCGACGCTCCAGCCCCAGGTTGTGGACGTGACCTCGCTCATCGGCGCGATCCGGCCGATGCTGGTCCCTATCCTCGGGGAGAACATCGCGGTCGTCATCGCGTCGGGGGCGCAGCAGGCGATGGCAAAGGTGGATCCTGGCGGCCTGGAGCGCGTAATACTCAACCTGGCTTCGAACGCCCGTGACGCGATGCCGGGCGGCGGGCGCCTGACCATCTCTACCGAGCGGCGGATCCTCCCGGGACCGGAGGGCGGTGAGGCGAGCAGGTGGGTGGTGATCTCCGTTGCCGACACCGGCGCGGGGATTCCACCGGAGTTGCATTCGCAGGTCTTCGATCCCTTCTTCACTACCAAGCCCGTGGGCTCGGGGACGGGCCTGGGCCTGGCGATGGTGAAGGGTTTCGTCGTCCAGTCGGGCGGTCAGGTCGCGCTCTATTCCGGTCTGGGCCTGGGGACGACGATCGAGGTCCAACTGCCGGAGGTGGTCGAGCCGCACGAGGCCAAGATTGAAGCGGTTGTCGAGCCGGCCTCCGACCCCGACCGTGGCCATGAGACGATACTCGTCGTCGAGGACGACCCGGCGGTGGGGGCCTTTGGACGCCGCGTCCTGACCATGAACGGCTATCGAGTTCTCCTCGCCGACCGCGGCGCCTCGGCCCAGGCCATCCTGCGGTCTCATTCCGAGCGGATCGATCTGCTGCTGGTCGACGTCATGCTCCCCGATACGCGGGGCCCGCGTGTCGTCGAACAGGCTCGAGCCTCTCATCCCGAGGCCGCGGTTCTCTATGCGTCCGGCTACTCGGCCGAAGAGATGACCAAGACAGGCGAGCTGCCCGCCGGGGTCGAACTGATTGAGAAGCCGTACGCGCCGACAGAACTGCTGAGGCGTATCAGGGCGATCATCGACGCCGCTTCGGCGGCCCGCGCCTGAAGTCGGGACGGCGGTCCGACCGACCCGAGGCGAGCCATCCGGTCGGCCGGGCGGGAGGGTCCATGCGGCAGGGCAGACGGATCTTGGAGGCGTGTAACATTCTCGGGCCACTGGTTGACATCTCCCGGTCGGTCGGCGCGCTTCTCAGCGCGTGTCGAGCCCGGAGACCCTCAGGAGAAGAATCGCAATGCCCAAGGTTGCCGGCTCCGTCAAGGAGCTCCTCGCCGCCATCGACGGCATCGCGCGCATCGAGGGAGAGCGGCTCGTCGTCATTGACGAGGTAGGCCTCCGGACGCGCGCCATCTACGACCTGGCCTGGACCGCCACGTTCAGCCAAGATGAGGCCACCGTCGAGGCCGCCCGCTGGATCATCTGGGAGGCCAGCCAGGCCACCGGCGCTCGCTCGGCGAGCATCCAGGAGCTGTACAAAGCCCGCTCCCGCAACGAGTACCAGGGGATGACCGTCCCCGCCATCAACCTGCGCGCCCAGACGTTCGACATGGCCCGCGTGATCCTCGAGACGGCCAAGAAGAACGACTCGGCCGCCGTCATCTTCGAGCTGGCCCGGTCCGAGCAGACCTACACCTTCCAGCGGGTCTTCGAATACGCGACCAGTGTCCTGGCGGGCGCCATCGCCGCCGGTTGGAAGGGCCCCGTCTTCATCCAGGGCGACCACTATCAGTTCAACGCCAAGAAGTACGCGGCCGATCCCGAGAAGATGACCGACGAGATCCGCAAGGGCTGCCGCGACGCCATCGCCGCCGGCTACCGGAACATCGACATCGACAGCTCGACGCTGGTCGACCTTTCGTTCGCGGCCCTCGACGAGCAGCAGCGCCAGAACTACCTGCGGGCGGCCGAGCTGACGGCTCTCATTCGCTCGCTCGAGACCGACGGCGTGACCGTGAGCGTCGGCGGCGAGATCGGCGAAGTCGGCAAGAAGAACTCCACTCCGGACGAGCTCAAGGCCTATCTCGACGGCTACCGCAAGGAACTCGATGCCCGCGCCAACGGTGCCATCGGCCTCTCGAAGGTCTCCGTCCAGACCGGCACCAGCCATGGCGGCACTCCTCTCGCGGACGGCGGCGTGGCAGAAGTCGCACTCGACTTCGGCGTCCTGACCGAGCTGTCTGCGGTCGCGCGCTCTTACGGCCTCTCCGGCGCGGTCCAGCACGGCGCGAGCACGCTGCCGGACGACATGTTCCACAAGTTCCCGGCCACCGGGTGCGCCGAGATCCACCTCGCCACCGGCTTCCAGAA